>JAYUVP010000068.1:0-23490 GCA_043753995.1 Fibrobacterota bacterium
GAGATTTCAATTTTAAATCAATGAAAATGGGATACAACTTTCAAACCGCAACACCCTATTTTATGCCCGGTATCTGGGGTAGGGTTCGGTTTTATTTTAGCAATGGAGCCAGTTTCGGCTCGGTCGTATTCGAAGATCGCGCGCCATTTACAACAGGAATATCAAGGTCAAAAGGCAAGCGTTTCGTAAACGGTCACAAAAACTTGACGTATAATTTGGTGGGTAGGAAAAGCAAATAGTTTTTTGCTATTTGCTTTTCCCTGAATTCACCTCGTTAAGACTTGCTGAATTTCCTGGCCAAACCCGCTTCGGCTCTTAGAGCGGCAGCTTTGAACGCCGTCCCATTATATCTAGCCGTCCTTGGCCGCCGGGCAATAGGAAAAGGCCAGGTTGGCGCGCTTGCACCTGCAAGCCATTGCGTTTGGCCGCCAAAGCGCGCCTCAAGGACGCCGGAGATTTTTGCAAGACCACATTGCGCGCATTGGTCGCCGCGGTTAGGCTGACATTGTTCACGGTTTGGGTGACATAGCCATCCTTGCTGAGAGTCAAGGTTCCATTATTGACCGTACTTGCAAATCCGCTGAAGGAGAATTCGCCGCTGGCATTGGTGGTATCTAGCAAGGTGATGGCACTTGCGCCATTGGTTCGGAAGCTCACGATGACACCGGCAATGGCGGCGCTATCGGCGCCTTTCACGATTCCCGTCAAGGCCTTGGTATTGGAATCGGTAGCACGGGCCAGGTTGATTCGTAAGGTATCGAGTCCATCTTCAGTCACTGCGCGGCTACCTCCCTTGGCGACATAGCCGGCCAAGGTGGCGGTCACCGAATAATTGCCTGTGATGACTTTTTCGAAAGTGGCATAACCCGAAGCATTGGTGATGCCGGTCATCTGCCGTCCACCGCTGGTGGCCACCAAGGCCACACCGCTGATGGCGGGATTGGTCGCCGAATCCAAGCCGACATAGACAATCAAGGTACCGACGGTAGGAGGCGCCAAAACGACATTGGCCGTGGTGGTCGCGCCGGTGGTGACTGCCAAACCATTGGTCGTGCCGGTGGTGAGGCCGGTAGCTGAGACGGTGATGGAATAGCCCGTGCCAACGGCAACGGTATCGAAGCTATAGGCGCCATTGGCACCAGTGACCGCGGTATCCACCGACCCGCCTTGACCCGAGCGGCGCAGCACGACGGTGGCGCCTGCGACCACCGAACTGTCAGGCAATTTCTTAACGACACCGGCCACCTTGCCAGGCGCGGGAATGGGCTCGATCACGATATTGGCGGTGGTGGTCTTAGCCGTATCCACGGCAATATTATTGGTCGTGGAAGTGAGGTAGCCCGCCAGACTCACGACGATGGAATACCCGGAAGCGACGGTAATATCATTGAAGGTATAGCTTCCATCCGCGCCTGAAGTCGCGGTATCGGCAAACCCGGCATTCTGGCGACGCAAAATCACCATTGCCCCCACGGCTACCGAACTGTCAGGCATTTTTTTGACCACACCGGCCACCTTGCCAGGTGCGGCAGGAACAGCCATAACCACTATCGGCGTCACGGTCGCTCCACTGCCCACGGTCACATTGTTGATGGTGCGCGTCACCAATCCCGTGGCGGAGGCCGTCAGGGTATAGGTGGTCGCAGTGACGGAATCAAAAGAAAAGGCACCCGTGGCGCCGGTAATGACCGTGTCGGCGAAAGTCCCGCCATTGTTGCGGCGAATGATAACGGTCGCACCCGCGACCACCGAACTGTCAGGCATTTTACGCACCACACCCGTGATTTTGCCGGGAGAGGGAGGCACGGCCAAATAAACCGTGGGTGTGGCGGTGACACCGCCAGTCACCGTGACATTAGAGTTACCCGTGACATAACCCGTGGCCGAGGTGGCGAGGGTATAGCTCGCTGCGGGAACCGAATCCCAGCCGAATTTTCCTTCAGCATCTGAGACCAGAGTGTCACTGAAGCCTGTACCCGTCGTGCGACGAATGATGACGGTTGCGCCTGCTAGCACGGTGCTGTCGGCGGACTTGCGGACCACGCCCGCGACCTTACCCGGCAATCCCACTGGGGCGAGGAAGACATTCAAAGTCGTCGTGGCCGCAGTCAATACATTGACGCCATTCGTGGTGCTGGTGGTGAACCCACTATCAGAAACAACCACCACATAATTGGTATTCACCGGAACCGAGTCGAAAGAATAAGCGCCATCGGCTGCGGTTTCAACGGTATCGGCAAAGCTGGTGCTACTGGTGCGGCGAATAATTACCCTAGCTCCTGCCACCAAGGCACTATCAGGCAATTGGCGCACAACGCCAGCCACTTTGCCGGGAGCAGGTATAGGCGAGAGAGAAATATTGGCCAGGCTGATGGTGGTGTCTGCCGTTCCTGCATTGGCCTGAGAGCTCGCCGAATTCAGAAAACCGGCCTTGGATGCAATGACCGTATAATTTCCCACCGCGACATCGGTAAAGCTAAAGGCACCGGCGGTATCGGTCACCACGGTGTCACGCCCTTGATTTCCTTGGCGGAGTATGACCGTGGCCTCGGCCACGGCAGTGTCACTTCCCTGTTTCGTCACTTTCCCGTTAACCGTCGCGGCTTGCATACCCGTTGGCAGCAAAGCCGAAACCAGTAATCCCCAAATCCATGGCTTCATATTTTTCCCCTTGTTGAATTTCCGGGAATGAATCCCGACTCAGGGCGAAAGATATGCGTTTTACCCGCATGAACATTGATTTTTATTTGCGTCACACTTCTTGGACAATCAGGTCCGCACAGGGATGCGCGATGTACGAAATGGGCCGCCCCTCGGGGTACGAAATTAGGGTTTTGGGCCGTATTGCTAAATGCCCCTCTGAATGTGATCGATGAAAACGCGCATGCCAACGGCGAGTAAGGCAATCCCTCCCCACATTTCAGCACGATGCGCGAAGCGCGATCCGACGCGGGCACCGAAGTGAATCGCGGGCCAGCAGAGGAGAGCGGTAATTAATCCAATAACCGTGACTCCAGATAAAAGAGATATGCCCATGGCCCCGAAGGTGAGCCCCACGGCAAGCGCGTCCAAGCTGGTGACCAAACCCATCAGAAGAAGCGAGCGCCATGCGAAGGGATGGCCAGCCTTGTCCGGTTTTTCCTCGGCTTCGGGATCGCGCGCTAAACCTTCGCGAATCATCTTGAGACCGATGCCACCGAGCACCAGCAGGACTATCCAATGATCATAGGGTTGCAGCCAGCCCTTGGCCACCTCGCCCACCCCCGCGCCGATCAAGGGCATCATGGCTTGAAACAATCCGAAGCATAGGGCCATGCGCACGGCTTCTGCATAGCGGACCTTGGGATGGGCCAGCCCAGCGGCGATAGCGACGGCGACGGCGTCCATGGCCAGGCCGCCCGCCGTGAGAAAAAGAAGGGGGTTCATCATGATGGGTGCGCAAAGTACCTCGAACGGCTCCAAAAGCGTCGTAAAACCCGTCTTTGTCTCCACCGTGCGGCAAACCAAATCTTGCTATTTCGTCACCAAGGTTGCGGCCGACTTTCACCTCCCTGACGGCCCATTTTACCCGTGCCAAAAACGACTCCTGAATTTGCCCTGGCGCAAAGCACTTATTGCGGCCAAGCTTCCGATTTGATGCAGGCCGGTTCGGCCCAACCCTTTATGCAACCCTGGTATATCCCCATTGCTTGCAGCCCGCGTGAAACCGGCATGCCCATGGGTGGCATAGGCTCGGCTTTCACCCTGACGCCCGCGGGAACAACGCCCGTGATTTCCGCAGTGGGCGGCTTGCACCTCACGGCCAAGCCCGAGGAGTCGATTCGCCTGCATTCATTTTTCTTTGGTGAGCGACGCGCCGACGCGCCTTTGCGCGTTGCGGATGCTGGCGGCCTCTTGCGCCGCAATCGTTTCGCGGCCTTGCTGAAGCAGGATGGCAAACCCTGGTTGAGCGGCGAGGAAAGCGAAGCCGAGGTGGCCCAAGTCGTTGCGAGCATGGCGGCGCACCCCCGGCTTTTCCAAGACAATGCCGAAGCCTTGCAGCGATGGCAAATCGAATTGTCGCCGCGCACACGCGAAGCCCTGGCGGCGGGGCCGTCACCCACCTTATCGCGGGCTTTATTGCTCGATGTTTTTGGTTCGTCCCTGGAATTGGTTGCCGATCATGCGACAGCCTTAACCGGTGACAGCGAAGTGCAAACTCTCGCGGGACAAAACGCCTACAGCGCTGCCGAGATGAGTTATCAAGGCCTTTATCCCCTGGCGCAAACCGAATTCAACTCGAAGCATCATGCCCTGCGCCTGCGTAGCTTGGCTTTCACGCCCATGATTGCTGGCGACGAGCGTTGGTGCAGCTTGCCCGTATCGGGGACGGTTTTTGAAATCGAAAATCCCACTGCCGAAGCCCGTGAGGCGACCTTGGTTTTCACCTTGGAAAACTTCATCGGCGACGAAGTCATCAAGGCGCGGCCCGGCGTGCAAGACGCTTGGTTTTATCTGGTCCGCACCGCCCGCTATCAGCGCGGACGCTTCGTCGAAACACCCCTGGGGGCACAGAGCCGGGCCATCGGTTTCACCCTGGAACAGGAGCCCGGGCAAGAGAGCGGTGAAATTCGCGGCAGCATGTCCGCCTTGGTCGAAGCGCCCGAAGCACCCGGCTTTTGGGCCACTGCCACGCCGACAGCCTATGCCGAAAACGAAGTCGGCTTGGTGAAAGAAGCCTTGCGCACGGGCCGTTTGCAAACCTCGCGCCTCCTCCCCTTGGCCACCGGACGCGAGAGAGGATTGGGTGCGCTATGCGTCACCGTGATGTTACCCCCCGGCGCTCGGCGCGAAGTGACTTTTTCATTGGCGCTGGATTGGCCAAGCATTGACATGCACCCCTTTCATTCGCGCAAGAAATACACCGAGTTCTACCCAGAGGCCGCGGGTCGTTCCGAAGCCATGGCCGCCGATGTATTGCGAGATCGTCCTAACCTATTGGCGCGCATCGCCGCCGATCACGCCGCCAGCGCCCAGCTCGGCGAATTGCCGGAACTATTACTCCAGGGCAAGAACGGCGCACCGGAGCGCCTACTCACCCAGCTCGCCAATACCTTGGGATTTTTGGCCGATGCCACGGTTTGGGACATAGACGATCGCTTTTGGATACGCGAATGCGCCGACTATCCTTTTTTCAATTCACTCGATGTGTATTTCTACGGCAGCTTCTCGGTATTGCGCCTGTTACCCCGCCTCGACGGTTGCGTGCTACGCGACTTCGCCCACGCCATACGCTCCGATGACCCCAGACGGCGGCGGCATTGGGAGTACATGCATGAGCCCTATGCCGACTTGCCTGAAGAGCGGCTGGAAGGCCCGCGCGGCGTCGAAGGCGCCGTGCCGCATGATATGGGCAGCCCCTTTGATCCTTCGCCTGATGCCTATATCTGGCATAATGTCAAGCACTGGAAAGACCTCGCCCCCAAATATCTCCTTTTGCTTTGGCGTCACTACCGGGTTACGGGCGATTCCGAAGTCTTGCGCGCCTGCTGGCCCGCCGCGCGCGCCGCCATCGATTATCTCGACAAGATGCGCACCGGCAATTCGCCCATTCCATTGACAAATGGCACTGATGACACTTTCGATAATCTTGAATCGCGGGGCATATCGATTTATTGCGGCTCTCTTTGGGTGGCCGCGCTCGCCGTGGGTGAAGCCCTGGCCAAGGCCATGCGCGATATCGAATTGGCCGAAGCCTGGAAAACCCAGCGTGACCAAAGCGCCCAAGCCTTAACCGCCGCGCTTTGGGACGACAAAGCGGGCTATTATCACTTCTGGAAGGACGCCCGCGACGGCGTTGTCAATCAAGACGTCTTTGCCGATCAATTACTCGCCGATTTGTGGCTACGCCTCTTGCAACTTCCGCCGCTCACTCCCGATTCCGAAGCGCGCCGCGCGGCCCAAACCGTGCTCGCCCTCAATTATCGCCGCAATAGCCCTTGGATAGGAGCGGCCAATCTCGTCGCCCGCGATGGCTCGACCCTGCCCGCCTTTCAGGCCCAAGACGTTTGGCTCGGCGTGCAGCATAGCCTAGCCGCCACCTGCGCCAAACTCGGCTTGCATGAAGAAGCCTGGGACTTGCTGGAAACCGGCTACCGCAATCTCTATGACGAGGCCCGCATCCCCTTCGGAGCGCCCGAAGGCTTCAATGGCAGCGTGGTCCTCACCCCCGAAAAGCTGGCGGCGGCTTTGGAAATCTCCAAGCCCGAGGCCAAGGCCTGGGTGGAGCGCCTAATCAAAGCCGGTTTGCTTTCCCGCGAAGGTCGCCCCGAAGCAACGTCACGCCAGAGTTACCCTGGGTTCGCAGCGGCTCTTGGCGCTTCCGGAGCAACCCCGGCAGAGGCGGCGCTGGTTCCCAAACTGCACGACTTCCTGCTTAGCCATGGCCTCCAGTATACGGCGGGCCGCTATTTGCGGCCCGGCATGATATGGGCCCTTGCCTGGCCTATGAAAAAGGAAGGTTGAAGCCAAGGGCTAAGGGCTAAGTCCCTTAGAACACGAAATTGAAGCTGGCCTGGGTGAGCAGGCCGCGCAATTCACGGTTGTGATCGAAGGGGATGAAATAACCGGCGCGTGCATCCAAAAGCATGCGCTTGGTTTTCACAAGCTCCAGGCCGAGGCAGGGCGTGACTTGCCAGATGAGATTGGAATTGGCATCGCTGGTTAAATAGGCTCCACCGATTTGATAGCCGGTATAGAGATTGAAAAAAGAACGCAGGCCTTGCCCCAGGCGGCGCGAATAAAAATCCTGGCCGAAAGCGAAGAGGAATAATTCCGTCGCCGCCAGGGAATCCTGTTTGGCCGGTTCGGTGATGGGATGCAAAAGCCCTACGCTTAAATAGGACTTGCCCCGGGTGAATAGATATTTGATTTGCGCGCCTTGATAGGCCGACGCCGAAAATTCATCCGAAGGGTTTTCGAAAAACAGGGCAGCATATTCGACGCCTGGCATATTGACAAAGGCCAGATTCGAGACGCTGGGCGTGCTCATTTCGGTATTCAGGGTCAACTTCGCTGTTGCGACCGTATCCCAAGTTTGCAGGCGCATCAGGCGTTTTTCCAAAACCCCGAGTTCATTTTGCTGTTCCTGCAGGGTTCTAAGTATTTGCGCTTGCGAGGAGGCTTCGTGGGTGGTGGCCTGTGCCTTTTTCAGCGTCTCCACTTCTTCCTGCTTGCGCACCCACTCATAACCGAGATCTTCTTGTTCACGTTTGCGATCGGCGGCATAGTAATGCAAATCCGTGACTTCGCCCAAGCTCGACACATCGGGCTGAATCGCCGCAATGCGTTCGGGCCGTCCTGAGAAAACGCATTCGAGTCCATTGCGGCTCGATTCGATGGAGACCAAATGCAATTGGCGCTTTTCCGCCCAAGCAAATAGCGAAACCTTGGCCGCCGCAATTTCCGACACAATCACCTTGGCCCGCAAAGACGGCTCCGGCCAACCCGCTGGGGTTGGGTCATAACCGTATTCATTGGAATAGGAAACGGAAACCGCCAGCAAAACGGCGAGGAATGGAATCATGGGATGGGTCCTTTTAGCGTTGAAATTCGCAAGCTATTAAAGGTCATTCCACGATCTCTTAGCGGCAAGATGGCTTTTCCTTGAGCCCAGACATTGCGAAGCGGGTAGGCGACTTATTTGACCTTTAATCGGCCCAGGTGAAGTCCAACTTGCCGCATGGCCCTATCCGGTCGTAATATGGCAAGGCGATCCAAAGGGCATTCCTTGGCTTCGCTCACAGGCCTATATGAAAAGCAATAGCGCCAAAGTCCGTTTCCGCACCGCCTGCTTTTCGCTTTTGTTTGTGCTTTTGCTTTTTCAAATCGGAAATGCTGAGCCCGATTTGCGCTATGGCTTTGTCGGGACGGGCGGCAAGGCCTTTGCGGAAAAGTTCCGCCTGTCGCATTATGTGCTCGAAGGCAACCAAGATACGCTGACAACCTTACTTTCTTCCACCTCCATTGCAAACGATCCCGCGCCGGGATTTCAAGTGATTCGCCGCGTAGCCAAATTGACCGAGCGCGTCGATGGCTTGGGCTTAAGCATTGCGGATTTTCAGAACAAGATCAGCGCTTATGGCCAGGCCTTGGCCATTTGGTTTACCCTTCCTCTCGGCCCCAAACCCGTATTCAATTGGTATTCGCCTCCGACTTCGGCCTTAATTGCTGCCGAGAGCCTTCAAATCGTGCAAACCTTACGTCGGGAAAAAGCACGCATGCCCCCCATCCCTGGAACGGTTTGGGAAATCGGCAATGAGCCCAATTTATTTCCCCCGCTTTTGCCTTCGGAGTATGCGAATCTTTTTTCGCAATACTATCGAATCATCAAGGCGGAAAACCCTTCGGCAACGGTGGCCTTCGGTTCGCTTTTCACCAAGGAAGTCGCCGAAGATTTGCGTCCCAAGATGGAAGAGTTTTTAAGCCAAGCTCTGATTGGAGCGGGATTAGGTTCTCCCGGCCAAGCCCGCTTCGATTCCGTTTATGCCAATCTTCGCAATACCCTTTTTTCCCGGTTTCTCCATTGGGGCACGGCGGATTATGCCACCCAATGTTTCGCGAGCTTAGACCCATCGATCAAGCCCGATATCCTGTCCTTGCACTTTTATCCCTATGACGATCGCCCACCGGCCCAGGGCAAGACCGAATGGAAAACCAAGCTCGCATCCCTGACTGCGGAACTGACTTCGGCGCAGCAAAGTCGCGGGGGACAGTCTCGCCTTTGGATTACGGAGTTCGGCAATATTCACGCAACCTTAGACGAGACCGCAATCATTTCGCAAACCTCTAATCTTCTGGATATTTTCGAGTCCCAAGCCGGCCTTGAACGCTGGTTCTATTACAAGCCCACCGGGGCCGATGAACAATTTCAATTTTTCCTGGGGTCAGAAAGGCCCTTGACCCGCTTGGCGAAAGACGCAGCCTTCGCCCCAACCGACGGACAATTTTCTTGCGCAGCCTTGAATTCCATTGGCCTCCTATTCTTCTTGCGCGCCGTGGGACAGCCTTGCGATGACAGCAATGCGCTTTCCATTCGACCCCGATCGGCGAAGCAAGGCGCGAAGGCTCCGATGCGAAAGCATCGCGACTGGATGGGCCGCACCTTAAGAGTCATGCCTTGACTTAGCTTTGCCTTCATGGCCCGCACATTTAAAATCGACATGGAAACGCGCTTTGGTCCCTTGCGCGGTGCCTTGCCCCTTCCGGACGCACCGATGCGATTGGCAGAATTCGCGCATCAGCTTTTCCCTCTGTCGGAACGCATCACCCAGCAAGCCGTAGACGCCGCTATTTCGGATGGCGAAACGAAAATTTCTTGTGGCCCTGGCTGCGGTGCCTGCTGCCGGCAAGCCGTGCCCCTTTCCATCCCCGAAGCCTTTTTCTTGCGCGATCTCCTCTTGTCTTTTCCATTGGCGCGCCGTGGAGAAATTCTCGGACGCTTCGAAAGCCTGCAGAAAAATCTGAGCGAAGCAAATCTCGAATTGGAATTGCTGGCAGGAGAAACTCAAGATCAGCGTTGGATGCGATTTGGTTCTCGCTATTTCTCACTGGGCATGGCTTGTCCTTTTCTCGAAAACGAATCCTGCTCCATCCATCCCGTGCGCCCGACGGTGTGCCGTGATTTTCTCGTGACCTCGCCGCCCGAAGAATGCGCCGACATCACTTCGGAAAAAATGGTGTGCATCGACAATGTTTTCAGCCTTCCCCATTGCCTGGCTCGGCTCACCGGCATTCTCATGGACGAAGAGCCACAACTCATTCCCATGCCCTTGGCCCTGGAATGGGCGGAAGCCCATCCCGAATGGAATCAAAAACGTTTTGACGGGGCCATGCTCTATTCGACTTTATTCGACATCGTGAAATCACTCTCCGATGCGGGGCGCAGCGCTTAGAAAATATCGAAAGCAGCATCCGACGACATCGAATCGCCATCACTCCCAGGGGAGGGGGATGCCGAGGCCGACAATGCGGCGTAGTAAGTCGGGCCGAGGCAGGGGGGCGTTTGGATGGCGCGGATCGAGGGCTGAGCCCCCCGTCACAGGAAGGTTACCCTAGGGATGGCCCTTGTCGGGCGTCGCCTTTCGTCCAAGAAGTCCCCTGGGCTGGTTGATTTGAGGTGCGGAAATTTTGTGGGTTTGTCTCGCTTTGGATATTCGGCGATCGCGTACCGAGGTCGATGTGGCGGATACAACTGTATCGAGAATACCTTGAGCTTTGGATTCTTTCAAAGACATGGTGCCGGTGCAAAGCCCCGTCCATAGCACCGAATCCTCTTGTACTTGGTAAGGGAAAACCAAATAATCGCTGTCGATTTGAAATCCATAACCGCAAGACGCGCTGCTCATGGCGGACTTGAGGATTATTTCGCGGCTTTCCGAGAGACCTTTGATGGCATGAGTGACTTGAAGCGTGTATCGGATGGGCGAATCGGATCGGAAGAGGATATTGCCATTGGCGTCTTTGACTATGGGAGGCTGTTCAGCCTTGACCACCTTGGCCGTGAATATCATGGAGGCTTTGCGCGCATGCGCGGCCCAATCCTGAATACCCATACAACTGCAGGACCAAGCGGCGGGCGTCAAGGCCAAGGTGGCGGAGAATATTCCAATGGGCCACGAGCGAAGTAAGCGGGACAAGGTTTTCATGCTTGGAATGATAGGCATTTCCCTGGGGGCACTTGGGATTGGGTTTCGGCGCTCCGCTACAGGAAGTCCCAAAAGTGAGACGCGTGATCTTTCCCAAGGCTTGGAAAGGGAACGGGTATCGCTTCAAATAGAGCCATTTCGATAGTTGCTAATGGGCATGCGGATTGCATTGAGACAAAGAGACTCTAGGAGTACCTATGCCAGCTCCCCTTAAAATCCTGACCTGTTTGCTATTCGCCACCTTGCCCGTCATCGCGGACCAATGGGCAGAATTTTCTTGCCGGGCCACCCAAGGCCTTGGGTGGCAGGGATCCTCTCAGGTCATTCGTGAGAAAATTGCCATCACCGTGCAGCCGGATCATCTAGACGTGGAACATGAGCTCGAAATAGACGCTAAGACAATAGCGAGCACGAACGCGCCGAATTCCCCGAGCTCCCTGGAAATAACCGGTCGGCTCACTATGGCTGACGGCACGGTGATGACCGGATTGCTGCTTTGGAATGGCGACAAGATTCTCAAGGGCAAGCTCCAGACCAAGGAAATGGCGAGGAGGAAATATGAGGAAGTGGTCGACCGCAATGTGATCAATCCACCCCCACCTCGCGATCCTGCTTTGTTGGAGAAGGTGAGTGGTTCCAGGTATGCCCTCAGCATCTTTCCCGTCACTTTAAACGAGTCGCGCAAGCTTCGGCTTCGCTACCTCATTCCCACAAGATTTGAGGACAGCACCCAGCGTTGCTCTTTTCCGCATGCATTTTCAAAAATTGCTTCCGTCACGATACGCTTTGGTTTGGGTATTCAGGGCTATGCCCTGACCTCGTACCGGCATGATTTTAGCTTAAATACGGTCAAGAATGAAGCGGGAAGCTCTCAGCCTTTAACCTTGGATCCCGATGCCTACTTTCATTTTAGGCCCAACTTCCATGGGGAAGGAAGTGGTGCAGCTTTGCTCTACGTCACCCCGCTGTTCGGGGAATCGAATGGCTCCCGCGCCTATTTAGGATCGTCGAAAGATGCCCTTGGGACCCAAGGGCATGCCGCGCATTTTGTCTTTCGCCCGCCTAAGGATTTATCAGGGATGAACCCAGCGAATACAACCCGGATTGTGGCCTTGGTGAGGTCGGGAAACGATTCGGTTGGAAAAGAAATCGCCCTGGATGAAAGGGCGGCCTTGGGCATCGAAGAGTTGCGGATTTTTTCAGCCTCGGCCCTCACGGAAGGCATTACTTGGAGATTCTATCAGGGAGATAAGATTGCCAAGGAGATGATTGAAAAGCCTCGGGTCATTGTCATGGAAGATGGCCCTCAATTTGTCCGGACTTTCGGTCATACCGCTTTTTATCCTCTGGTCAAAACCATGCCCGCCTCCCTTGCCGCCGCTTGGGGATTCATCGATTCCAAGTATGCCCTGCTGGCTCTCGAACAAGACACCCTCCCGTCGGCGCAGGCGAAAGAGTATGCGACAGCCGGCGTACCGGGCCTGAATCGCAGTGATATTTTCCCCGAGGATGGGGCCCTGGAAAGCACTCCCTTATCGGCTTGGTTGATGCAAAGAAATATCGCACGGGAGGATTTGCTTGTCCCCACTCCTCGCTCCGTATCCTTGAATAATTCGTTTAGCCTCCCTGCGGGGATACGCTGGAGCTTTCGCGACGGGGCCTTGCATGTCGAGATCGATCCCTCGATGAGAGCCAGAGGCTTGCGCGTGACCTTGCATGGCCTCGATGGCCGACGGCTTCAGCAATGGCAGGGCGGTGAAATCGGTGGCGGACTTATCCAGTGGTCTCCCAAGTCCCATGGATATGGCTTTGGAACTTGCCTGCTCCGCATCACATCAGGCACCCATACCTGGTCTGCCCGGGTGACACTTCGGTAAACCGAGACCAACCCCCGCGGGCCCTAGCCGGAATGTGATTTTTAGACGTGCCATGGGGTTTTCTGACCTTCTGACATGGGGATTCAAACAATCGGATAGCCTCCAAGTGCTAGGTTTGAGCTAATATCAATTTCCTTTTAGGGGGGTATTCCGATATGAAGCAGCCTATCACCAGCGCCAGCAATTCCATTACGCTTCGCGTCAAGCTCTCCAACCTTCCAGGTGTGCTCGGCCATTTGACGGCCGCCATTGGGGACGCAGGCGGCAATATCGGCGCCATCGATATCGTGCGAAGAGAGGGCGCCTTTCTGGTTCGCGATATCACGGTCGAGACCTCGGGGGCGACTCATGCGGAGACCATTGCCGAGCGCGTGCGCGCCGTGGAGGGTGCGGAATTGGTGCAGGTTTCGGACCGAACCTTCCTGCTTCATCTCGGCGGAAAAATCGCCATCACAAGTAAGATTCCCCTGAAGACCCGCGATGAATTGTCCATGGCCTATACGCCTGGGGTTGCCCGGGTTTGCAATGCTATTCATAAGAATCCCGAGTCCGCCTTTAATCTCACCATCAAGCGCAATTCGGTCGCCATTGTCAGCGACGGATCGGCCGTGCTCGGCCTCGGCAATCTCGGGCCCTTGGCCGCCATGCCCGTGATGGAAGGCAAGGCCATGTTGTTCAAGACTTTTGGGGGCGTGGATGCTTATCCGATTTGCTTGAACACCCAGGATCCGGATAAGATCATCGAAATCGTGCAAAATATCGCACCTGGATTTGGCGGCATCAATCTCGAAGACATTTCCGCGCCCCGCTGCTTTGCCATCGAGAAGGCCTTGCAAGCCACCATGGACATTCCCGTTTTCCACGACGACCAACATGGCACGGCCATCGTATTGACTGCCGCCTTTCTCAATGCTCTGGTTGTCTTAGGGAGAAAGGCCGAAGACTTGAAGGTGGTAGTACTCGGCATTGGCGCGGCGGGAACCGCTTGCAGCTTAATGCTGCATGAAGTGGGCGTGCGCAATATTATCGGCTGCGACCGGCAGGGAGCGATTTACAAGAGCCGACCCGACATGTCCGCGGAAAAGGCGGAGTTCGCAGCTTGGACCAATCCTAATAATGAGAAGGGCAGCATCACCGAACTGCTGCGCGGCGCGGATGTTTTCATCGGCGTCTCGGGGCCGAATCTCGTGACGTTGAAGGATTTGAAAGGCATGAACAAGGACCCCATGGTCTTCGCCATGTCCAATCCCGATCCGGAAATCGATCCCGAGGAAGCCCGCGAAGTGGCCGCCATCGTGGCGACGGGGCGCAGCGATTATTCCAATCAGGTGAATAATGTGCTTTGCTTCCCCGGCATTTTCCGCGGCGCTCTGGATTGCCAGGCCCGAGAAATCAATGGCGCCATGAAATTGGCGGCGGCCCGCGCCATTGCCGGGGTTATCCCCAGGGAATCGTTACAGGCGGAATACATTATCCCGAGCGTTTTCGATCCCAATGTGGTGTCGGCGGTGGCCAAGGCCGTGATTCAAGCCGCCCAGGAAACCGGCGTTGCCCGCAGGCTCATCCGGGACGCGTGAGTTCAGGGCTTGGAGCGAATTGGGTTGCCCGCACGAAGCCCGAATGCTTGGGAAATGGGAGCTGAAATGTTACTTCGCGTGGGAATGAAAGCCCGGGCGACGGTCATTTCCATTTCTCTTGTTCTTGCCGCCCTTTCTTGGATCGGTTGCGATCGGAAACCGAACCCTAACTCCTCCGCTGAATCCCACTTCGGGAATCCTGTTCAGTTGGTCTCTCCAGACCAGGGACAGCTCACCGGCATTGCCTATGGTGCCGGTCGCTTCTGTGCCGTGGGCACCCAGGGACTCGTCTTCGTTGCCGAAGATGGGAAGAAGTGGCGGCAAGTGCGGAATGCCATCCAGGAAGATTTGCGGCAGGTCTTTTATCACAAGACCTGGGATGATACGGGAGCGTCCTTTGGCTCCTTCGTAGCGGTCGGGGCCAGCGGCGCGCTCTATGGCGATCAGGGCAAAGATGCCTGGAAAATCTTGTCGCCCTCTCGGGAAGGGCGCTTCTTGAGGCTGTATCATCCCACCGGGAAATGTTCGGGAGCCTTGCTGGATTCCGGCGTCCTACTCCACGCCTCCCCAAGCAATGAAGAGAATACCGAATCATGGTCGCGCACCTATATGCGCACTAATGTGACGCTTGAGGCGGCGTGCTCGGGAGGTGGACCGCTCGGATCATTCGTGGCGGTGGGGCCACGAGGGACTATTGTCTCGCTTGCAGATTCGGAAATCGTACTCTACAACTTTGCCTTCGCCCTGCGAGAAACACCCACCCGAGTGGATTTACACGGTGTTGCCTGGGCGGGGGACAAGTTCGTCGCCGTTGGAGATTCGGGAATCGTCCTCTCCTCCGCGGATGGGGAGCATTGGGAGAAGGAGTCCTCGGGCATTACGGGAGCAATACGCGGGGTCGCGTCCGGAATAGGAATGTGCATAGCCGTCACGGAAAATGGAATATTGGCAAGGAAGGCGCTATCGGTGGCGGACCCGGACACCCTCCCGGACCAAGACCCGCTCGCGCTAGGACTTTGGCTGTCTCCGGATTCCATCGCTTTCCAGGTGGGATGGATGGATGCCAAGCAGGATACAAGCCGGGTCTCTCTCCTTGTTTCCCCCCGTGCAGACAATTGGGATACGAAGCTGCCAAAACTGCCGCCTTGGGGAGATCGTCTCAAGGATTTCATACCCTATGGCTGGAATATCTTTAGTCTAGACTCTGGCGATCTCAACCAAGACCATAGCCAGGATTATGCGTTCATCATCGAAGGCGATGAAACGGGGCTCCGTGATTCCATGCCGTGGAACGAGCCCTTTGACTGGACGGGTCACCGGATTTTGGCCGTCGTCTTAGGAATGGGAAGCGGGCATGAAGGCGGGAAAGGCTACCGCCTGATTCAACAATGTGATACCTGCATCATTCCACAGTATGATCAACGGATGGGGCAGGACATCTATGATGAGGGAGGCCCATTTATCAGCAACGATACTCTAACCATCCAATCCCACGGGGTATCCATGGGAGGATGGGAGGACTATTTTCAATCGTACCACTTCAAATACATGGGCGGAACCCTTCGCCTAGTCGCGGGGGTGAGATCGAGCTCCCACAGGACGACAGGGGAATACGAGAAAAGATCGATGGATTTTTTGACGGGAGTCCTGCGGGAAGAAAAAGGAAGCGAGGGGTCGGATATTCCGGTGGCCCCAACCTTCACCTTGGATACCCTTCCCATTTCGGAGATCCGTAGTTTCGAGAATATGAAAGAGGAATGGTAGCTTGAGGCCTATGACAAAACCATTTCCCATCCTGATCGCCTTCGCGCTTGCCCTTGCTCCCGTTCTCGCCAAGGACGCTTCGGCGGGGAATTCCGATTGGAAATCCGAAAAGGATTTCCGCAATGCTGCCCCGATGATTCACCGTCAAGCGCTTTGGCTCGAAGCGAATCCCGGTGCGGATACATGGAGTGATAGCTTGAAGACTGTTCTCTCTTGGGGGCGCGCTGCGCCTTATGTCAGGTTGGGCACGGCCAAGGTATTTGAAAAAGAAATCCAGAACCTGCCCAAGGATCCCGATGCGGGTCGCGTCGCTAGCATGCTGAGGGTGGGCTATGTGCGTTATGCCACCGAAGCCGATTTCGACACGCCTACGGAATTCGAGATGGCCAAGGCTGGTGTCACCTGCATGATACGCTATTATGAAAACCTGCAACAGGCCAAGCCTGAGTATTCCATTCCCGCCATGGAACGCCTGGCAGGCCTACTCCGCTCGGACGCCCTCGACGAATTCATCAAAGACAAACTCAAGAAATAACGGGGGATGCCGAGGCCGACCGTGCTGCAGGGGTAGGCGGGCCGAGGCAGGGGGGCGTTTGGATGGCCAGGATCGAGGGACTGAGCCCCCCGTATCTTGTAAGTTACCCTAGTCGGGTAAATTTTTCCCAAGGGCATCGCGTAACCTTGCGGTTTTCTCTTCCCCAACGGGGGTGAAGGCGATGCGGCCTCGAGCCTGGTGAAAACCTCGGGAAGGGCTATGGGCACGGGAGCGGGCCGAACGTGGGGCGATGGAATTCAGTCCCCAGTCGGATAGGGAGCGTTTCCAAATGCCGCCCGCGCCGACGAAAAGAAAACCATCCTGGATATGCATGGACACCACGGGGTGGAGCGGTGGCAGACCTTCATTGACAGCAGTCCAGGTGACGCCCTTGTCGCGCGAAAGGGTGATGCCCGAATCGGAGGCGGCGAAGACCGCGTCCTTATAAATGAGGAGACCCATTAAATGGCTGACGGAATTGCCATCGAGGGTATGGGTCCAGGTGGCGCCTCCGTCGGTGGAACGGTATAGGCCATCCAAATATTTACCGGCGAATAGGGTATCGCCCGTCGCGGCAAGCCTATCTATTCCGAGCGGGGGGTTATTCGAAGGCACAAGTTTCCAAGTACCCTCAGCGGAGTCGAACTTGGCGACGCCCAAAGCGGTGCCGCCGAAAAGCCCGGCCTTTGTTTTCGCCAGGCTACGTATCCCCAGAGTTACCCCATCCTTCATCGATTGCCAGGTGCGACCCGAGTCTTGCGAGCGGAAAAATCCGCCGGTATCCGAGTTCAGGAAAAGGTCGCCACCCACCACCGAAAAACCTGAAAACTTTCCGCCCGGCCAGGGCGTCCATTTTTCCCAAGTGTTGCCGAGATCGGAGGAGCGAAAGAGTTGGTCGTGCTCTAACACGGTGATGGCAAATTGGCCCAAGGCGAAAACCATATTGGGGATGCTTTTGAATTTCGCTTTACTCGACAAATAAGTCCAGTGGGATCCAGAATCCCTGGTGGCATAGAGGCCTTCATGGGTTGCCGTCAATAGGCGGCCTGGCCCGAATTCAGCCATCGCGAGAGCCGGTCCACTTCCGAGGCCAGTATTCACGCCATTCCAAGTCGCGCCCTGATCGCCCGAACGATAAACACCGTGCACCGTGGCGGCGAATAAGGCATTTCCCAGGGGGAGAATGTCGCTGACAAAGGAGGTATTTCTCTCGTTGAAAAAGGAAGAATCCCGTGTCCAGGTCATCCCATTGTCCGGGGAACGAAAAAGGCCATCCTCATTGTTCATGGCGAATAGCCGATTGCCCACGGCATTGAAGGAATAGAATGCGGGATTCTCGACTCCGGGATCCAACTGGATCCAATGGGCGCCATTATCCGCGGAGCAATACAAAGCGTAAAGGGAACGCGCGAACAAAAATTCCTCATTGCGACTCACGCCAACCATCACGGTGTCCTTCGCATCGGGATCGGACCGGGACCAGGTAGCGCCGTCGTCCAAGGATCGATAGAAGCCGGACTCGGTGGCCGCAAAAATCATGAGCCCGGATGCGGCCACGCCGACGATCGGTCCCGTGAGGCTCACGGGAGTGATCCGCGTCCAATGCGCGCCCTTATCGCGGCTGCGATAGATGCCACCCTCCAGGGTTCCGGCCAGCAGGGCATCGCCCGCGAAGCAAAGGGTCATGACCGCAGTATCGGTCAGGCCCGTATTGACGCGTAGGAAGGGCGAACTTTCTCCGGCGCGGGCCCAGACCCCCCGCGACGAACCGAGATAGACCGCGCCATTGCGGGCGGCCAGGGAGGTGGGTATCCCGTATTTGAAATCCAGCCACGACTCATAGTCTTCCCAAGTCTCGCCTCCGTTGCGAGAAAGGCTGGCACCGGTACTGTGGATGATGTGTAGATCGGCTCCATCGACGGCCATGCCAAGTATGCGAGGGCCAGCAGGACCATTGGTGGGAGTCCAGGCCGCGGAAGCGTAAGCAGGAAGCAGGGCGGCGAAAATCAATATCGAAGAAAACGTGCCTCGGATCATGGATAGGAGCATAGGAAAATCCAGGCGCCTCGCCACGTTGTCATTTCATTCGGGGGCCGGAGCGCCTTTAGGGTGCGGAGGCGGGCATCTCCACGAGATTCACCACCGACGCCCAGAAGTCCAGGGGTGACTGTTCGGGGGGCGTGGCCACCAGTTTCTCCAGGGCGAGATCGGCGGCGCCGTGCACTAGGGACCAGTGGGCGAGAGTCAAAATCGATGCCTCCATGCCGGGTCGCCAACCTTCGGCTTGGCAGCGCACGATCTGGCGCTCCAGCAATTGGAACGAGTCATAGGCCTCGGGGCAAGGCAAATCGGCTGAGAGGGATTTCCCTTTGCCGGAGAACAAGAGCCGGTACATGCCAGGGCGGGCCAGGGCAAAACCCACATAAGCCCGACCCATGGCACGCAGCCCTGAAAGACCCTCGGGGGAGCCATCAAGCGAGCGTTCGAGCTCTTGGTACAAGTCTTTCCAGCCGCGGTCTATCAGTGCCGTAAGCAAGGAATCGCGATCCGGAAAATGCCGGTAGGGCGCGGTCTTAGAGACTCCGGCGCGCGCAGCCAGATCACGCAGGCTAAGGGTTGCGGCTCCTTTGGATTCAAGGTCGATGAGGGCCAGATCCAGCAATTCTTCGCGCAGTTTGCCATGGTGATAAGGCTTGGCCGGAGCGCGCACCGATTTCGAGGGAGAAGCCATGCGGAAAAATTAGTGTTGGCAGCGCCAACTTTGGAGGGTAGGTTATGTAGGCATTGCCAACATGTCCTTGACATTCCCCGCGGCCCGAAGCGTCGCTCCTGGAGACACCCCACCATGACAAAACCCACTCGTATCCTCGTGCTGGACGGCCACCCCAATGACGAGAGCTTTTGCCGCGCCCTAGGCGAGGCCTATGAGCGAGGTGCGCTGAAAAGCGGTGCCGAGGTACGCCGCACCGTGCTCGCCCATCTCGCTTTCGATCCCATACTCCACCAGGGTTTCCAGAAGCGCATGGACTTGGAGCCCGACCTCCTCAAAGCGCAGCAAGACATTCTCTGGGCCGACCATCTTGTGGTGATTCATCCGGTATGGTGGGGCACCTATCCTGCTCTCCTCAAAGGTTTCTTCGACCGCGCCTTCCTGCCGGGTTTTGCCTTTCGCTACCGGCCCAATAGCCCTTGGTGGGACAAGCTCCTCACAGGCCGCTCAGGCCATATTATCTACACGGTGGATCAGCCCCTTTGGTATTTGCGCTTCGTGAACGGACGCCCCTCCGAACTCTCCCTGAAGCGCATGATACTCGGGTTTTGCGGAATAGCACCGATTCGCGCGACGGGCATCACTCCGATACGCGATTCAACGGAAGCCTTCCGCACGAAGTGGATCGCGAAAATCGAGGAATCGGGACGGAAGCGACGTTAGAAGCCATCTCAAAATGGCTGGTCCACAATGAGGGCGGAATGCAACCCGCCTGGCAAGGCACGAGGAGCGTCGCTTACCGGGAGTATGCAAGCGACGAGGAACGAAGCCAGGTGGGCTGCATTCCGGCCGAATGACGAGGGGGATGCCGAGGCCGACCGTGCTGCGGTGCAATGCGGGCCGAGGCAGGGGGGCGTTTGAATGGCCTAGATCGAGGGGCCGAGCCCCCCGTCCTTTGCGGGTTACCCTAGCTTTACGCTGATTTAATGAGTTGTCGCGTGCAAGCTTTGGACAGGGCCTCAGCCAATTGATTGCTGGAAAAAGGCTTGCGCAAGTATTGCACTTCCCCGCTTTGCACCAGGGGCAGGACGGCGTCGCTTTCATTGTATCCGCTGATGAAAACCACGGGCAAGTCGGGCTTGATCGTGCGCAAATCTCGAAAGAGTTCCACGCCCGATTTTCCGGCCAGCATGATGTCGAGTACGGCGGCATCCATGGGCATGGCATTCATTTTTACGAGGGCATCCTCGGCGCTAGAGGCCAAATGCGTTTGATAGCCGCGGCCTTGCAGCATGATTTCGAGGGCTTGCAATATGCCCATTTCGTCATCGACCACCAGCACGCGCAAGCTGGGTGGCTCAGGAGGAAGGACAGGCGATTTTCTTGAGGTTATGCCGGTAGGGGAGGGGATAAAAGAGGATTCCGGCACCGGGCGAAGGGTTCGCGAGGTAACACTTGCGTTAACCTGCTTTTCACTGGCCACAGGTATCCACACTTCGAAGGCGGTGCCGCCTTGGGGAAGACGCAGCACGCGCAAACTGCCTTTATGCGAACGCACGATGCCCAGCACCGAAGCGAGGCCGAGGCCCCGACCCGTGGACTTGGTGGTGAAGAAGGGGTCGAAGATTCGGGTCAATAATTCCTGGGGAATGCCACATCCGGTATCGGCGACTTCGAGCACGACATAATGTTTTTCGCTGAGGGGGATGGCGAAGCCTTGGGTGCTCCCGGAAAGGGGGCCCGCATCGCGCGGCTCGGCACGCAAGGTCACCGTCCCTTCGCCCACGATGGAGTCGGCGGCATTGTTGAGGAGATTCAACATGACCTGCCGCATCTGGGTAATGTCACCTTTGATAGAAGGCAAGGATTCCGGCAGGTAAGAAACCAAATGAATGCGGCGGGGAATGCCCACGCGACAAAAATCCATGGTCTCCTTCGCCAAGTCGGCGATGTCAAGGCTTTGTTGGCTAAATCGCGCACGCCCCGAATAAGCCAGCATTTGCGCGGTCAAATCGGCGGCTCGCTCCGTGGCTTGGTGTATGCAAGCCAGGTAACGCGCAAGATGCGAGGAGTCGAGGACTTGCTTTTGGGCCAATTCGGCATTGGCCAAAATGATGCCGAGAATATTGTTGAAATCATGGGCGATGCCGCTGGCCATGAGGCCCATGCTTTCGAGACGCTGGGTTTCGAACAGTCGCGCCTGCATGCGCGAATTCTCGCTCAGGATACGACCACGCTCTAAGGCATTGCGCAGGGTTTTTTCGAGCAAAAAGGGCTCGATATGATCTTTCACCAGATAATCGCTGGCGCCCAGGGCGATGGCTTGCACGCCTAAGCGCACGTCTTCCTTGCCCGAAAAAAGCACCAGGGGCCGCAAGCATCCATTTTCAATGGCCTTGCGTATTAAATCGGACCCGGATTGCGGCCCGAGATAATGATCGACCAAGGCGATGTCAAATTGGTTTTCGCAGGCCGCCTTCAAGCCCTCGTCATATTGGGTGACCCATTGCAAATCGACTCGGAGATCGGGAATCGAATCAAGGTTGTTTTGCAAAATATCGGCATCCATCCTGCTGTCGTCGATCAAGAGAAGCTTTAACGATTCAGCCATGGGATCTCTCCAACATTAAGGAATTACCTTAGTCACTCATTTTACAACCAAACCCTGCCAATAAGTCAAGACTCGGTTAAATATTATTCAAAGCCCGGAGAATACATGCCCGATTTTTTGGCGAATCTCAGGTTTTGGCCATTTTTCAAAAAAAACACGGATAAGCCCAGCTATCAAGATTTAAAGCAGACCCATGAGAAGTTGGAAGCCTTGCTGCGCGAGCGAGAGGCCGCCGGCGAGGAGCGCTTTCGCCTTGCCCTGGAAGCTTCGCCGAATGCCATTCTGGTCGCCGATGCCCAGGGATGCATTGCCTTCGTGAATGCCCAGACGGAATCGATGTTCGGCTATGCCAGGCAGGAATTACTCGGGCAGCCTCTCGAAATGTTGGTGCCTCCATCGGCTAGGCGCGTCCACGGTCAGCACGTGCAGCATTTCCGAGAAGATCCACAAATGCGCGCCATGGGCGCGGGCCGCGAAGTGAGAGGATTGCGCAAGGACGGTAGCGAATTTCCCGCTGAAATAGCCCTGGGGCCTTTTCGCTACGAGGGTCGCCTCAATGTCATCGCCTTTGTCGCCAATATCAGCGCGCGTAAAACCGCCGAGGAGCGCATTCACCGCCAAAGCGGCGACCTCGAGCGATCGAATCAGGACTTGGAATCCTTCGCCTATGCCGCCTCCCATGATTTGCAAGAGCCGCTGCGTGGCGTGCTCGGCTATTTGCAATTGCTGGAACGCCAATTCGGTCCCGATTTGCCTCCGAAGGCGCAGCGCTATTTGGCCCAATCCTTGGAGTCGGGCGGTCGCATGAAATCGCTCATGGACGCCTTACTGCATTATTCCCGAGTGGGTCGCCCCATGGAGGCCGAAAACATCGACGTCAATTCCCTGGTGCAGGAGGTACTGCGTGATTTGCATGCCGCTATCGCTGAGTCGGGCGCCAAATTCACTTATGATCCTTTACCGCAAGTGCATTACAATGCCAGCGAATTGCGGCAAGTCATGCAAAATCTCCTGAGCAATGCCATTAAATTCCGAGGGTCCCGGGCTCCGGAAATTCATATTGGTTGCCGCCGTGACAGTCCCGAAAACGTGTTCTTCGTCCGCGACAATGGCATTGGTATTCCCCTGGATTATCAAGGCCGCCTGTTTCAGCTTTTCCAACGCCTGCACGCGCGCGCAGCCTATCCCGGGTCGGGCATAGGCTTGGCCATGGTGGCCAAGGCCATTCGCAGCCAAGGCGGCCGCATCTGGGTCGAATCCGCCCCCGAACAAGGCAGCACTTTTTTCTTTTGCTTAGGTACTGAAGCTCCTGTGGAATCCAAAATCCAAGAGGCAGATCCATGACCACAGCCACCTCTCCAGTCACAAAACAAAAGCATTTGCTCCTCATAGAAGACAATCCCGCCGATGTGGAAATGGTCATGGAGTGGGCCCAGGAAACGAATTTTCCCATGACGGTCGGCAGTGTCGAGAACGGCGAATTGGCCCTCGCCGAGCTGGAAAGCGAAGGCGTGATTTTGCCCGATTTAATATTGCTCGATATCAATTTACCCCGCACTTCAGGGTTGGACCTTTTGCAAACCCTGAAAAATGACCGGCGCCTTTGCAAAATCCCGGTCGTGATGCTGACCAGTTCCTCGGCTCCAGACGATATCGAACGCAGCTATCGCTCCCATGCCAATGCCTATGTGCAAAAGAGCGTGGATTTGAAGGCCTTTTACAAAGCCCTCA
>JAYUVP010000069.1:0-11388 GCA_043753995.1 Fibrobacterota bacterium
AGCGGTCTCCAAAACCGTTGGTTGTAGGTTCGATTCCTATCTGGCCTGAAAAGCACCCTAGATTAGACCTGTAGAGCACTGAATAAAGAAAAACTGAAGATGCGCCGGTTCCAGAACTATATCCGAGACGTGATCGGGGAGTTGCGAAAGGTCACATGGCCGACACGCGATGAACTGAAAGGCTCCACCATCACGGTGGTTGTTTTCAGCATTCTAGCGACGGTTTTTGTCTTCGCTGCCGATTTTTTACTGGGTTTGGCCGTCACGGGGTTCACCAAGCTGTTCTGAGGCGCATCGGGAGCAATCCCCGCGCGGAGTCATCATGAAGTGGTACGTCGTCCATACCTATTCGGGCCAAGAGGGCAAGGTGAAACAACACCTCGATGCTCTCGTTCTCCGAAATAACCTGAAAGACCAAATCGGTCAGGTGCTTTTGCCTATGCGCGAAGTCACCACGGTGCAAAAGGGTAAGAAGACGACTCGTGATCGCAAGTTTTTTCCGTCTTATATCCTAGTTGAAATGGATATGAATAAAGACACCATGCACTGGGTAACGGAAATCCCTGGTGTGACCCATTTCGTGGGTGGTGAGGGCAAACCGCAACCTCTGCGCCGCGCCGAAGTCGAGAGAATTCTCGGTCAAAGCGCCGTGCCTGAAGCGGCCGAAACCGGTGTCGTGGAAATCCCGTTCAAAAGCGGGGACAAGGTTCGTATTAAAGATGGGCCTTTCAAGGATTTCGATGGAGTGGTCGAAGAGATCAATCCTGAGAAGGGCAAGCTCAAGGTCATGGTCAGCGTCTTCGGCCGTTCCACCCCTGTCGAACTCGACTTCGGTCAAGTCGATAACGTCTGATCGCCAAGGCCTCAAAGGATATTAGGGAGTTAACGTGGCAAAGAAGATTACAGGCTACATCAAGCTGCAAGTGAACGCAGGCGCGGCGAATCCCTCGCCACCCATTGGCCCTGCCTTGGGTCAAAAGGGTTTGAACATCATGGAGTTCTGCAAGGCTTTCAATGCCCAGACGCAGGATAAGAAGGGCTATATCATCCCCGTGATCATCACGGTGTATGCCGATCGCACCTTCAGCTTCGTGTGCAAGACTCCTCCTGTGGCCGATCTCATCAAGAAGGCCATTAAGCTGGAAAAAGGTTCGGGCGAACCGAATCGCAAAAAGGTCGGCAAAATCACCCAGGCGCAAATCGAAGAGATCGCCAAGATGAAAATGCCTGACTTGAATACCGATAGCTTGGAATCGGCTTGCAGCATGGTTGCAGGCACGGCTAAGAGCATGGGACTGGAATTCGCCTGATCTTCGGATCGGCATAGAGAAAACAATTCACCACCTCCAAGGGCGTTTTTCTGAGGCGAAAGCCAAGGGACGCTAAGCGCTGGCGAGTAAATCACTCGCTGGGCCGCCTGGGTTGAGGGAGCAGAAGGCAAGAAAGCATGAAGCGAAGCAAGCAATACCGCGCGGTTTCCGAGAAAATCGACCGCACCAAGGAATATGGCCTCGATGCCGCTATTCAGATTCTGAAGGGCGGCGCTACGACCAAATTCGATCAAACCCTCGAATTGCATATGCGCTTGGGCGTCGATCCCAAGTACAGCGACCAAGTGGTGCGTGGCAATGTGGCCCTGCCTCATGGTTCTGGTAAAAAAGTCCGCGTCTTGGTTTTCGCCAAGGGTGGTCTTGAAAAAGCCGCTGTGGACGCCGGTGCCGAATTTGTTGGCGCGGAAGAACTCGTAACCAAGATTCAAGGCGGCTGGCTCGATTTCGACGCCGTCATCGCCACCCCTGACATGATGCCCCTCGTCGGTAAGGTCGCTCGCGTGCTCGGTCCTCGCGGACTTATGCCCAGCCCCAAAGCGGGCACGGTGACCATGAATGTGGCCCAAGTCATCAAGGAATTAAAGGCGG
Organism: Fibrobacterota bacterium; assembly: GCA_043753995.1. Classification (GTDB taxonomy): domain Bacteria; phylum Fibrobacterota; class Fibrobacteria; order UBA11236; family UBA11236; genus JAYUVP01. The sequence goes on from JAYUVP010000069.1 coordinate 1,920, forward strand.
GTAAAATCGCCTATCGCGTCGACAAGGGTGGCAATGTCCACGCTCCTTTCGGCAAAGCCAGCTTCTCGGCACAACAACTGGTCGAAAATGTCCAGTCAGTGATTGAATCGGTGGTCAAGGCCAAGCCTGCTACTGCTAAGGGCGTCTATGTGCGCTCCATCACACTTGCCAGCACCATGAGCCCGGGCGTCCGTATCGACCGTGCCATCACCTCCAAGGTGGCGTAAGCCAAGGTCACAGGAGAATACGCATGCCTACGAATAAGCTCGAAACCATCGAACAACTCAAAACTGAGATTAAAAAGTCCAGCGGCCTTTATTTTGCCGACTTCACCAAGGTCACCGTTCAAACCGTCACCGGTTTGCGTCGTGCCTTGGTTAAAAAAGGCATTCGCATCCGGGTGGCTAAAAACACCTTGATCAAGCGCGCGCTGAACGATTGCGGTATTTCCGGTGTGGATGTGCATCTGGTGGGCCCTACCGCCGTGATCATGTCCGACAATGAGGATCCTATAGCGCCTGCCAAGCTTCTCGTCGATTTTCATAAGGCTAATGAGGGGCTCATGTCTCTCAAGGCCATACATATCGACGGGCAGGCGTATACGGGAAACCAGTTGGCGACCATCGCTAAAATGCCCGGCAAACGTGAGCTCCAAGCCCAGATTATTCGTCTGGCTATGGGCCCCGGTGCCAATGTCCTGGGCCTTATCAAAGGTCCGGGCAGCCGAATCGCCAGCCAAATCCAGGCGCTGGCCGACAAGCTGGAACAGGGCGAGGCGGTGTCGGCAGCCTAAGGGTTGTCGACCAATCGGAAAGCCAGGATAGAAACATCAATCAAAAAATCCCCCACGGAGGAAATCATGTCTGAAGCCAACTACACCCCCGCCATCAAGGATATCGGTGACAAGATCGTCGCTCTGAGTCTGTTGCAGGCCAAAGAATTGTCCGATTACTTGAAGAATGTCTATGGACTCGAAGCCGCTGCTGCTGCCGCTGTTGTGGCTGGCCCTGCCGCCGCTTCCAGTGCGGAAGCTGCTGTCGAGAAAACCGAATTCGACGTCATTCTCGAGAATTGCGGCGCCAACAAAATCAACGTGATCAAGGTGGTTCGCGCCATCACCGGTCTCGGCCTCGCCGAAGCCAAGGGTCTCGTCGATGGTGCCCCCAAAGCTGTCAAGGAAGCGGCCGCTAAAGCCGACGCCGAGAAGTGGAAGAAAGAGCTCGAAGACGCCGGAGCCAAGGTTACTCTGAAGTAATCGCGTGATAGCGATTGCCTTGAAAATGCGTCATAACGGGGGCGCCCAAGCCATTCACGTGGCAGGGCGTTTTCCGTTTTTGGAAAATTCAGGTTTGCTTTTGCCGCTATGGCAAATTGCATTCCGCCGGCCGCATCCGCTTTCATAGCGCGATGCAGTTTGCCCTTTGGGCTATGGTGGCATTGAGAACTTCCGTCAAGGGAACGAAGACATGGTGCAACGTCGGACTTACTCCTCAAGCCGGTTCAGCTTTGAACTGCCTTACCTTCTGGATGTTCAGGTCAACTCGTTCAACCGGTTTATACAGGCCGGTGTGCTCCCCAAGGAGCGCGCGCACGAAGGACTGCAGAAGATTTTCGCCGAGATCTTTCCGATCTTCGACGTCAAGGAAATGTATTCCCTTGAATATGAGGGATATACCTTGGGCGTTCCCAAGTACTCTCTGGAAGAGTGCCAGAAGCGGGGCATGACTCATGCTGCGCCTCTCAAGGCCACCCTTTCGCTCAATATTTTTGAGGGCGAAGGCGAAGAGAAAAAGTTCGTAGAAAAGATCACGAACGACGTCTATATCGGTGATTTACCGCTCATCACTCGGAACGGTACCTTCATCATCAATGGCGCCGAGCGCGTCATCGTTTCCCAGTTGCATCGCAGCCCGGGCGTTTCTTTCGACGAAGAAACGCATACCAATGGCAAGCGCTTGCTCAAAGCCCGCGTCATTCCTTATCGCGGATCCTGGGTCGAATTCCTGGTCGACGTCAACGAATCGCTGTATATCAACATCGATCGCCGTCGTAAGATTCCCGCCACCATTCTTTTGCGCGCTATCGGCTATTCGAAGAATGCCGATTTGCTTCCGCTGTTCTACGAAGCCGAAACCATCAAGATCGACGACAATGCTGTCGAGGCTCTCGAAGAGCGAGTCCTTTACGAGGACGTGGTCGATCGCAATACCGGCGAATTGATTTCCGAAGCCAATACCGTCCTCACGCCCGTCATCATCAAGCGCATCGCTGAAGCTTATGTGGACACGGTCAAGGTTTGCATCGGTATTGACACCAATCCGGTCATGCACAATACCTTGAATGCGGATCCGACCTCGAATGAGGAAGAAGCCCTCTTCCGCATTTACGGCCTCATTCGCCCCGGCGATCCACCAAACGTGGCTACTGCCAAGACCTTGCTAGAGCGCCTGTTCTTTGATGACAAGCGCTATGATCTCGGCGAAGTCGGTCGTTATCGTATGAATAGCCGCCTCAAGCTTGAGGTGGACATGAAAACCATGACTTTGACCAAGTTCGATTTCTTGGCCATCATGCGCTACATGATCGGACTTTATGCCAATGAAGGTGGCCTGGATGATATTGATCATCTGGGGAATCGCCGCGTTCGGTCGGTGGGCGAGCTTTTGGGCAATCAATTCAGCCTTGGCTTAACCCGTATGGCTCGCACCATTCGCGAGCGCCTCTCCCTGCGCGACACCGAAGAAGTCACGCCGCAAGACTTGGTCAATGCCCGCACGGTTTCGACTGTCATCAGCACTTTCTTCGGCAGCAGCCAGCTCAGCCAATTCATGGATCAAATGAATCCCTTGGCTGAGTTGACCCACAAGCGCCGCATGTCGGCCCTTGGCCCAGGTGGTTTGACTCGTGAACGCGCTGGCTTCGAAGTCCGCGACGTGCATCACAGCCATTATGGCCGCCTCTGCCCGATTGAGACTCCCGAAGGTCCCAATATCGGTTTGATTTCCTCACTTGCCGCCTTTGCGCGCGTGAATCCTTACGGCTTCATCGAAACGCCTTATCGCAAGGTGATTCGCGGCGTGGTCAGCGAAGAGGTGATTTACCTCACCGCCGATCAGGAAGATGATTATTTCGTCGCCCCTGCCAGCACGAAAATCGATGAAAAGAGCCGCTTCGTTGGCGAATACGTCATTGCCCGCAAGCAAGGCGAATTCCCCATGATCCCCAAGGATCAGGTGCAATTGATGGACGTGTCGCCCAAGCAATTGGTGTCGATTGCCGCCGGTCTCATTCCTTTCCTCGAACACGATGACGCCAATCGCGCGCTCATGGGTTCGAATATGCAGCGCCAAGCTGTGCCGCTTTTGAAGCCTGAAGCTCCCGTGATTGGTACTGGCCTCGAAGGTCGCGCCGCTTACGATTCCGGTGCCTGCATCGTGGCCATGCACAATGGTGTGGTCCATGCCGTCGACGCCAAGACCATCGTGGTCAAGCGCGAAGAAACCAAGAAGAGCGAAGCCGACTTCCTCGATGTGCCCGAATACGACACCTATAACCTGCGCAAGTTCGAGCGCAGCAATCAGGATTCGTGCATCAATCAGCGCCCCATTGTCAGCGTCGGCCAAAAGGTCGTTGCGGGTGATATTCTGGGTGACGGCCCCAGCACCGAACAAGGCGAATTGGCTCTCGGCAAAAACATCACCGTAGGCTTCCTCCCCTGGAACGGCTATAACTACGAAGATGCCATCATCATTTCCGAAGAGCTCTGCAAAGAAGACACCTTCACCTCGATTCACATCGAGGAATACGAGCTCGAAGTTCGCGACACCAAGCGCGGCCCCGAAGAATTAACGCGTGAAATTCCGAATGTCTCGGAAGAGTCACTGCGTAATCTCGATGAAAGCGGCATTGTGCGCGTAGGCGCCGAAGTCGAAGCGGGCGATATTTTGGTCGGTAAGGTCACGCCTAAGGGCGAAACCGAGCTCAGCCCTGAAGAGCGCCTTTTGCGCGCCATTTTCGGCGAAAAGGCCGGCGACGTGCGCGACAGTTCTCTGAAATCGCCTCCTGGCATGAAGGGCATTGTCGTTGAGACTCGCGTTTTCTCGCGCAAAGAGCGCGATAAGAAAACCAAGAAAACCGACAAAGAGCGTATTGACGAATTGCGCGCCTCGATGAGCGAGCGCATTCAGGAAATCACGCAAGCCCGCGACAAGAAGCTGCTGGAATTGCTCGATGGCAAAGACGCCGAAGAAATTCGCGACGGCTCCACGGGTGAGCTTATTCTGGGCAAGGGCAAGAAATACAATGAGAAGGTCTTGCAAAAGATCAACTTCTCCGATGTCGCCGTGCCCAATGGCCTGACTCTCGACGTCAAGACCAATACCATTGCCGAGCGCGTGCTGCACACCGCCAACGACATGATTTTGCGCCTTGAAGAAGAGCTCGACAAGGAAATTGACAAGATCATTCGCGGCGACGAGCTAAAGCCCGGCGTCTTGCAATTGGTCAAGGTTTATATCGCCAAGAAACGCCGCATCGCGGTGGGTGATAAAATGGCCGGTCGCCACGGTAACAAGGGTGTTATCTCCAAGATTGTCCCTGCCGAAGACATGCCTTTCATGCTCGACGGTCGTCCCGTGCAAATCCTGCTCAATCCCCTGGGCGTGCCTTCGCGCATGAACGTGGGCCAGTTGATGGAAACGCATCTGGGCTGGGCTGCCAAGGCCCTGGGTCTGAAGATTGCGACGCCCGTGTTTGACGGCGCCAGCTATGAAGACATTGTCAAGGCCTTGGTGGAAGCCAAAATGCCGGCCTCGGGCAAATCGCCGCTCTTCGACGGTCGCACCGGCGAGCGCATGGTCAATGACGTTTGCGTAGGCATCATGTACATGCTCAAGCTTGGTCACTTGGTCGACGACAAGATTCACGCCCGTTCGATTGGGCCTTATTCTCTGGTGACTCAGCAACCGCTCGGTGGCAAGAGCCAATTCGGTGGCCAGCGTTTCGGAGAAATGGAAGTGTGGGCGCTCGAAGCTTATGGTGCCGCTTACACCCTGCAAGAAATGCTGACCGTGAAGTCGGATGACGTCATGGGCCGTAGCAAGATTTACGAAGCCATTGTGAAGGGCGAAAACGCGCCGCGACCCGGCGTGCCTGAGTCCTTCAACGTGCTCATCAAGGAAATGCAAGCGCTTTGCCTTGATGTCCGCTTCATGCAACAAGAAGAAGAACTGGTCTAGGCCAGGGTACGTGGATTCGAAGGAGATAACGTGGAAGGCCAACTAAACGATCTGCTCGAGAACGCTCCCGGCATACAGCCTAAGGAAGCGATCAGCATTCAACTTTCCTCGCCCGACATCATCCGCGGATGGTCTTATGGCGAGGTCACTAAACCTGAAACCATCAATTATCGCAGCTTTAAGCCCGAAAAAGATGGATTGTTCTGCGAACGCATTTTTGGCCCGGTCAAGAACTGGGAATGCTCCTGCGGCAAATACAAGCGCATTCGCTATCGCGGCGTGGTCTGCGATCGTTGCGGCGTTGAAGTCACGCACAGCAAGGTGCGCCGCGAACGCATGGGCCATATCGAATTGGCCGTGCCCGTGGTTCACATTTGGTTTTTCAAGAGCTTGCCTTCGGTTATCGGTGCCCTCATCGGCATTTCAGTGACCAATCTCGAGCGCATCATCTATTACGAATCGTATGTCGTGCTCGATCCGGGCGACACCGATTTGAAGAATGGCCAACTCATTTCCGAGGACGAATACATCGATCTCGAGGAAGAAGGACGCCACTTCGACGCCAAGATGGGCGCGCCTGCTATCAAGCAATTGCTGGCTGAAATCGATCTCGATAAGTCGAGCGCCAGCATGCGTTCGCGTATCAAGGACGAAACCTCGGTGCAGCGCAAGACGGATTTGCTCAAGCGCCTGAAGGTGACCGAGGCTTTCCGCAAGTCGCCCAATCGTCCCGAGTGGATGGTGCTGGACGTCGTTCCCGTTTTGCCCCCGGATTTGCGTCCGCTGGTGCCTCTCGAAGGCGGCCGTTTCGCCACCTCCGATTTGAATGATTTATATCGCCGCGTCATCAACCGTAATAACCGGTTGAAGAAGCTCATCGACATCAAGGCTCCTGAAGTGATTCTGCGCAATGAAAAGCGCATGTTGCAAGAAGCCGTCGACGTGCTTTTCGACAATGGCCGCCGCACCTTCTCCGTGAAGGGCGAAAATCGCCGTCCCCTGAAGTCCCTCTCTGAATTGCTGAAAGGCAAGCAGGGTCGCTTCCGTCAGAATCTTCTCGGCAAGCGCGTGGATTATTCTGGCCGTTCCGTGATCGTCGTGGGCCCCGAGCTCAAGATGCACGAATGCGGTTTGCCCAAGCCCATGGCGCTTGAGCTTTACAAGCCCTTCATCATCCAGAAGCTGGAAGAAAAGGGTTATGTGCATACGGTCAAGTCGGCGAAGAAATTCGTCGAAAAGGAACGCCCTGAGGTCTGGGATATTCTCGAAGAGATTATCGAAGATCATCCCGTGCTCCTGAACCGCGCGCCGACCCTGCATCGCCTCGGTATTCAAGGCTTTTATCCTCGCCTCATCGAAGGCAAGGCCATTCGCCTGCATCCCCTGGTTTGCACCGCCTTCAATGCCGACTTTGACGGCGATCAAATGGCCATTCACTTGCCCCTCTCTTTCGAGGCGCAATTGGAAACCCGTATTTTGATGGTGGCATCCAACAATATCTTGCATCCGGCTTCGGGTCAGCCCATTGCCGTGCCTTCGCAGGATATCGTTTTGGGCTGCTATTACCTGACTTTGATGAAAAAGACCGGCAAGGGCGCTGGCAAAATGTTCTCCGACGGCGAAGAAGCCATTCGAGCTTACGAAGCCGGAGCCATCGACATGCATGTGCCTATCAAGGTGCGCATCGAAGGCAAAATGATCGAGACTTCGGTCGGTCGCGTGATGTTGAATCAAGTCGTGCCTAAAGAGCTCGGCTTCCTCAACAAAACCTTCGACAAGAAGACCATATCCCAAACCATTGACCGGCAATTCCGTGTTGCTGGCAATGAGAAGACCTGCCAATTCCTCGACGCCATCAAGGAAACGGGTTTCAAGTCGGCAACGCGCGGTGGTATGTCCATCGCTATTTCCGACATGATTATCCCGCCTGAGAAGTACGAGATGATTGCCGGCACCAAGAAAAAGGTCGATAAGGTTCAAGAGCTCTACGAAAACGGTGTCATCACCGACGGCGAGCGCTATAACCAAGTCATCGATTTGTGGTCGCATACCACCAATGACGTGGCCTCCCTCGTGTACGAAAAGCTTTCGCAAGATCGCGACGGATTCAATCCCGTGTACATGATGGCCGTTTCCGGCGCCCGCGGTAGCCGCGAGCAAATCAAGCAGCTTTCCGGCATGCGCGGCCTTATGGCCAAGCCCCAGAAGAAGCTGACGGGTCAAGAAATCATCGAGAACCCGATTCTTTCTTGCTTTCGCGAAGGCTTGAATGTTCTCGAATACTTCATCTCGACTCACGGTGCGCGTAAAGGTTTGGCCGATACCGCTCTGAAGACGGCTGACGCCGGTTATTTGACTCGTCGTCTCGTCGACGTGGCGCAAGATCTCGTGGTCAATGAATTCGATTGCGGCACCGTGCTCGGTCTCGAAATGACCGATACCACGGAAGGCGACGACGTGGTCGTGCCTCTGGCAGACAAGATTCTCGGCCGCGTGGCTTGCGATGATGTTTATCACCCCGTCAATGACGTCCTGCTCTGCGAAGCGGGCACCGTCCTTGACGAAAAAATGGCCGAATTGGTCGGATCCGCTGGGCTTGAAAGCCTCAAGGTGCGCTCGGTGCTCACCTGCGAAGCCACCAAGGGCGTTTGCGTGAAGTGCTATGGCCGTAATCTGGCCAATGGTCGCGTCATCGACATCGGCGAAGCCGTCGGTGTTGTGGCCGCCCAGTCCATCGGCGAACCGGGCACCCAGCTCACCTTGCGCACTTTCCACATCGGTGGCGCCGCGGCTCGTATGACCGCCGAATCGATGAAGAAGACCAAGTGGGATTGCAAGATTCAGATGAATGACGTCGAAACCGTCATCAATAAGGGCGGCGACAATGTGGTCATCAGCCGTAGCGGCGAAATGACCCTGCTAGACGACCATGGCATCACCAAGGTTCGTTATGTCGTACCCTACGGTTCCTCGCTCAAGGTGAAGGACGGCCAAAGCATCAAGGCCGGCTCCGCTTTGTTCGAATGGGATCCTTACAATACCCTGATTATTACTCGTCACAGCGGTAAGGTTGAATTCGACGCGTTGAAAGACGGCGTCACCTATATCACTGAATTCGACGATACCACGGGCATGGAGCGCATTCGCGTCATTCGTGACAAGAAGGCCAAGCTCCATCCTCATATCAATATCATCGACGAAGCCGGTCGCAAGCTCGATCGTTATAGCATTCCCGAGAATGCCTATATCCAGGTCCGTAACAATGACAAGGTCAGTGCCGGCGACGCCGTCGTGAAAATCGCCCGCTCCGCAGGCAAGACTCGCGACATCACCGGTGGTTTGCCTCGCGTGGCCGAACTCTTTGAAGCTCGTCGTCCCAAGAGCCCAGCGGTGGTGACAGCCATCGACGGTATCGTGGCTTTCGGCGAACTCGAACGCGGTCAGCAGCGCATCATGGTCGAAGATGGCGAGATGAAGGAATCCTATCTCGTGCCTCGCGGCAAGCATGTCACCGTGCACCCGGGCGATCGCGTCCGCAGTGGCGATAAGCTTTGCGACGGCCCCATTGACCCCCATGATATCTTGGCCATTCAAGGTGACCAATCCGTGCAGAAATACCTGGTCGAAGAAATTCAGGCCGTGTATCGCTTGCAAGGTGTGACCATTTCCGATAAGCACATCGAATGCATTGTCCGTCAGATGATGCGTAAGGTGATTATCCAGGATGCTGGCGACACCGACCTGCTCGAAGGCGAAGAAATTTCCAAGGCCCGCTTGCGCAATGAAAACGAACGCGTGGTCGCCGCCAACGGAAAGCCTGGAACCTATCGTCCCTTGCTGCTCGGTATCACCAAGGCTTCCTTGGCCACCGACTCCTTCATTTCCGCTGCTTCTTTCCAAGAGACGACCAAGGTGTTGACTGCCGCCGCCATCGCCGGCAAAATCGACACCCTCGAAGGCTTGAAGGAAAATGTGATTATGGGTCGCCTCATTCCTTCGGGAACGGGAAATCCCCATATCAACAACATTCGCATCAAGGACATGGACGCCGAATCCGAGGAAGAAGCCGGAATTCGGGCCGTTCGCGACAGTTTGGACGATGGGGACGGGGAAGACAATATCCGCGCCTCAACATCCCCTGCTGCCCTTGCCAACTCCGAGACCGCATAACCTGTTGACGGTCAAGGAGTTCATCGATTAACCTTTACCCCTCTTTGCTGAAATTCAACGAG
>JAYUVP010000070.1:0-23262 GCA_043753995.1 Fibrobacterota bacterium
TCGTATGAAAACCTTCGCTTACGTGACCGTCATCATCCATATCAAACTCCTTTAAAAAGTCATCCCAAGCATATTGTCCATCTATGAGCCATGAACCCCTATGCGACTCGCGCCTATGCTTGGAAAGGTCATATTGTACACGTTGGTCAAGACTCTCCGAATACTATCGCCATAGGCCTTTTTAATATCACAACCAAAAAGGACTCAACCCTAAATAAAACGGCTAGTCCTGGAGTTGAAACAAACGCTGGGTATGTTATTCCCTATTCAAATGCATTTTCAGGATCCAAGCTTTTCTTTATTCATGCTAAACATCCTGATTTTCCTGGCTCAAACTTATTCTACTACGATTTGGAATCCGGTTTATGGAGTAAAGAGCTGAACTTGCCTGGTAATGTTCTCGAAAATGGCGCTGTGGTATCGAATGGAAAGCTTTACGTGATCACACGGAGCCAATATCAATATATGGGTGATTCCGCCGGAATTTTCGAGTTGGATCTTGCCACCCACATTTGGGCCCCTAAAAAACGCAGGATCTTCCTCAGTTTGGTCGCCTTGATTAATATTAATGAAACGATTTTCTTAACGAATATTATTAACGGGCCTTTTACGACTGGCATTGAAACTTACAATCCCATTACGGACACATGGTCATCCATGCCGACTCCACAGAGACTAGCTCAAATCTTGAGTGCGCAACTCGTGGGGCTGAATAATAAGGTTTATACTCTGGGTGGCTACGTTGATAATGTTGACAACCATACGACGTCGGTCAATTCAACTCAAGTGGATGTCTACAATCCGGCACAGAATTCTTGGGCTCCGGCGCCAAACTACCTATTGGCAAGGGGATATCCTGGGTTGGTTTCCCTGGGGACAAGCATTTACATAGTGAGTGGGCAAACTCAATCAAATGACATCACCCCCACCGTGGAAGAATATCACCCCGAGTAAGAGCGCTGTAACCCTAAGCCGAAGGCGTCGGCAAAGGATTCCTCTCCTGAAATCCAAGCTGATGCCAATAGGGGTAAGTCCGTGGCAAAGCGCTCGCGGCATCCAGTTTGGCGACTTGCTCCGTCGTGAGCGACCAGCCGACTGCACCCAGGTTGTCGCGCAATTGGGCTTCATTGCGCGCCCCGATGATCACGGTCGCAACCGTGGGACGGCGTAGCAGCCAGTTGAGCGCAATCTGAGGTACGGTCTTTCCCGTCTCTTTCGCCACGGCATCGATGGCATCGACGACACGGTAGAGATACTCGTCCTCCACCTGCGGCCCGAGGTCGACAACAAGTTGGCTGTGCAGGCGACTTGTTGTCGACTTGGGTTGTCCGCGGCGTAACTTGCCGGTTAACCGACCCCAACCCAGAGGGCTCCACACCACGGTTCCCACGCCTTGATCGAGGGCGAGTGGCATGAGCTCCCATTCAAAGTCGCGGCCAATGAGGGAATAATAGGCCTGATGAGCTACATGGCGAGCCAGACCTTCACGCTCCGAAATAGCGAGCGACTTCATCAAATGCCAACCGGAAAAATTCGAGGCGCCGATATAGCGGATTTTTCCCGCCTTCACTAGGTCGTCCAAGGTGCGCAAGGTTTCTTCTATGGGTGTCAGTGCGTCGAAGGCATGCAATTGATAGAGATCGATATAGTCCGTGCCGAGGCGCTTCAAACTGCCTTCGACCGCGCGCGTGAGATGCCAGCGCGAAGATCCCATGTCATTGGGGCCATTGCCCAATCGCATCGATCCCTTGGTCGAAATCAGTACTTGATGACGGCGCCCTTTAATGGCATCGCCCAACACTTCTTCCGAACCGCCATCCGAATAAATGTCCGCCGAGTCGAATAGGGTCAATCCGGCTTCCAAGCAAATATCCACTAGGCGCGATGCGCCTTGGGCATCGGTATTGCCCCATTCCTTGAAAAAATTGCCACGGCCAGCAAAAGTTCCCGTTCCCAAAGTGAGTTCGGGCACTTTGAATCCTGAATTTCCTAGTTGTCTGAATTCCATGTTGACTTCTTTCGGTAACTTCTCAAACCGTCAAAACGATTTTGCCGCGTGCTTGGCCGCTCACCAAATAGGCCAAAGCCTTGCGCGCTTCGTTCAGGGGAAAAACCGCCCCCACTTGCGGGTGGATCTTACCGTCCTCAATCATATCGGCCAGACTTCGCATTAAAGGGCCACTTTGTATCGAAAAGGAGCCCTTGGGCAATTGCTTATCGAATTGCGCTTTTAGCATGAGACCCATAGCGCGCGGTAGCACACCCCAAAAGGGACTGACATCCTTTCCGAAATGATCGTGGCCGATATAAACGTATTTGCCGTCAGGTGTGAGCTTGGATCGCCATTGTTTCAGATTCAGATTGGAATAAATGTCATGGATAATGTCGAGTCGTCCCGTGATTTTAGACGGGTCAAGTTGGGAGGGATAAATGACTTGATCCGCGCCTAGAGCCTTCAAATAGTCGGCCTTTTCCGGCACATCCACGGCAATGACTTCGGCACCATAGGCCTTGGCGATTTGCACGGCGAAGGATCCCAGAGCCCCGCCAGCGCCATTGATCAAAACCCTTTGTCCTGCGCGCAATCCACCCTCATGGAGGAGACTGCGAAGCGCAATGATGCCGGAGGTCGGTACGGCCGCAGCTTCTTCAAAGGAAAGCCGGGTCGGTTTAAAAGCTAATGCCGCTTCGGAGACGGCCACATATTCAGCGAAGGCGCCGCCATTATTCCATTGATTGAGCGTCACGGTTTCGCCGAATACCGGGTCTCCCACCTTGAATCGCGTCACCTTGGCGCCGACTTTCTCGACTATCCCCGCCATATCGGTGCCCGGGATGCGATTCTTGGGCTTGCTCAAGCCCGCGCCGAATAGACGCAGCAAAAAGGGCCGACCCATGACCATATGCCAAATGTCGGCATGCATGGAAGTGGCGCGTATGCGCACCAGCACTTGATCGTCGGTCGGGGTCGGCAACTCGGCTTCCCCGTAATGCAAGTCGTCTGGGTAACCGTAACACTCTTGGAGTATGGCTTTCATTGGAGCTCCTGCCACAGCTCACGCTGTTCACCCCAATTTACTTTGCCAACGCCGCATACTTTGTTTTAATGGTTTCAATAAGCTCTAGTCACCTGACCTGCACCCAAAGAGTGTCTAATGAAAACATGTTTCCCCGCCGCACACGAAAGATGTAAAGCGGATTGGTGGCAGAATTGGGGGCTACGATACTCAGGGAATCACCGGCTACCTGTTTGAAGCCCGTATTGTTGACATTCCATTCCTTGATCAAGGCGGAATCGTTCCAACCCACAACTACGCCTTTTGCTGTGAGGGTGGAGTTGCGCGCTACCTCCGTGGGAAATTGCGGCAAATGAAAGGCCGAGTCCGATGGGAATTGCACTAAAATACGCGCTTGAAAGGCCGTATCCACCGTGGGCAAGGTATCGATAGGTGGCAAAGTATCAACTGGCCCAGCGGTGTCCACCCACGAAACCACCGAATCGAAGTTTGGGATATACAATGACGTCCTAATCGATCGACCCGAGGCATCGAATAATTTCGCCTCTAAAATGATGGATGAATCCTTCAACTGGATCCGCAAGGTGTCGCGCCCAGCCACCGTATTCACCTGGCGGTTGCTCCGCGTTATTGTGAAGCCACGAGTATTGTATAGAGCATATTCCAAGGTTTTTGGAGTCACGGTCACTCCCTGCCAGCGCGCTTCGATGCGGACGGTATCACCCCGCCTGTGCGGCCTTGGCGACATGTCGATAAGGCTTAAAATTCCAAAACTGGCGTAAGTCGATACGGCTCTAACATCGATCATTTCAAAGGGTTGGCCAAAGCCGCCCGACTTGGGAATCACCACCACACGGTATTCCCAATTTTGGGTTTCGGAATCGAGAATGGTATCCGTGCCAGCCGAATCCCTCCACTGGCTGAAAGACAAAGTATCGAAGAAGGTCGTTCCCGTGATGCGCCGGGTATTATAAGGTTGGGTGGAAAGGTTGACGGCGCCGGCCGGGTCACGAAAGACGGCATATCCCGCTATTTGGGTGGACTGCACGGCATTCCAATTAAGGGTCACTATGCCGCGCGTCGAATCGTAGCTAGCCCGAAGCCCGGTCACCGTTGGAACACCCGTGAAGGGCAGGGCCAAAGTGTCTTGGAGCACATTGGCTTTTCCCGCCACGACGCGAGTGGCGAAAAAAAGTGGCGCGTACTCCGTGATGGTTGAAACAATTCGCAATCGATAATCTCCGCCTGCCATACCGCTTAAGACAAAGCGGCCCGCGGCATCGACATTGGTGTAAATATCGGTGCCTAGCACTTGAACCGTGGCGCTGCGAGGATCATGAACGGGTTGCACGCGCACGAATCCAGACAAGGTGGCGGGCGCTTTTAAGGTATCCGCAGGCAAAGCCGTCACGCCTGGCGCGAGAAAAACCGAGTCGCGAAAGGCGCGCAAACTGTCCTTGCTGATGAGCACATTGTATTGCCCCGCTGATATGGAATCGAGTCGAAACCTTCCCTCGGCATCGGTACGGGTTTCCCACACCAGACTCGACTTTCGTGCCGCCTTGGCTAATGAGCTCCCAGGAATATGATCTACCGTAAAAACTCGCACTAAGGCATTGTCCACGGGATGGCCCTTGCCATCTTTCACACCCTTGGCGAATTGCTCATTCTCGACCTCAGAACCTATGGAACCGCAGCCATTCCAAACCGACAGTGACACGGTGACCAAGAAAGCGCATACGAGGGCAACCGGACGACGAGGAATTTGCGGAGAAGGTAACTGGAACATGACGTACTCCCGTCAATCACTGAGAGGGAAAAGTTGCAAATTGAGTTGATAAACTCGCGAGGCCCGCTTGTCTTTCGCTGAACGTTCCAAAAGCCTGCGGCGCAAGGCCTTCAACTCTTCGCCGGCCTCCGCCAAGGCCTCTTCCGAAAGCGCCAGGGTAATACAAGAAATGTCGCGCTCTTTTTCGGAGAAACGCTCCAGGCTTTGCTTTGCCAAGTCCATCAGGCTTTCGAGATAGCGATGCAAATGCGGCGATCGGTGGCGCTTGTCTTTTTTCACCAAAGGCGTGCTGGTCACGAGTTGGCCTTGGGCATTCTTGGCGAGAAAGCCCAGGCTTTCGAGTAGCTCCAGGGAATGCCGCACTTGCGCCGCCGTGATAGACGGCTGCAATCGCTTGCCCAAGGCCGCCAAATCACGTTGCGGCGCACCTAAAAGCAAAAGTTCACGCAAGGCAGGATGGTACCAGTCGCTGTAAAAATCAAACCTTTCCTTACCCACCAGATCGACTTGCAATTCCTTGAAGCTGAGCATTTTATTGAGCTGCAAGCGTCGCTCGGCTTCGGAATTGGACTGGGTAAAACGCACCAAGGCTTCGAAGTATTCGGTCTCGCGACGATTGAGCTGCAAAGCTTCGGCCAGCTTGGGCAAATACCGATCGGAAAGTTTTAACCGACCATTCAAAACATCAGCCAGCCAACCCTTCGACTTGGCCCCAACCTTGTCTATCCAATAGCGCTGGGATAAATGTCCATTACGGGTCTTGGCTTCGACCAGGAAATCACGAAGAAATCGTTTAAAGTCATCGTAGCGAAAGACATCGACCGTTGCGCGGGTCATGATGGTAAGGTAAAATCACAAGCCTGCATTGCCTGCTCGGATGCGCTCTTTTTCGCTCTGTAGGGCAGAGCAAAACCGCCTTTCCTTCGTCACTTTTCGCGATAAGTGGAGCCGAAACTGCCTTGGGTACGAAGCAGCCAAGGGGTATATTCCGAGTCAAATCCCTCGGAAGTGAGGCTTCATGCAAGACGCAACAGCCTTGAAATCTCCCCTACCTACCCATTCCGCCGACTTTGGGGAAGCCTTTGACGCCATTTCCATCCTACCCGGCATCTCGCTGAGGCAGGTCTTGGGGCAGGTGACTTCGCTGGCGGCGCTAGCCCTCGGGGTGCAAAGGGTGAGCATTTGGCGTTTAGTTGCCGATGGCAGCATTTTGATTTGTGAATACTTGCACCAAGAAGGCCAGCATGGGGTCTTCGAAGGTTGCATTCTCCGCGCCAAAGATTTTCCCAGCTACTTCAAAGCCCTGAGGAATCAAAACATCATCCCCGTCGACGATGTACAAGGCGCCGCATTCATGGAGGAATTTCACCAACTTTACCTAGAGCCTCTCGGAATCACATCCATGCTGGACGCACCGCTTCTCCATGGTAGCGAGGTTTGCGGTGTGGTTTGCCACGAAAGCGTGGGCCAAAAGCGGCGGTGGTCGGCCCAGGATTGTGATATCGCGACTAAAATCGCATCCACCATTACTCGCCTGCACCGGGAATCCTTGGAGCAAAAATGGCAACGCCCGCTTGGCAATTTTCAGGAGCGTACCGCAGCTTTGGAACGCATGGCAACCTTCGGGAGACTTGCCGCTGGCATGGCGCATGACTTCAAGAATATTCTCGGGGTCATATCCGGCTATATTGAATTATTGGCGCAACCGTCAGAAGTCGGCATCACTTTAGATCCGGAACGAATTTCGACCTATGCTCGGGAAATTCTAATCACGGTGGAAAAAGGCGAAAGCATCACCCAAGAATTAATGTCCTTGGGTCATGAAGAGACCCATCAGCCCACCGTGCTGGACCTGGGGCTCTTTATTAATGAATGTCACTCTTTGCTTACCATGGCGGTCAAACCGAACATTGCATTGACTATGGAAGTCGCCCCCCAGGTCAGCCGCATTTTCATGGACAAGCGGCACTTGGAACGCGTGCTGCTTAATCTTGTGATCAATGCCGGAGATGCCATGCCGACCGGTGGCAAGATTCGCTTAAGGCTATCGGAAATACAACGGGCCCAGGCCAGCGGTGAGAGCGATTGTCTGGTAGCGGTCGAAGTCGTGGATCAAGGAATTGGCATGACCAAGGAAATTCAGCAGCGGATTTTCGAACCGTTTTTCACCACCAAGGGTAAGGGAGGTACCGGGTTGGGAATGGCCATCGTTGGCCAAATCGTTTCACTGGCGGCGGGAACCGTCGAAGTCGAATCCGAATTAGGCCACGGCACCACGATTCGACTTTTATTTCCACGCATCGGCAGTCCCGTTTAGGTATGGGTTCAAATAATTCGCACTTTTAGAATCATGGCTAACTCTTCCATTCCGAATCCGCAAACCCTTTTCCATCCAGAGACCAATGCCGCGATGGTGGCTCGCATTCAGGCATTGCCTGTCGATGCTAGCGCGCGATGGGGTAAAATGACAGCTTCACAAATGATGGCCCATTGCGGAGTCCCCATACTGATGCATTTTGGTCGAGTGAAAGCCACTCGCAGCTTTATTGGAAGGCTTTTCGGTCGCATTGCCAAAAAGAGCTTGCTTGGCTCGGCCCCATTTCGCCACAGTCTGCCGACAGATAAGCGTTTCCTGATAAACCATGCTCCAAACTTCGCGATTGAGCGCGACAAGCTGGTTGAGGCGGTAAAGCTTTTTGTTTCGCCAGGCCGCGCCGGGCTTTCAAGTGAGCCACATCCTTTTTTCGGGCCGATGTCCTTTGACGAAATCGAGATCCTTCAGCGTAAGCATCTGAACCATCATTTAGGGCAATTTGGGGGCTGACTCGGACAGCGCGGCGACATGATTCAGGACTTCGCGATGAATGCGATGAATGATGAAATCGCCCCACAGACTCCAATAGCCTTCCGGCCTCAGGCCATGCACGTACCAAGTCGTCCCCGTAACCCGCGTGTGTCCATGAGGCAAAGCTTCGAGGCGAAATTCACCATGCTTTGAAGCGAAATAACCATGCAAATGCGGCGCGGCCACTTCGCCGAAGGGGTTGCTTTCCCGCATGGGGGCGGGCGACTGAGTGACATCGAAGGCCAAATGATGAGGCGGATTCCAAACCGTGATAGGCTCTTCAAAGGATCCCGTGGAGAACTCACAATGCCGCAAAGCCCCGACGCCTTCTCCGTCAATGCGCGCCCGCAGGGGATAGGCCAAGCCATAGCGGAAAATCCAATGCGTCGGCGGCGGCAATTCCGAAAAGGTCACGACATGTCGCCAGATGGTTTCCGGAGGCGCAGCCACCACGCGCTCGGTGGCAACGCGATGCGTCACGGGAAGGTTACCGTAACCGGCATCGGCCACCAGGGAAAGCGGCAGGCCCAGGGCCAATGAGGCGAGCGCATGGGAGGTGCGATGACCCGTTTCCTTGCGCAATCCACGCTGCACATAAACGCCTAGGCAGGTGAAAAGGGCAGCAATCGGGGCGCACATGACTATGCAAACCAAGCCCTCCCAGGTGAGCAATAGCAAGAGCGATCCAAAGAGGCAAAGGGCGAGCAAGGCTTTGGGGATGGCGAAGCGATCCACCGACCCAGTCAATGCGGAAGTCGCCATACCGATGCCAAAAGGCAAACCCAGAAATAGCGGCATGCCATAGGACTTCAACCCCTTTAAAGCAAGAGCAGCCAACAAAAACCCCGCGCCAGCTGGCACGACAACAGCAGCCACAACCGTGATCCAAGGCGAACCCCAAAAACCTTTTTTTCGGCTGTCCGCCTGCCAACTTCGCTCCTGAATATCACCCGTGCGAGACGCAACTTTCCCATTCTCATCCACGTCCGGAGGCGCAAGCAAAAGCAAGAAGAACAACAAATTGAAAAGCGGAATGAAAAAGACCAAACACCAAATCGAATTCCAGCCGATGGTGCGCAAACGCTTGACGGACATCGCCAAACCCAGAGCCATGAAAATAAAAGCCGTGCTTACCAAGCCGATCAGGGCTCCCAGGGAATGCCACTTTTCCAGGTGGAGCAAACCCAGCCATGGTGGACTAAGGATATAAGACCAGGCGACCATGCCCGGCAGGCCATTGAGCTGAAACCAAAAAAAGTCCACCCCCCATTTGGCTATGGAAGCCATCAGGGCTATGCTCAAAAAGGTCCACCGGCCGCAGGTGCCGTTGAAATTCCAGGGATAAAGGGCGAGCTTAAGCCAATGCATGGCATGAAGGTAGGTCGTGCTTGTCCCCCGGCCAATCCCTTGCTATTATTGCCCCTCTTGCCGGGTTATGTGGCGCCTTAGCTCAGTTGGTTAGAGCAGTGGAATCATAATCCATTTGTCCGGGGTTCAAATCCCTGAGGCGCTACCACCCTTCCCCTGATTTACCCTCCCAACTGAATAAGAACGCCCATTATTCTTTACGGAAGCCTTTTTGCCTTCTTCAATAAATGCTCATCTAACCAATTCGGAACAGCTTCAACCTTCAAGTCGATTTTTTTGCCGTCAGTGACTTCGGCAAGAAGCAAGGCTGGTTTATCTGCACTTGAATTGTCGAAAAGGAAGGCCCTTTCAGTTTCAAGAATACAAGGCAATAAGTTTTCAAGTGACCGAATATAACGGCTCCTTATTTTATCCTCAGGGACATTATGGCCCCCTTCCTGAACCCTTTGTCTAACTCGCCTGATATTGATTTCAGGGTCTTCCGTCGCAATGAAGTACAAGTACCTTCGCGCACCGACCCTGCCATATTCTCTCATGGCTTCCACTTTATCGAGTGACGACATGACGGTTTCAAAAGTGAAGGAAGTCTGGTTTTGGATTAACCGATTTCGAAGAATGGAGGTTAATGCCGATGCCAGGTAAGACTGTACGGAATAGCCCGGGAAGGACAAGAAATTATTCCGAATTTCAATTTGATCTTGGCGAGGAATGCAATCATGCTTTTGAAGCAAGGACGAAATTGCGAGGGCCTGAAAAATTTCCGCTTGACTCATCGGAATCAATGAGGATTCAAGACTTAGGCCACCTTGAGCGCCAAGCGCCTGCTCTATTTCATCGGGATTGAGATAAACTCCTAGCCAATCCGGCTTAAGAAGTCTCTTGATCGTGCTTTTACCCGAACCATTTGGCCCGGCAATCATTCGAATCCGAAATGGTGGCATCACGGAATTTGAAATGACGTTCCCATCGGATACTTAGCCGGGGACGCAAGCGCCTTGATAGGCCGCTTATTGCCCTTAGAATCCAATTCCCAAAGGAATTGTTCACCCGATTCGTTTGCACCTGAGACCAAGACGCTGCCCATGGTCAAGGCTTTAGCTTGGGCCTCTACTACAGCTCGAAGCATGTCTTGAAGAACCCTAGGCTCTAACCCATCAGAACCGGCATTTGACTGAAAGACATCGGCCATGGTAAAACCTCTTCCTTAATATAGGCCAAGGCCAGACCTAAAAGCAAACCGTCAAACGGGAATTCCCCTGAATGAGGCAAAATCGGGGTTCAAATCCCTGAGGCGCTACCACCCCTCCCCGCAGCCAATTCCTCTTTCGCCTTCTTCGTCAGCTTCTTGATGGCGTGCTCGCGCTTCAAGGCTGCGCCAAAGGCTCCGACTATTTCCTGGTACACCACCTTCACCGGTAGCCCGAGCGCACGCAAGCTTTTGGATCCCTTGCCCTGATTGTGTACGGCTATGCGCTTGGCCACGTCCTTGGCGATGCCAGTATAAAGCGCGCCATTGCCAGCCCGTGCCATATAGACATTCCAGGCCGCATCGGGCTCTATCGCGCTAGCGCTTTTCTTCGGCTTCGCCTTTGCTTTTGCTTTCGCCGCCGGTTCCAGACGAAGCTGCAACTCGGTGACATTATCGGGATGGGTCAAGCCATACATCTTGTGATAAATTTCTCGACTCTCTTTGGAAATAGAAAGCCCACGCTTTTCTGCCTCCGCATAAAGTTCCTGCCAGGCGGGAAATAAGGCGTCAACCGGGCCCCGGACTTCGGCTGATAAGCATGTCCATTTCGGCTCTGGGCGCACAGCAAAAGGCGGTTTGGCGCGCGCGCCTTTTTTCAAAGGAAAGCCGGTGCGTAATAGAACCCGTTTCGGCCCAAGCATTGCATAGGACCACACCAGCGGCCCCGAAATCGCAAGGGCGCCTTTTGCCAAATGCGCTTCC
Organism: Fibrobacterota bacterium; assembly: GCA_043753995.1. GTDB lineage: Bacteria > Fibrobacterota > Fibrobacteria > UBA11236 > UBA11236 > JAYUVP01. The sequence goes on from JAYUVP010000070.1 coordinate 10,971, forward strand.
AAACCGGCCATCATTTTGCGGCCGGTCACTGGGATTTTAGCGAGAGTGGTGGTTTTTTCCGCGTAGAAGAAATGGAAAGCGACTGTGTTTTTGCGGCGGATTTTTCGGAGCAGCATGCAATTTCCCCTGGGCGTCGAAGAAAAGAATAGTTGTCGCTTCGCCCCCATCCCATTGCCGCGCCGACTGGTTTTTCGGGAGATGCACATTCACGCCTGACCGCCCAGTGACCGTAGCCGTCAGGGTACCGTAACCGAGCTGATCATAGCCACCGCTATTGGGACCATAATCCCCACCTCCGCCTTCGGGCCTCAACTTGGCGGCATAGGCCTGGCAATACGGGGCGGAAAGGCCGCGACGATTGACATAGTGGTTGTAAACCAGCTCCCAGGTAGGACGAGGGCCGGCACGGCCAACGGCCGAAATAGTGTCTTGCCGCACGGGATCGCAGTTGGCATAGGGTTGATAAGGCACGCTATCGCCGAGATTGTATTTGGCCACGTATTCGCAGCCTTTCAAGAAGCGATTGTCGTCATAGCCATAAAGATCATCGCCTTGATTCCAGGCCATTTCGCAAAAGGCCCCGAGCAAGGCCGGTCCCAGCAGGGCATGGCCCTGATCGCGTCCGCTTTCTTGCCATTGCCCTAAGCCTCCGGGATGCAAGTGCCAGACGACATTGCCGATGGATCCATTGCCGGCCCCGTGCTTGAAATATTCGACGGCTTCATCGTAGATCTCGTGATTGTCGCAGAGTATGCCGATGCTAATCATCGAGGCCATATTGCATAAATCCCAATTGGCCCAATAATGACTGATGCAGGAGCCATTGTGCTTGGTTAGAAAGTCGTGATTGAGAGGATAAAACACCGTCATCATCATGCTTTTAAAGCGCTCGAAATCCTCGCGACGCCAACCGGAATAGCCCCGCAAGAGTTCGGCGGCATTGGCGATTTGATAGCCGTAAATGCCGGCGGCGAGAAATTTGTCGGTGCTGCCGTCGATTTTCTTGAGTCTGGCCGACCAGGCATTGAGAATAGCCACGCCTGCACGGGCATACGCCGTGTCACCGGAAATATGCCAGCGCAAGCCAAGGGCATAAGCAGCAGCAGCATCATTGTAGAGGCGACCATAATTTTCCGGGCTGCCGGTGCCGCGATAGACCGTGTCGACAGGTTTGGCGGTATAAGTACTATCAGAATGAGAGTTAGCGATGAGACGCTTCCAACCCGATAGCCATGGCTCGGCCTGGGTGGCCACGCTATCGTGCATGCGCTGGAGATCGGCTTGACTATGCAGCATGCCAGGATGCTGTGAGGTGTGCGCGCCCGCCAAAAAAGGCAGGCTCAGCCAAAGCAGCCGAGCCTGAAGGGGAAAAGTCATGTCTCGAATCTAGCACCCGGCCTGAGAAAAGTTTTGGCCTTTCCTCAGGCGTACCCAAGTTTTACCGTGCTGTATTGCCCAAATAGAGAGTTTGGACTTGCTTTAGTTTTCCGGCTCTGGCCATCACCACATACAAACCCTGTTGCTTAGGCGAGGTCCATGCGGCTTGATAACCATTGCCCTGACGCTTCCCTATTAAGGTCGCTACCACATGGCCGCGAAGGCTGACTATGATGAATTCGGCTTGGTCGGCTTGACCGACATTGGCCCAATTCAACTCGACTTGATTGCCCATGGAACGTGCCATGAGGGATGGCAAAACCGTTTTGTTGGCAACGGGACCCGGGAGAATCGGGACAAAGCCATTCAATATCGCTTCCAAGGTCACATTGTCCACCGAGCCTCCAGGCGCCGCGCCTGGCGACATGGCTGCATCGTTTGAGACGCGGCTTTCATTGGACGTCGCCGTGGTGGCGGTTTTCGAAGGCATTTCTGTCCAGAGATCCATGCCAGGCTCCAGGGCCAAGAGGCTCATTTGCCGATTCACGATGTGATGATCTTTACCCAATTGCTGTATGGCCGCGACATGATTCCCGGTATAATCCCGGCCCAGCATTTCGCTGCGTTGCAAGGCCCAAATGCCAGCTCCCAGAGCCGTGCTGCTGGCAGAGGAAGGCAAGTCGACGGTGTATTCGGTCAGGAAAGGAAGGCCTCCCCAGAGTCCGGAAATTTTCAGCGTCACTTTGCCGCTACCTTGGTATTGCCCGGATATGCGCAGCGGAATGGAGTCGGGTGAGGTGTAACGGTAAGGCGCTATCGAGGATGATTTTTTCTCGAGGGCCATCATATCGACTGTAATACCGCCACGGCCATAGTAATAGGCATAGCCAGACTGCTGCAATATCGTCAGGTTTTGAATGGCATGACCCTGTGCATCGACTTTCAAGTTGGTGATGGTATAAGTATCGGGGCGTCCCGGGCCAAATAAGGGAGGCAATTGCAAATTAGCGAAAGGATCTTGAACTGCCCCTCCGTCGGTGGCCATTGTTCTGCCGGCGTAGTAGTAGTAATAGCCATAGAGTCCGCCGATTTGAAAACCGCCGCTTGCCCTGGCCACATTGGCGAGTCGGTAATTATTCCAAAAGCCGAAGAGCATGGTTTTGGAAGCGCTCAACTCTTGGGCCAAGGCCGAGTCCTTGGCAGCCTCGGCTTGTTCATAGGCATTGTATTGGGCGTTAACGGCATCGGTCCAAATGCCACCTGGCCAAGTGAAATAGTTCGCCGTGTCATTATTGATCAGATAAAGCAGGGCCGTATCGTCGGCACTACCGCGCGCTTGGGCGAAAGCGCGCAGGGTGGCCCGGGCATCGGATTTACTTGCGGGCTTCCATTCGCGCAAGGCCGAATAGGCCTTTTGCAATTGGACTGCATCCATGCTGACGGGTTTACCGAAGGCATAAGTAATAGTGCCCTTGCCGTCGGAAAATCCCAGGTTGGCGACATAGGGTGCCGCGCCATAGGCTTTCAGGGAGAGCAAGGCCACCTTGCGAGCGCGTTCCACCGCCACGCTGTCCTTGGTAGCACCGTTGATATCGAGAATGAAATGGCGCTCGGTCGGTTGATCGCCCAGGCGTAAATTTTTCGACTGCAGCAAGGCCTTCACGCCGAAATAGCTTGTGCTTGCTTTCTCCGCCGTCCAAGGGGTGAGGCAGGAAGTGCAATTCGTGGCGGCAATGGACAAAGTACCGGTTTTGATCTCTTTCACGTTTTTCACGGACAATTTGAGGGGAGTCGCGCTCACCTTGCCTGAAACCAAGCCTGCCCAATCCAGGTCATAGGTTTTGCCGTCGACGGAGACGATTTCCACATTGACTTGGCCAATGACGCGAAACGGCACCGTGTCATAATTAATGGCCTGGACCTGGTAAGGAATGGTCACTTGCATTGGCGTTTGGGAAACGGGCAAGCGCGTGAGCAGACGCGAGACTTCGTTTTCCATGCCTTGCACGAATTCGATTTGGATCTTGCGCGCCGCATCACTCTCATTCGGGAAAATGCGCATGTTATAAGAGCCATTGCCCCAGGTTTCAATCAAGGCCGGGTCGCGGCGCCTTTGCACTATGCTTTCATATTGCGCCGAAGCCAGAGCCCGTTCTTGCAAGGCCGCCTTGACCTTGGTGTCCCCTACCCACAAATACATGTCGCTGATGACGGAATTGTCTTCCAGCTGAAACGAAGCCGAGGTCTCCAAACTATCGTAGGCCTTGGAGGCGACGTTCACATAATCGCATTGCTGGACGGCGCAAGCCTTCGACGCGGTATCACTTTCTTTTAGGCATATGTCCAGATTGGGCGTGCACCGGTATTCCGAAGTGACTCCCTTTTCAGGTTTGTATTCCACCGTAGCGCGAGTCGTGACCACACCGCGATTCACTTCGATATGCAAATCGAGAGTTTGAATGCTGGTATTGATCGAAGCCCAGGGCTGGCCCGTCTTCACGGTTTGCGTGTAAAAGTTCGACATATCCATTTGCGCCAAAGCGGCGCAGGGCAGGCACAAGGCCAGTCCGGTCCCGAGGTAAAGCCAAGGTTTCATGGGAACTCCAGAAGGGGTAGGTTTGGGTTACTGGTCAAAGTGTAGCGTAGATATATATCATTTGCAAGTGGATATATTCCATTCAATGACTTTAAATGCGATTTAAAGCTGATTTTCGTAGTGTGTTATTTCGAATTTATTTCAGAAAACCCGCAAATCGAGGCAAAAAGGCCACCAGATAGGCTGAAGCCCGCCCGGGGTCAGATGGGGGAGGAAAAGGAAAGGCGAAGATTGAACTGTGAAATAGGGGAAGATCGATGCGCGAAGAAGACACAAGCCGCATCCAAAGGAGACTTGGAGTTGGCACTAAAGCGAATGCGAGATTGGCAGATAAGAATGGGAGACTAGAGGCGGGCGTCGAGTAATCCCACGGTTACCCCCCGCAGCTCTTAACAACCGGCGGACTGAAGGGCAAAACCCAGAAAAACCACAGCAGTAGCTATTAGCCCGGCAAAGGCTACAGCCGTGGTGGTCAGGATGCGCTCAACCACTCTCGATTCATGCTCATAGCGAATACTGGCCACCTCTTGCTTGGCGACCGCGGTGTCGGTGGAACCGATGCCATCCTTGGCAAAAGAAAGGGTATCCCCTCGCGCTTGCAAGGCTTGAGTCACAAAGGTTTCACCATTGTTCATGGAAATGAAATAGGCGTCACTGCCATCGGTCGTGCGAACAAAATCGCGGGAATCATGCAGGGGAATAGATCGGGAGCCCGCACATGCCGTCAGGCAAAGAGTGAGGCACAATAAGCCACGGAAAATCGAAGTCGGCTTCCTGAATTTCTTGCGGGGCGTTCTCATATCCATGAGACGACGCGGGCATGGACGCGGTTACTCCGTTTTCCTCAAGCGCGCGAGACCAGAATTTGATTTTTTGAGACGCCCTCAATCTTCGGCGCGATTCTTGTTCTTCTCTTCTATCCAGCGGGCCATGAATTCGGTGCTGCGCAAGGTATGGTATCGCAAAAGCGAGCCCAGAAAATTACGGCTGCGGTGGTCTTCCAGATTTTCACATAGCGCAATAAGGGTGAGAATCCATTCGCCTTCAAAGAGATGGGCCGCATTGCGAGCATTCACAATGGCCACGCCTCTTTGCTGGGCTTCACTCCATTGCAAGGGGCTGTCATGCAATTCGACGGCGCGGGTCGCGAAATCTTCCGGGCTATCGGCGATGGCTCCACTCCAAGGCCATTCGCCGTGCATGCCTTCGGCACCGAGGGTCGTGGTCACGCTGGGCGTGCCGCATTGCATGGCTTCTAATAATTTGCCTTTCACACCCGCGCCGAAACGCAGCGGGGCCAGGCAAACGCGCGCCTGGGCAACGACGCTGCGCGCATCCTCGGCGCGTCCGCAAATATGGAATCCCTCCTTGGGCTGATGCAATTGAAAAGCCTTGGGCGTAGGATATGCCCCGTAGATATGCAATTGCGCCTTGGGAGCCCGGGCGCGAATCAAGGGCCAAATCACTTGCTTTAAATACAATACCGCATCCCAATTGGGCTCATGCCAAAAATTGCCGATGAAGACGAAATCCTTTCGCGCTTCAAAGGGAAGCCAGGCCTTCACCGTCGCATCGACTAGCGGTGGAACCGTGAGCGGGAAATAATGCAAGAGCGCTGCTTCGATTTTGAATTCTCGCGACAGCAAATCCATTTCGAATTCAGAAATGATGAGCGAAAGATCACAACGTAAGATGCTGGCGATTTCCCGCTTGGCCATATCCGACTGCAAATCTTGCTGGGATAGCGGACGACTTTTCTTGAGCGCTACTTGGCGTGCCTGCCGCAAAAAATGCAGATCGACCGTGTCCAAAATGCGCATGGCCTCAGGGCATTGCTCCGCCACACGCCAACCGAATTGCTCTTCCATCATGAATCGATCGAAGAGAACCATTTGCGGCTGAAGCGAGGCAATGAAATCATCAAAGCTCGTATGATTGAGTTCAATGCGCTGCTTGCCAACGCCGATAGCAGCCAAGTCCACCCTAAATTCGCTATCGGCTGCCGGACTGGCGAAGGTCACCTCCCAGCCCTGGCTTTTGAACAAACGCAATAAGCCCAACATGCGCCCACCTGCCGCCGAAGAAGCAGGCTCGGGCCAGACATAGCCGATGACAAGAATTTTCAAACTATAACCCATGGGCGCCTCGGCATTGGCCCCAAGCGCCAACAAGTACTTTTAGGTCTCACCCAGAATGCAGAATTCATTGCACCAAAGATAGGCTTGAAGCTAAGGAATTATGCTCGGACTTAAGCTCAGAACCGACCCGCGTTGGGCGAAACTCGTCGAATCGAATCTCGAAGAAATCTTGACCGATCATGCTTGGTGCGAACAAAAAGCCGCCATCAATGCCATGAATCTCATCACGCAAAATCCCGAGCGCACCGAAATGGTGACCGACCTTTTGGTGATCGTGCAAGAAGAGATGGCCCATTTCCAAAGCGTGCATGAAATCATCAAGGCCCGGGGCTTCAAACTCAATCGCCAGCCCAAGGACGATTATGTCCAAGACCTCTTCAAGTTCTTGAAAAAAGATGGCAGCCGCTTGGAATCCCTCATCGATCGCCTGCTTTTTGCCGCCCTCATCGAAGCTCGCAGTTGCGAGCGCTTTCGTGTCTTGTCGGAAAATATTCGCGATCAGGAATTGGCCCAATTCTACCGGGATTTGCAAATCTCCGAAGCTAATCACTTCACCTTATTCCTGGGCTATGCCAGACAATTCGGTGCAGGAATGGACGTGGATTCGCGCTGGAATGCTTGGCTAGAATTTGAAGACAGCATTATCGTGAACTATGGAAAAAAAGAGACGGTGCACGGATAGTCGAGCCGCGCACCAACTTGCTGGAGGACGCGCATGTTATGCCTCAAACAGATTTTCGCAATGGCCATACTCTTTGCAGCGGTAGGCATTAGCCCCCATGCGCAGCCCATCCTCAAGCCGCCGGTCGAAATCAGCCCCAAGATCGCCTATAAAGGGGAGGCCCTATGGATCAAGGTCAACTTTACGGGGGATGGCTGCTGGGATTATCCCCTAACATGGAAGGTGGAACCTACGCCCATCAGTTCGGTTTTGACTTGGTATTTAATTCTGAATATCAAGGCCACGCGCAGCGATGCCTGTATTCCGATTCGAACACCCATGGATGCTCAGGATACCTTGAAAAACCTTAGCGGCGGCCGGTATATCGTTCGTTTTGATTCCTTGAGTGATGTGCGATATGATTTGCGCGATACCGTCACTTTCACCGTTCAAAACATTCCGAATCCCATCCTCACCCGCTTCGGCGAAAAGCAGGAAATGAATTTTGAAACGAATAAGCTTGACCTGCTCGGCAGGAAGAGGCGGTCATTTCAGGGGCTAAGATTGTGGCCTGACTAAACACTCCACTTGGTGCTGCTCATTTGAGCAGCAAATAAACTCCGAAGTATTCCCACCTACCCACTCCCTAATAGGGTTCTAAAAGAGCTAAAATCGAAGGCATGACCCGATTTTTTCTTGCTGTTCTCCTGATGACCCACGCCGCTCTCTTTTCGGCCTGCCAGAAAAAAGAAACGACCGTGGTCACTCCCCCCAATCCGCATTCCACCGTCCCCAAGCCTTTTATGCCTCCCGACGACGGCATCATCACTCCGACCGCCGCGCAAGCCTATGCCTCCGCCCGCTCGGAAATGGTGCAGGTCAATACGCATTTGCTCGACAGCCTGGGTATGGCGACAGCCGAGCGCAAGGCCATCTTCACCCAGGCCCTCGACCTCGCCTGCGAGAAAGTGGCTCGCCGTCACGGTCTGCATGGCGCCGCCGAATACCGCTGGATACAAGAGCATGCCGCCAGCCTGCCGCAGAACCGCGAAGCCCTAGGTAACGCAGGCGTTAACATTCCCTAAGTTCCCATCGCCTGACTTTCAGAATTTGTATTTGACGCAGCCATAGGTGAAATCATCGAGATTGGCGCCGCTGGTATTGGTGTCGCTGAAAACCACGTAATAGATTCCACTCGTGTCCTCGATGCTCACCGTACCGAAATCCTTGTCGCCCACCTTTCCCGAAGGCTGGGTTGTGAAAGAATCGACGCCCACTAACTTGCCGGTGAAACCGTAAGCCTTCATGATAATGAGATCGGTTTCGGGGCTCTTGTCCCCTACCGTAGCGGAAACATGTTTGGTCACACCCTTGCCGCCGCCATCGGGATTCTTGAAGACTATTTGCACCGGTTGATGATTGAAACCGATGAGCAAAGCATTCTTGCCCGACACAGCCGCATTGCCCGTTTGATTGCCGTTGAATTTCTCGGTCAAGATATATGGACCGCCGGAAGCCGTGAAATCAAGACCTAATGGCTTGTAACGCCCACTAAGCGGGGTCAAGGTTTCCACCGCGGCATCTTCGAAGTCGATGACATGGGTGGCCTCTTCCATGCAGCAGCCATCACGGCTGGGGTATTTGGCGCAATACGCAGTCGAATCAAAACCCTGTTCTCCGGGCTTGGGCGAAGTGTCGACCTCTTGATTGCATGCTAGGAAGGCGAATAGGCCGCCAGCCAAGCTCAACCAAGCCTCTCGCAAATTCAGCCGCGATGTCATGCGCCTAGCATATCACTAATGGAGTGAAGAAAGAAGCCACGCAAACCCCTTAGAGACAATGAGGACGGTGACATTTTCGAAGAATCATTCGTTTGAATCCTATGCGACGTGTCTTTTTTTCCTTCCCTTCCGGCTTGCGAACCTTCTTATTCCTTGCCCTATTTCTTGGCCCGGCCCAGGCCCTCACGGGAAAGCAGGGCTTCAAAATTCTTCTCGCGGAATCGTTGGGCATTCCCCTGGGGATGATGGGAGGCGCCTTGGGTGGAGCCGCCCTGGGTTATGGCATTGGCTCCCTGATGCCCGACAATACCCACAACCGTAGAACCGGAATGAATGATGCCGACAGCCTAGGCTATTACGAGGAAGACCATTGCTGCATGATTTCTTTAACTCCGGAAGAAACCGGCGCCCTAGTCGGACTCGTTTTTGGTTTTGGCATTGGCGGTTTCGTGGGGCAAAGCACCGGAGTTTATGTCGGCGCCAAGTTGCAGGGCTTGCACGCCAATTTTTGGTCCACAACCTTGGCTACGGCAGCAGGGATGCTCTTGGTTTTGTGACAGCAGGAATATTGATGATTCCAATCAATGCTTATCCTGAACAAGAGTGGACAGCAGTGGCTGCGGTAGCAACGGGCTTGAGCCTAGCGATGGCGACTCCGGTTTTATGGGTTGGGCATAAGAATCGTTCCATTCGCCCGACCGTGTCCCTGCCGCCCGATGCCAAGAGTTGGAGCCACCTACAAATAGGCATGCAGGCCGTGCTGGTACCGTTTTAGATCCCCGACGCTTTGGGCCGTTAAAAAGCATAGCCGATCGATAGTCCCGGCAAAAAGAATTGAAAAGTATTGTCGCTGCCGGGATCAAGATTTCCGAAATACGACGGTACATCGGTGTGACCAGCCTTGGCATAGGGATATTCAAAAGCAACTTCGACGTCCGTGCTTCGCGAATAACTCACTAAGGCATTGATGAAAAAACCCGATTGAAATACCCATTCGATGCCGAGCGAGAGAAAATATGCGTCGACGCGCAAGGTCGAATAATCCTGGTGATAACTGAGGCGGGAAAAGCCGGTTTCGATGAAGGGGCTGAAATTGCTCGGCGCCAAATAGGAAACCACACCGAAGGTGAGCGAGGTGCCTTTCATTTCATAAGCGTCGATATTGCTGGCCACCGAAAACGTCATGCCCAATCTCGAAAAAGGGAGATAGTGAAGATTCATGCCGACGCCGAACATTTCCGCGCCGCTGCGCAAACTGAAGGCCAGGGGTTTTTCATCGCGCAAAATCACCGAGGGGCGCCAGGGCTTGATGGTGGCGATGTCGCCATGCTGTAAATTCGCGCCTTGCACATAGCCGAAAGCCTCGCCCATTTTGATTTTTGCCCATCGGCTTTGACGCGGATCGACAAACCATTCATCTACCTGGACGATTTCACCGGCATAGAGCAGGCGCAAGGCATTGGCCAGCACATCCGGCTTCTCGAAAACCATGACGCCATCCCGGATGGCCACGGCATGCGAAGAATCCGAGGACGATTTGGCCTCGTCGGCTTGAATAGTCGCAACCCCCGCAAGCGGGATCCAAAACACAAATGCGAGACCCATCCACGAATAGCGCATATCAATCCTTTTTCGTTTCCGCAGATTGCGCGGAAAGGCTCTGATGGAATTCCGCAATCCAATCGCGCACCAAATCGGGATGAGTCAATTGGGGACTATGGCCGGCGCCGGGCACGACCTTCATGCGCGATGCGGAAATATTGCTCTGCAAATAAAACCCATAGCGCAAGGGAAAAATCGGATCGCGTTCACCCCAAATCAATAAAACAGGAACGGACAAATTGCGAATGCGATCGCGATAATCGTGATTGTAGGAATCCAGCGCGGAGAGCACCATGGCGTCGCCATTGACAATGCGCTTGATGATGTCCTGATTGCCTCCGGTGAATAGAGCGATAGCGGGATGGTTCGCAACACGCACCTGCCCCAGATTCACGCGCCCATATTGTTTGGCCATTCTTTCGGCGAATTCGCCATGCTCATAGGAACCAGCGGCGTCGATTAGGGTCAGGCTTCTTACTTCGGCTGGATATTCGAGGGAATAGGCCAAACAAATCTGGCCACCAAGAGAATGGCAAACCAAATCGATTTTTTTCTTGCTCATGCGATAAATCAGTAATTCATGCAGGGCATCGACATGCGCTTTTACGGTAAAATCGCTTTGCTGATGAGTCGACTGTCCCGTGCCCGGCAAATTCACCGCGACCACGGTGCGACCTTGATTCGTGTCCACTATTTGCGGCGCGAAATCACCGACATTGCCGCCCAAGCCGTGAATGTAAACCACGCTAGGTGTAACCGAATCCCCGGGCGCAAGCCGTGAAGGCGGTTCGATGAATTCCAATTGCCCCTGATTGTATTGCAAGATTCGCGTATCGTATCCCGGTAGGCGCGTCATGCGCTCTTGCCTCCGCGCATTGCTCATGGCATGCCACTCGTTAGAGACATCCGCCTTCTTCACGGAGGCGCAGCCGAGGAGGTGCCAGGCGCTGAGGCAGGCGGCGAGGTAGCCGAGACGGAGAGCGATCATTCACCGTCTCGCGAAAAGGATATAGTCCAGCATCGGCGGCCTATGTCCATTCGCAGCGGCCCAAGAACTGATTTGCGCACGGTGATGCACGCCATGGGTAGCCACATGGGTGAGAATGTCGGCCACGGTATTCTCCATGGACTCGCCATTCAGGCGGCGATAAGAAATCTTGCGAGAACGATCGAGGGCCTTAGCTCCCTCCAAAAGCGCATCCAGTCGCTGACGATGCCGCTTGGGCCACTGCTCCAATTCTGACACGGATAGAGGCTCCCAAACGTCACCCTTGGGAGAGCTTCCTTCGAGACGGTCAAGCCAAATAGCCTCGGCGCGCAAGACATGGGAAAGCAGACGCAGGGGAGCGGCCTCAGGGGTGGGCAAGGCCAGCCACCAGGTGACGACTTGACGATTGGCCCAATCGCGGTGAGCGTGTAAATCCACTAGGGTGTCGGGTAGGGCGGTGCTCATGCCCAAAGCTTAAAATCTGAGACAGGTTTTGGACGTTTTCGAGGTGTTTTCAAGGCCTTGGGGCATTTTCTAGCTTTGCCCCGCTTGCGAATTGGCGCTTCTGCGCCTGACTTGATTTTGCACCAGTAGCTCAGCTGGATAGAGCGCTGCCCTCCGAAGGCAGAGGTCACAGGTTCGACTCCTGTCTGGTGTACCACTCGCCTTATTGTCGGTTCAAGAATCCCGATTCAGGGCACTAGGGCGAAGCAATAAATGCCGCCGTAACCGCCACCATCACCGACCCCGCCTCCACCAAAGCTGCCCTGTCCCGTCACGACGCTGGCAGCGCAACCGGCCACACTGTGAGCCTGCAGCCAATTTTTGCCGCTACTCGCCGGCCAAGAATGACCCGCATTGGGACCGCTCCCCATCCCCCCACCCGTGCCGCCCGCCGGTGTTGTCGTGGTGGTCCAGTTTTCACAGTTGGGATTGGTATGGAGTCGGCCAGTTTTATCCGATCCCGTCAATACATCGTGATTATCCATGGTCACTCCGCCGGCCGTGTGGTTGGGCTCGCCGCTTTCATTGGGCAGGTCCGAGGCAATAACGACATCTCCCGCCGGGCGGTCAGCACTCGTCAAACCAGCCAAATTGGTCGCGACGGATCGACCCAGCCGGTCATACCAAGGCCCAGCGCCAATGCGA
>JAYUVP010000071.1:0-2283 GCA_043753995.1 Fibrobacterota bacterium
GATGCCTTTCGACAGGATAGGCGATTTCGGGTTTTGAACTTACAGCCCGCCTCCCTCACCCGGGCTCGCAATCTCGGCATGGAAAATGCGCGCCATCCCTTTGTTGTTTTTCTGGACGATGACATTATTCCCGATACGGAATTGTTAGTGCGATTTCGAGAGGCTGCCCAAAAAAAACCGAATGCGGTCTGGACCGGGACTATCACCCAAAACGATCGCCCGGCCCCTGTCCAAGGCGTCGGGTCTATTGATTTCTTGTCGGGCGAAATCATCACCGATTATGGTTCGCCGCCGGAAGGTCCCGTGCCTTTTTTCGCAGGTGGGCTTTGCCTTTTACCCAAGCATAGTCTGGGGCCTGGGCCTTGGTATTCCCCCGCCTTTCGAGGTGCTGCCCAAGGCGAAGAAATCGATTTTGCCCTGCGACTACGCGCTCAAGGCGTGGCCATTTATTGCGATCCGCGCATACGGATGCATCATTTGAAGACACCGACGGGCGGTTGCCGCAGCGAAAATTTTCGTCATCGCTTCGCCGACGACGAAGTTTTTAATCGCAGCCTTTTTTGGGGTCGGCATGGCCACATGCGCGGTTGGCGAAAATTTCTAAAACGATTGCGTGGTTTTGTCGAGTTTTACTCACGCTCGCAATCAGAAAAGCCCATTCGCCATGACCGCATTCGAATCGCCAAACTATTGGCTCTGGCTCTGTGGGGATTGTTCCGTGGTGGCTTAGGACGCGTCCATTGAAATGGTTGGAACACGCAGTAACATAAAGCGCCCGTCCCGCCGAATCAACCTGACTGGCCAATGAACCAAGGCCAGGGTTTCCCCCGCATGCAGACTTTGCAAATGTGTTTCGATTTGATTTGGGTTGTCACCATGATGCAGCAATAAAAGTCGGACTGATTTTTCTCCGCCTATCAAGGTTTTGGATGACTTACCTTCGGCCACGAATTCATTCAGGCGTTGAGTCCATGTGGGGTCGATAAAATGCGCCTTGAATACCAAGGTGGGAAAATCCTTGGCCAAGTTGCGAAAGGCAGCCAAATTCTCACGGCTGTCGTCATAAAAACTGATGTCGTTATAGCCTCTGGCGATAATGTCTTCCAGCACCACCGAGGCCTTACGCTCGGATACACTGAGGGACCGGAAGGGTTTGCCACGGGTATCGACCGACCTATCCTTGTGGCGACTAAATCGTTCATCCGATACGGCAAAAATGAGGCCTTTGCGCAGACGAAGACCGAAGAGATCGCGAAAGAGTCGAATGAGAAAAGCGGCGTGCAAGGTTTTGTCTCCTCGCGCCGTCAAAATGCCGAAATGGCTTTTGGTTCCTCTGGCTGTGATTTGGTCGATAATGGCCCTTGTATACTCGACCAAAATGCCACGCGAAAGAATGCCGACATCGGAAAACTCACGAAAGTCGAAGTTCTCGCCCTCATTAAGGGTATAAGTCGTGAATTGCGCCGGAGTTAAGGCATGCGCCTTCCCAGTAGAGGAATGCCTCACCCAAACCTTGGCGGCCGTGGTCATCAAGGTATCGTCTAGGTCAAAGAGGTGGAGACTACGACGTAAAGCCATGGCAGGGCGAAGTTACAATTAGCTAGCCAAAATGATACATGCCCTCTGCAAGCTATTTCTCCTAGTGCATCGCCGACCCTGGTGGGTTTTGCTGGCGACGGCCGTGCTCTTGGTATTGAGCATTAGGCCGATACAGCGCTTGGAATTCCGGAAAAACGTCACCGATTTATTGCCGGATGATGTTCCCAGCGTAGCCCTGTGGAAGCAAGCCGGGCAAAAGTTCGGTGGCCTTGGCAATTTGACCTTCATTTTTAAAAGCCAAGACCCCGACAAAAATGCCGAAGCGGTGGCCTTCGTCGTCGATAATTTCATCGAGCATCCCGATGTCAATTTGTTGGAGTGGAAAACGGAGGCCGACTTTTACCGTAATCATCAATTGCTTTATGTTCGCCTCGAAGATTTGCAGGAAATCGAGAGACGGGTGCAAAGCGGCTTTTGGATTTCTCGCAAGAAGCGAAATCCCCTGATACTTGACTTATTAGGAGAGGATCAAAAAGAAAGTCTGCTTCACGCCAGCAGCTTCGAGGATCTCGAGCAGAAATACTTCACCGGACTCAAAGATCAATTGGGCAATACCGAGGGTACCATTCGCCTGGTTCGGATTTACCCCACCTTTGACATCACCGATGTCGAAAAAGGGCGCGCCTTACTACGCGATGTCGAAACCTTGCTTGCCGAAATGCGGCGCGCCTTAGGTCCTAAAGC
>JAYUVP010000072.1:0-2654 GCA_043753995.1 Fibrobacterota bacterium
CGGGTCCCGCGTCGGGCGGAACCGGGGTGACCGGGTCGGTGGAGACTTCGTGATCGAAGCCACGATTGATCAGAATGACGTCCCCGCGCTCCAGGCGCAGGGGAGATTCGAACCGCGATGCGCGCACCCAGGCCTCCCCGTGGGTGATCAGGTAAAAACCCATGCTTTTCTTGCAGGGCATCCGCATGGCCCAAGGGCGGTAGAAGGCATGACGGGCCAGCAGGGACTTCCGCAGGCCGGAGGAGGCGAGGATATCGGTGAGAACGTCCATATCAGACTCCCTAGTGAGTTGTCTTAAGATACACTATGGAAGATTTTTAGACATGTAATAAAGACATTTAACCATTAAATATATCTAATACCTGGCATATATTGATTTTTGTAGACATTTAACACTTCAGGAGGTTCACAATGGCCAAGTCATTCTTAATCGTCGGTGCATCGGGTCAGGTCGGTTCCGGGATCGCCCGGTTTTTGCGGGAAGCGGGGCACTCGGTCCGCGCCACAACCAGCAAGGCGCCCCAGTCGCCCGACCAGGTTCAGGTGGACCTTCTCACCGGCAAGGGGTTGGACGAGGCCTTCAAGGGGGTGCAGCGCGCCTTCTTCATGTCCCCCGGCGGCTACCCCGATCAATACCAGGTCCTCTCCCCCCTCATCCGCAAGGCGAAGGAAGCGGGACTCGAGAAGGTGGTCCTCATGACCGCCCAAGGCGTGGAAGCCAATGACGCCGCGCCCTTCCGCCGCGCGGAAGTGGAACTTGAGAAATCGGGCGTCGCCTACAATATCATCCGCCCGAGCTGGTTCATGCAGAACTTCGGCACCTACTGGCTCCACGACATCCGCACCCATGGCGCCCTCCGCCTTCCCGCCGGCTCCGGCAAGAACGCCTTCATCGACTCCCGCGACATCGCCGAAACCGCCGCGGCCCTCATCTCCGGCGACCGCTTCGCCAACCAAGCGTTCACCCTCACCGGCCCGAAGTCCCTCGATCACGGAGATGTCGCCCGCGCCCTCTCCGCCGCCACCGGCAAGGCCATCGGCTACCAGGACATCCCCGTTCCCGACTTCAAAAAGGGCCTCCTGGCCGCGGGCCTGTCGGAAGCCTACACCGACCTTCTCGTCCTCCTAATCGGCTTCCTGAAAGAAGGCTACGTGGCGGGTACAACGGATGCGGTTCAAACCATACTGGGCCGGGCCCCGCGCGGTGTGGATGCGTACGCGAAGGACTACAAGGCTACTTGGGGTTAGCCCGTTCCTTAATCCCATCAAACCAAAGATCGCCAGGGAGCCGAATCCTCGGCTCCCTCTTTCAGATCACCCCATAGAAATGAAATCTTCGCGGAGGCGTCATGCGAAGCCGCACCCACTCAAACTGAGGGCCAGCTAATATGGAGCCCTCGGGCCTTGCGGCCTTGAGGTCCTACCTAGATCGTTTTTGGGACCAAAACCTTATGGCTTTTGAGTCGCAAATATCCTTGCGCGTTAATTCAAAAAACCTCCAGAGGCCGTTAAAAGAAGGGGGTCACCGTCGAGGAGCTGCTTTCGGGGGGGATTTGGCCCTCTCGGGCATCGAAGTGGCCAATAATGCGGAATGGACTGGGTTCGGCGCGCAAGGAGCACAGCAAAAAGGTCGCCGATTTCCCATGCGAAAAACATCGCCTAGCAATAGATCTACGGGAATCTACTAGTTCAACGTTAGGGGGGACCTTGTTTCAGCGAATACTCTTTGGTACGGCTCTTTTTGCTTGTTTAACGGCCCAGGCACAAATGACCAATTTACGCGGCACAGTGACCAATAGCGGCGGACAAGGAATTTCCGGAGCCATCGTCACCCTGGTGGGACAGAATTTGAAGGATACCACGGACAGCAAGGGCGCCTATGCCATTAAGCAGAACGTATCGGCGGTTTCACCGGGTTCGGTTGTGCACGATGAAAACTTTGTGCTCGATCGGGGCGTGTTGGAACTTCACCTCGCCTCTCCCGCTTCCGTGAAAATTGAAATCTTCGATATGTCGGCCAATCTGCTCAAAGCAGAAACTTTCCCAGAGGCTCCGGCCGGCGAATTCCGCTGGAACATTAATGAAAATTTCGGCGCGGGCAACCTGCTTATTGTCCGTGCGACCATCGGAGGACGCGTTTCGACATTCCGTTATTTTCCGCTTTTCAGCGGCAGATATACCGTGAAGTCTTCTGCTGACCGCTCCTTCCTTGGTAAGGCTTTGGCTAAAACCACGGTCGCGGCGGCTATTGGTTCGCTGGAATTCAAGGCCGATGGTTATGGAACCAAGGTTGTGGAAATATCCTCCTACACGGATTCCGTCAATGTGAGCCTGAGCGCGGGGACTACCGACAGGTGGGGCGGCCTAAAAAACGCCCCGATCAAAAGCGCCGGTTGCGGGAAGGCGCTGGGAGTCATCTCCAAATCCGGCACCTACCATATTGCCAGTTCTGGTGGCCGAGGAGACTACATCATCGATGTCCCGACCGGTTACGATAAGGACACACCCTACCGCTTGATTTTCGGCAATCACTGCTTGGGCGCCAGTGCCGCAAGAGTCGCGGAAGCCGAAAAGGGGTCTGCGGGGGATGACCTGAGCGGATATTATTCCATCAAAACCATGGCGACCAAAGACAATGTCCAGGCCATTTATGT
>JAYUVP010000073.1:0-10407 GCA_043753995.1 Fibrobacterota bacterium
CTTATTGTTTTCTCCGCTGCATCAGGCGCCGGGAAAAGCTCGCTCAAAGATCGACTCGTACGTCGCTTTCCTGATTTACGCTATTCCGTTTCGGCCACCACACGCAAACCGCGGCCCGGCGAGATCGATGGCAAGCATTATTTCTTCAAAACTCCCGAGCAATTTCGCCAAATGTTGGACGCTGGGGAATTGGTCGAATGGATGGAAGTGCATGGCAATTGGTATGGCACGCCGCGCGCCCCCATTGAAGCCATTCTCGCCGAAGGGCATAGTGTCATTCTCGATCTAGACGTCTATGGCAAGGTGAATTTCGACAAGGCGTTTCCCAACGCGGTGGGCATTTTGATTTTGCCGCCCAGTCTCGAAGAATTGGAAAAGCGGCTCGTGGGGCGGGCACAAGATGATCCTGATACCATAAAATTGCGTGTGCGCAATGCGGTGCGCGAAATGGAATTCGCCCAGGAACACGGGAAATACGAATATAAAGTGGTGAATGACGACTTCACTCGGGCCTTGGCCGAACTGACCGCGATTTTCGAAAAGCTGCTCAAGGTGCCGGCTCTGCCCGACCCTTAAGAGCAGCCAATGTGGATATCCCTCACCTGCCTATCGGCCCTCTTTCTTGGCTTTTATGACTTGGCCAAGAAAAAAGCCGTCGACGGAAATGCCGTCCTTCCTACGCTTTTTTTTACCACCTTAACCGGTGCGGTCATCACCTTGCCATTTTTGGCTCTGTCTTGGATTTCGCCGATAACCGCGATAGCGTGTCACATTTACATTCCCCCGCAATCGCTTTCGGCTCACTTGCTGATTCTGTTCAAATCCTTTATCGTCGGCCTCTCTTGGCTCTTGTCTTATTTCGCCCTAAAGCATTTACCGATTTCGGTAGCTTCGCCATTGCGCGCGACCGGCCCACTCTTTACCGTGATTGGCGCCATTGCCTTCTTCGGAGAAAAGCCCACCTGGGGACAAGGCGTCGGCATAGCCTTAATCCTAGCAGCCTATTTCTTGTATTCGTTGCAAGCCTTGCGTACCAAGGGTATCAGGCAGGCGACTCCTAGCCGTGAACCGAGAATATCGGGAGTCTGGGTACTTTGCATGTTACTGGCGGCTTTCACCGGAGCCATCAGCGGGGGCTATGACAAGTACTTGCTGCAAACTCGGCATTTACCGAATCTCTTTGTATTAGGATTTTTTCTTCCCTACCTGGCTTTGATCTTCGCCGTGATCACCGTCTTGCTTTGGTGGCCAAGGCGCGCCTCCCTGCCATTTCGTTTCAAGCCGTCCATGATTTGGGTGGGTTTGCTTTTAGTCGCTGCGGATTTGGCGTATTTTCAGGCCTTGTCCCATCCGTCGGCCAAGCTTTCCGTCGTCAGTGCTATTCGTCGCAGCAATGTGATGATTTCTTTTGCCGGTGGCATGCTGCTTTTCAAGGAAGCCAAGGCGGGCGCATGGCGCCGCCGCTTAATTCCCTTTGTCGGCATAGCCCTGGGGCTTGCCTTTCTACTGCTATCGCCTAAGGATTAATCGCTGAATGGCAGGGCCGTGCTGCCTAGCGCACCGCCGCCACGGCATTGCGGAAAAACGCAAGCCCAGCTCCATCCCCCTGAAGCCCCAGGGCCTGCCACCGCGGATGATGATGAGCAAAAATGAAGGCTTCGGGATGGGGCATTAGGCCAAAGACCAAGCCATCTGGCGTACACACACCCGCGATATCGTCGACGGAACCATTCGGATTGGCGGGATAGGGCACATTGCCTTCGGCGGGGCGATTGCCATCGGCCTGCACATAACGCAGGCATACCTGGCCCGCCGCTCTCCAGCTAGCAAGCAGGGCTTCGCTACCGGGGATGAACTTGCCTTCACCATGGCGCACCGGCAAGGTGATTTGGCTTATGCCACGTGTCCACAGGCAGGACGTGCCCGACACGGTTTGCAATTGGCACCAACGATCTTCGAAGCGGCCGCTATCATTGGTGGTCAGTGTCGCGTTTTGGTTTAGTTCTCCCAGGCCCGAGCCGGGCAATAAGCCTAGTTTGACCAGGACTTGAAAGCCATTGCAAATACCAACCATGGGCACGCGCCGCTCGCGGGCTGCCAACAATTGATCGCCCAAATGGCTGCGGAGCTTATTGGCGAAAACGCGGCCGCTGGCGATATGATCGCCAAAGGAGAATCCGCCGGGAAAGGCGATTAAGTCGAAGTCACTTAGCTTGGCTTGGCCAGCAATGAGATCGCCTACATGGGTTTTCGTAGGCAGGCCGCCGGCGAGGCGAAAAGCCTCGGCCAGCTCATTGTCGGAATTGATACCGTAACCGGTAATGATGGCAACGCGTGGCGCGGGCATGCTGGCCTCAAAAATCCAGAGGTTTGCGCCAACGAGCGAATAGGGCATCGATCGTGGCGGTGAGCGCTGGGGCTCCGGGAAGGTTCAAGTGTAACTCAGGGGTTTCGGTCACCTGTCCGATACGGGCACAGGCCAGACCCGCGAAAGCAGCTTCGAATTCGGCCACTTTTTCCAGGGAGACGGAAACTATAAAGCGGCTGGCGCTTTCGGAAAAGAGCAGGGCTTGCGGCGAAAGCCCGGAATCGCGGGCAGTCTGTAAGGGAGCACCATAAGCGCGGCGTGCGGGCAAGGCGCCGACATCGGCGTCTACGCCAAGCCGTCCTGCCATGGCGCATTCGGCTAAGGCGACAAAGAAACCGCCGTCGCTCAAATCATGGCAGCTGCGCACCATGCCGCCTTGTATGGCTTGGGACAAGGCCTGATAAGTCGCCCAAGCCTCCTGGACATTCACGCGCGGCACGGTTTGTCCGATGACACCGAGCATGGCGAAATATTCCGATCCGCCGAGTTCGGGCAAGGTGGCTCCGATAGCATAGACGGCATCGCCCGCGCATTGGAAATCCATGGTGATGGCGCGCTTGGCATCAGCCATGACGCCGATGACGGTGACCAGCAAGGTGGGCGGCACGCTGATTTTATCCTTGCCGCGTCCATAGTCATTCTTCATCGAATCCTTGCCGGAAATCAGCGGCAAGCCATAGGCCACGCAAATGTCATATAGCCCTTCATTGCACCGCACGAGTTGGGCCAGTTTGTATTGTCCGTCTGGCGTCGACTCGGACTCCACCGGATCCGGCCAGCAGAAATTGTCGAGGCCCGCCATATAGCCCGGCTGGGCTCCTACGGCGATAGCATTGCGCACCGCCTCATCGACGGCATTTTGCGCCATGGCATAGGTATCAATGTCGCTATAGCGCGGCACAATTCCGTGTGAAACCACCAGGCCTTCGGGCCGCTGATAGAGTGGACGCAAAACGGCCGCATCACTCGGGCCATCGGCTTGCAATCCCACGAAGGGCTTGACCACGCTGCGGCCTTGCACTTCGTGATCGTATTGGCGCACCCAAGTTTCCTTGGAGCAAATATTCAAAGCGCCCAATAAATTCAGTGCATCGGCTTTCAAATCGCGCGCGGCCAAATCCTGGGCCGGGGGATCGAGATGCCGCGGCGGCGACCATCGAGCCTTGAGTTGCAGGCGGGGATTACCGTCATGCAGAAAATCCATATCGAGTTGGGCGACCAATTTGCCGCCATAAAAACAGGCAAGGGATCCCGAAGCCGTGAATTGCCCCAAGTCGGAGGCTTCGACTCCGCGCCTTTGAGCCAAGTCCAGTAATGCCGACATATTTTCGGGAGGCACTGCGAAAGACATGCGCTCTTGCGCTTCCGACACCAAAATTTCCCAGGGATCCAAACCCGCGTATTTCAACAAGGCGTGATCGAGGTGCACTTCGCATCCGCCGCTTTCACGAGCCATTTCGCCCAGCGAGGAAGAAAGTCCGCCCGCCCCATTGTCGGTCACGAAGCGATACAGCCCTAGATCACGCGCTTCCAAAAGGAAATCGAGCAATTTCTTTTGCGTGATGGGATCACCGATTTGCACGGCCGACGTGGGCGAAGCCGTGGTGAGCGCCGCCGAAGAAAAGGTGGCACCGTGAATACCATCTTTGCCGATACGGCCACCGGCCATGACGATGCGGTCGCCGGGTTCAATGGATTTTTGCCAGCTGGGCTTTCCATTGATTTCGCTGGGAATGAGGCCTCCGGTGCCGCAGAATACCAGGGGCTTGCCGAGAAAGCGCTCGTCGAAGACGATGGATCCATTCACCGTAGGAATGCCGCTCTCATTGCCGCCATCCTTCACGCCGCGATGCACTTCTTTCAACAGGCGCTTGGGATGATGCAGCTTGCCCGGCACGGGTTTGTCATAATAAGGCGAGGCGAAGCAAAAGACATCGGTATTGAAAATCGGCTGGCAGCCCAGTCCGCAGCCCAAAATGTCGCGATTCACGCCGACTATGCCGGTCATCGCTCCACCATAAGGATCGAGAGCCGATGGCGAATTATGGGTCTCGGCCTTCATGGCCACGTCCCAGCCTTCGCAAAAAGCGATGATGCCAGCATTGTCGGTGAATACCGATTTCAACCAGGGCGCCTTGGGCCGTACCGCTTCGGTTGCTGCCTTTACATAGGTCTTATACAGGCTACGTATGTTGCGCGTTTCGCCTAGCTCATCGGTATAAGCAATGTCGGCGGCGAAAATCTTGTGCTTGCAATGCTCGCTCCAAGTTTGGGCTATAGCCTCAAGCTCAATATCGGTCGGCCAAGCCGGTAAGCCCGCTTGCGCGCGTGAGGCCTGTCGCGAAGGCTCAGCGAAGTGGGCGCGAATGCCACGCATTTCCTGAAGTGACAAAGACAAGACCATGTCGTCCGACATTTTTTGCAATTCGGCATCGCTATCAGGCAGGGCGATTTCCCGAACTTGAGGTATATGGGCCAACTCGACCTTATTCGAGGCCGCCTGGATGCCGCCCTGTGCGATCCATTCTTCCCCTGAAAAAAGCGCCCAGGTCTCAATGAGATCATTGGCGAAAACTTGGCGAGCCGCCATTTCTGCCTGTCCGCGCGAAAGAGTGCCATGCAATAAAAATTGACGATGGGTATAAACCCCTTCGTCATCTCTGAGGGAGCGGTGCAATAAATCCGAGACACCTTCGCGAGTGCTACGCCCCACATTGTCGGTGACCCCCGGCTTAAATCCGACTTCAATCACCCAGGAAAAATCGCCCTTGCTAACCGGTTTATTGATGGCATAAATCTCGGTGACGGGATCACAAAGCAATTGGTTGGCAATGAGCTCCTGCTCCTGGGATTTAAGGTCCAGTTCAAAGGTATAGGCAGCCACGGTCTCCACCTGAGTGACCGGCAGCCGAAAATCATCGCGCAAGGTGGGAAGGAGCTTACGCCCCTTGGCGTCGGTTGCCGAGGATTTCTGGCCGACTTCGATGCGGGTAAGCAAAGGCAACTCCTGGGGCGGGCGCCGATTTCCAGCCTTGGCCGCCTGTATTCCCGCCGCATGGAGACAGGCTTTTTAAGCTAGTCCATTGGGCTAAAAAGTCAGGCTACCCTCTGGGGCGCGTGAGGAAAGGCCAAATGTACATCGAGAGCGATTCACCTTAGTCAAAAAACACCCGATCCAAGGGCAATTTGAAATGGGTCCCCAGGCCGGTCCTTCTGTTTACCATTACTACCCATTATTATTGGAAATAAAATCCCGTCTTCCAGGGTACTGCTTTTTAAATAGGTTTTTTTGTTTAAATAATGACAAAAATGAGCGAAATCAAAAACGGGCTCGACTCCATTACGTTTACTCCATTTAATCTTTTAGAAAGACAATGAGATCAGGAGCGAGCACCCGTCACCTGCGAAGAATTGGCTCATAATTAAATCCCCCTAGGATGCGGCCGAAGCCGCCGCTTTGTTCGCGTCGACTCACATGCGCTTGCGGATATACAGCTCGGGAGCAGCGCTGCCCACGGCTTCCCGTGAATTGAATAAAACCAGGGATTTGCTGTCCGTGTTCACCGCCTTCAAGGCGAAAGTCACGGAGGTTTTACCCGCCAACTTTTGGGCCGTCACATAATCGCTCACGCTGATGGTAAACCATTCGGCTTTGCTCGAAGAGACTTCAATAGTATCCAGCGCCGAGGCTGTATCGCTCGGAAAATTGGAATTCTTCAAAGCCGTCTCCGTCCAGGACGTGTCTGAAACTGGATAAACCGCCACCTTGGCCGTCACCGTGTCGGTAGCGCTTAATGCTCCATAAAGCCTAAGCTGGGCAAAGAGCACACTGTCGACCTTGGCCAGGGAAAAATTGATCAAAGACTTATAGATATTGCCTTTGTCAGCCGTGCCCGAACCGTGAACAATCAAGGTGTTCGTCTTAGGATAGTTGGTGTTCGCGTATTTCGTTCCGTCACGGGTCAGTCCGTCCTTGGACGGGCTGACATTGCGGTACTTGGTCGTGTCCTGAACATAAACCGTAAGCACTTGATTGCAGGTCACGCCGGCTCGGTCCGTGGCCACTGCGAAATAGGTCGTATAGCCTTGCACGGTGTCTTTGACCGCCGTGGTTCTCACGGTATAGGGCAAGGTCGTTTTCGTAGCTATGCTGTCTAGCGAAGTCGAGAAGAACACGCTGACTACGTCGGAGGCGCCATCCAAATCGGTAACGCTGGCGGTCATGAACAGGCTATCCCCTTCATTCATCACGGTTCCGTCCACTAAACCCGAAACAGTCAATGTGGGCAAGAAATCACTGATGGAATCGACTTTGGGAATGTTGAATTTGGCCGTGTCGGTCTTGGCTGTATCGCCGCCATTCATGGCCAGACCGATATAGGTATTCGTCCCCAACGTCGGCAGGCTGACCTTGCCCAGCAAGGCCCAATTGGAACCCGTATTCGATAAATAGGCCGCCACAATCTTGCCTTTGCGAATAAGCCTTACACCGTAATTAGTCGAGGTCGGAGCGGTAAATTTTGTGGCGACGGAAGCACCATAGGTAGCCCTAGCCAAAAATTGGGCCGAACGATCTGCTCCCAAGCTGAGAAAGGCCATACGGCTTCCCACCCCGAGGGAATCACGAATCATCAGACCTCTCAAATCATTCGCATTGATGTCCGGAATGGTTAGCATCTGGGCGGAGATGCCGCCGTCGCCGCTGAGTGTCTTATAGGTGAATTGCATTTCGTCGGCTTTACCTTCGGACAAAGGCGTTTTACTCGTCATATTCCAACTGGTTTGATGCGTTATGGAGTCCGTGACTTTCTTTAGCTTTCCATTCCAACCTTTTGAGCCGATATAAGCTTCTTTCCATGGAGCCAAGACCGTGGAATCGGTAAAGACGGTCACCGCCGCCGAGGTGTCGATCAAACCACCCCCGTCATAAGCGCGAACGGTCAAGACTTTCGTGCCGGCCGTGGCAGCGGTCCAATTGTAGAGATACGGAAATGCGATCACCTTGCCCAGTCGAGTGGAACCACTGTAAAAGACCACGCTATCTAACCCTTCGTCGTCACTCACCGTCGCTCGAATCATGAGATTCGTGCCCCCGAAGGCCGAGCAGTCTACGGGAAAGGAAATGGCTGCCACGGGTACGGAATTCGTGCCTCCAAAGCCGGCGGCAACTTTGCCGGTGGCCATGAGGGTGGCCGCCGCATTGGCCGTGGCTGAACCCAATGCCTTGCCTTGATAGGTGACGGCGGGATTGGAAAAGTACGGGAGTATGGAAGTCGCGGCAGTCGCCATCTGCGTCCCATACATCGTGGTGTCACCTTTCATTTTCAAGGTGAAGGCATAGGGCATTTTCCCCACGCCCTTTAGCTTGGCTTTGGTTGCTGTCTTGTTGTCAGTGAGCAAACCCAAATTGCAGCCTAGCGCTTTGGCCAAACCGTATTGGCCTAGTTCCAAGGCTCTTCGGGAGACGACGTTGTAGGCGTAATTTGAGAAGCTGTCCACGGCCACTTTCATTTGATAAGAGGTGCCACTGACGCTTCCGGCCAAACTATCGACTATCAGCAAAACGATATCCGCGCTATGCGCCGAGCGCAGGGTTTGCGCCGTGTCTAGTTTGCCGTCGCCGCTGGTTTTGAGCCGCACCAACTCGCTGTCCGAAGAATGATGCTCGGTATAGGTGATTTTGGCGGTATGAGCGACATGTAAGGCCAGGTCTACTTTGCTGTTGGTTAAGAGATTATTGGTTTCCGCGATGGCGGCTGTGATCTTGGCCTCCAGCAGGCTATCGCTGCCCGCTCCCGTCCCAGCGGAGGCGGTATAGAGGACTTGCAGCTCAAGAGTGCGCGTCGCCTGGGTCAGCGAGGTCTTGGCCAAAGCCAATTCTGGGGGAGTCGGACCGGACATTTCCGGGGTTTCCACCTCGGTGGCCAGGGGAAGTGTCAGGTCATTCAGTTGGCTCACACGATATTGGCCACGCGCGTCGCAGCTCACGCGAAAATTGCCGAGCGAACCGAGCCGGACAATACCACTCAAGATATGCTGGGACAAAACCACCAGGAAGGTGCCGTCTTCATATCCCGCGACTTTGCCCGAAGCCACCACTCCGCCGGACTCCAGCCCCTTCACATCGTCCACGGTAGCCATGAAGTCGGCCTCGACGAAAAAATTGAACGCGATATGGGAACCAGGATAATGAAGCGGGCTACGAGTGGGTTCGAAAAATACCGGATTCAGCGTGCCTGTCCCACTCTTTTCAACACCGCTCTCCCAAGTCCAGTCCTTAGATTCCGGCACCGTTGCCCCACCCAGAAAAAGGGGTACGGCATCGTCAAAAACGGGCTTGCCTGCCGCCGGCGTTCCTTTGGAGTTGAATAGACATGCCGAAAGGGAGCCTGCTAATCCGGCGGCAATAAGGAAGTGCGAAATGTGAAGGTTTTTTAGAAAGCGCCCGTACATGCGGACTCCCTGGATAAACAGCTATTCAGAAGCCGCGTTATGCGTTATCGATACTGGACCTGGCGAGGAATGGCGTCAAAGAGTTTGGCGGTTAAATCGCAGAACTGCTGAATATGCTCCAGCGAATCATGAAAGGACTCTAAATGCGCTTTAGGAAACTAATTTGCCTGTTTCGGTCTTTTCGTCCTCGTAGCTCAGCTGGATAGAGCAGCGGTTTCCTAAACCGTTGGCCGGCAGTTCAATTCTGCCCGAGGACACCATTATTTGATTTTCATTTATCCGCGGCAATTCCCAAAAAGCCGCACCCTTGACCTTTCTCAGCCGGGTCTATGCCCCCCTAGCCTCAACTCTTCCGGCTATTTTTACAACTGAGATAGAGCAATGAACTCCCCAGAACAAATCCAAGAACTCGCAGCTTCCCTGACGGATCTTCATGGTTCTGTAAGCAAGCTGATTGCCGTTTTGCAAGCCAATGCCCATCGACTCGAAGAGGCACCCAGCCTTATGGACAAACTGCCCTTGCTTGACTTCTATAATGACGATTTGAAGCGCAATATCGAAGCGTTGCGCTCAACCTATCCCGACTGAGGGCTGACTAAGACCGGAAATTTATCGGTTGTCGGCTTTTCCGAGGCAGGTTTTTCATTAGGAGGCGTCACCGTTAGGCGCAACCTCTCCATTTTCTGCCCGTTCATTTGCAATACTTCAAAGACAAAATTTCGATGACGAATCACCGCACCTTGTTCTGGCACCTTGCCGTGAATGTAGAGGACAAAGCCGCCTAAAGTATCGATTTCCACAGCCTCATCATCCGGGGTCAATTCAATTTCCAATTGCTTACCGATATCATCCAAGGAAGCAATCGGGTCGATTTCATAAACCCCTTCGCCGACGATATTGATTTTCAAGTCTTCAGTTTCGTCCTCATCGTGAATTTCGCCCACGATTTCCTCAAGAATATCTTCCAAGGTCACTATGCCCGCCGTGCCACCATATTCATCGACGACCACGGCCATATGGGCATGCTTTTGCCGGAATTCGCGCATGAGATCTCCGATTTTCTTCGTGCGCGGCACGAAATAGGCCTCACGCAAGAATTCGGAAATGCGAAAGCTCTCGGGTGGGCCGCGGCGATCGAGGCCCATCAAGTCCATCACATGCAAGATCCCTTGAATATGGTCCATGTCACCGTCATAAACGGGGATGCGGCTGAACTTTTCGTGGGTAATGCAGTCCATCACCTCTTGCCAGCTCGCACGCAAATCCAAGGCTACCACATCCACCCGCGGAGTCATGACTTCCTTGGCCTGCGTTTCCCGCAAATCGAAAATGGAGCGTATCATCTCCTTTTCGTCTTCCTTGAGGCCACTGCGGTCGGAGTTTTCGTCTTCGGGTAAATGAAGCCCTAATTGCTGGATTTGATCCTTGCCCAAAAAGCTGAGCTTGGGATCAAAGCCCAGGCGCTTCAACAAAAGGTCGTTCAGCTTGGCGAGGGCTTCGCCAATAGCCCCCATGAGGAAAAAACGGTAAAGGCGCAACAAGATTAAGGCTGGCCCACCCAACCTATGGGCGAATGCTTGGGAGAG
>JAYUVP010000074.1:0-16658 GCA_043753995.1 Fibrobacterota bacterium
GCGGCGGGAATCGAACCCGCGTCCGAAATGCTCGTCTCGAGCGCTCCTACATGCTTTTTTCCTGATTTGAGTCTCGCCCTGATAGTCGCCCTAGGAATCGGCTACTACCGTCGCCAGCCTGTGAATCTCGACTTTTATTGCCAGGCGCAATAATCATCCAGCCTCTAGCGTGCCGATTCCCAAACCGTAGAGGCACCGGCCTGGAAATCGAGGCAACCTAGTGTTTAATTAGGCAGCCATTGCATAAGAGTATGAATCTTCTGCATTTGTGTTTTACCGGTGGTTTTACGAGGCCAACCGGAGACCTCGGCATGCAACTGTCGAACCGCATCATCCCGTCGAAACCGGTGCGCCCCCAAGGACTAACTCTCAGGTGCCTGGTCTTTCAAGACTAGCTTAATCAATATAATGCCGAAACCACTAAAGCGCTACCCCCTACCCTTTATCCTTGAAGCAAACCCAATAAATGGGTCCGGCTGATTTGATTGAATTGGCTGATGGCGGCCTGATTGCTTTGCGAGAGAATATTCAGCCGGGTTTCGTCGGTGACAGCCTTGGCCATGTCGACGTCTTGAATTTGCGACAGGCTGCGGGTGGTATTCACCCATTGGCTATGATTGCTTTCCGAAGCGAATTCCAGTCGGTTATAAAGGGCTCCGCGATCGGCGCGATTGGACGAAACCTTGTTCAGGGCGGAATCCAAATTTTGTAAAGCTTGCTCGGCGCCGCCGGCGCTGGTCAGCGAAGTCCCCGAGGTGCCTAAGGAAGATGTGGAAAGGTCGCTGCTGGAAACCTTGATTTGATCGGAAGTCGATCCACCCGCTCCTACTTGAATGTTTCCGCTACCATCGGCTAGGGGACCTTGGCCATTGAGCAAGGGTTGTCCATTGAAATCCGTGCTTTGTGAAACCCGATCGATTTCTTGCGACAGCGCTTGATATTCTGAATCAATAGCGTATCGCTGATCGTCATTCAAGGTCCCGTTTGAGGCTTGTAGGGCTAAATCCTTTTGCCTTTGCAACATGTCGCCGATGGCAGAGCTACCTCCATCGGAAATGGCCAAAGCATTCATGCCGGTGTCGATATTATCCGCCGAGCCACGCAAAGCCCGGACTTGTTTGTCGAATTCTTGAATGACGGCCGACATGGCGGCATCGTCCGAGGCTCGATTGACGGCCTTGCCGGTAGCCAGTTTTTCCTGGACCTTGCTTAATTCTTTATGGGTTTTGTTCCATTGGAATACCCCGGATATTCCCTGTGAGTCCCCGATACGCATGAGCACTCCCCCTTTGATTCTTTTCACCTCAGCCATCCTGGCATGCGAGGCCCTGTTTTTTTATCGGCATCTTTGGAAGAAACTTTAGCGCCGCAAAAAGATTTTACTGTTACCCTCCAAATGCTCGAATTGAAAGCCGTTGCCCTGGATTTGGACGGCACCCTTCTGAATCCTAAGGGTGAAATTTCCACCGATACCCTCGCCTACCTAAAAAAACGCCAAGCCCAAGGCCTCCAAATCATTTTGGCTTCGGGGCGAATGACGCCACGCATTCAGCCCTTTGCTGAATTGATTGGTCCCCCCATCACCGTGATCGCCTACAATGGCGCCAGGGTGGTGCATTGGAATGCCAGTCGCGAGTGGCAAAGCCATTTGGCCTTTCAAATCACTCCGGAAATACGTCGCGCCGTTCTCGACCTTTGTGAGTCCGAAAATTTGTTTTTGAATATGTATTCCCAAGATCGACTCATGGGCTATCATCCTCGCGGCGATTATTCGGGTTCGCTATTCTATGCATCGCAAACCGGCGCCGTCTATGAGGGCTGTTATTCCGAGAAGGCGGCCACGCCCAGCGAGGGGCTTGCCAAATTGCTGGTCATCACCACGCCTGAGAGGCGCGAATCGCTTTTCGATCAATACCAAGCACAATTCGCTGGGCTGAGCAATGTTATCAAGAGCAATCCAGAATATCTCGAATTCATGCCCCTGCATGTCAATAAGGGCGCGGCCCTGGAGCATTGGCTAAAGCTTCAGGGCATTGCCCCGGAACAAGTCGCTGCCTTCGGCGATGCCGAAAACGATTTGGAAATGCTGCGCCTGGTCGGGCATGGAATCGCTGTGGCCAATGCATCACCAGGTCTCAAGCGTGACTATGCTCGCATATCGGCCTTCGCTCACGATGACAATGTCATCGCTCGGGAATTATCGGTTTTGTAAATCGCCTCATTGCGATCCAAGGTGCGATAGGCTATGGCTTCGGCGACATGCTCGGGACCTATGGGACCGCCGTCTTCTAAATCGGCAAGGGTGCGAGCCACGCGCTGAATGCGATCGTAAGCGCGCGCGCTAAGGCCCAGAGATTTCATAGCCCGATTCAATAAGCGTTGCGCTTCCGCACCAAGGGGGGCATGCAAGCGCAAGTCCTCTTGTCGCATCAGGGCATTGCAAGTGATGCCTGCTAGTCCCCGCAAGCGTTCGCTTTGCCTGTCTCTGGCTGTTTGCACGCGCTGCCTGCGAATGGCTGAATGGTCTCCTGCATTCTCGCCGCGCATGTGGTGAATTTCGACGCGAGGCACTTCGATTTGCAAATCCATGCGATCCAGCATGGGGCCGCTAATGCGGCGGCGATAGCGCGCAATATCTTCCTCTCCGCAGGTGCAGGCGCGAATGGAATCCAATAAATACCCGCATGGACAAGGATTCATAGCCGCCCCCAGCATAAAGCGACTTGGGAAGCGCACGCTCTGCGCCACACGGGAAATTTGCACATAGCCCTCTTCCAAGGGTTGCCTTAGGCACTCGATGGCGGAACGCTGAAATTCAGGCCATTCATCAAGGAAAAGTAGGCCATTGTGCGCGAGGCTGACCTCGCCTGGCCGCAACCTCGCACCTCCTCCAATCAGGGCTTGGGGGCTCGCAGTATGATGCGGTTGGCGAAAAGGCCTATGCTTTAATAGTCCCATGCCTTTGGGAAGCATGCCTGCGCAGCCATAGATTTGGGTCGTCTCCAGGGCTTCGACATGAGTCATTTCTGGCAATATGCCGGGCAGGCGCTTGGCCATCATGGTTTTGCCACAGCCAGGACTTCCCATTAAAACAAAGTGATGTCCTCCAGCGGCGGCGATTTCCAAAGCGCGACAAGCCAAATGCTGGCCTCGTATATCGCTGAAGTCAGGGAATCGTTGTGGCATGGCTTCGGTTGTGGCAGATGAAATCACCACCGGAAATTGCTCCGGAGCCTGCAAGGCGGCTATGGCCTCAGTTAAATTCGCGGCACCAAGGATGGATACTCCGTCAACGAGTTGGGCTTCTTCTCCATTTTCTAGGGGAATGAGCAAGCCTCTAGCTGAGCTTTGCTTGGCATGTAGCGCCAGGGTTAGGCAGCCCCGAATTGGTCGCAAAGATCCATCGAGGGAAAGCTCTCCCGCGACAATCCAATCCGCAATATTCGGAATACGCACTTGCTCCGATGCTATTAAGAGGCCCAAGGCCATGGGAAGATCGAGGGAAGATCCTTCCTTTTTCCAATCCGCCGGAGCCAAATTAATGGTGATGCGGCGGGACGGAATGGTAAAGCCCAAATGCTTGATGGCTGCGAAGACCCGTTCACGGGCTTCCTTGACCGAGGAATCTGGCAATCCCACTAGACTGAAGCCAGGCAGGCCCAAGGTGACATCCACTTCCACGCATATGGGCAAAGGGTCAACGCCACGTAAGGAGGCGGATCGAATTATCGCCAGCAAATCAAAGGCTCCCGTCGAAGTGAATTCCAATAGGCTTTAAACTAAGGGCTCTGGGACACAAAAGGCCCGAGGCCGACATTGGCCTCGAGCCGAGGTAGGTTGCCCTACCCCGTCCGTACGCGGGTTGAATTTAAAGTGCGGAGACGGTTTGGTATTGATTCAAAATTTTCTGCGTCATATAGCTGCGCAGAGTTCCAGTGATAGGATGACAAAGATCATATCCTTTACCCTCCTTCTCATTGTACATCCGAGGAAAAGCGACAAAGGGCCCGCTCTTTCCTTTGACGATGCGAATGCTGTTCACCACGAATTGTCCATTGAGAACAACCTTGGCGAAGGCCTCCAAACTGCCGCGCTTTTCCGAGCGGACGGGGGTGATTTGAACTTGGGTGATTTCGATGCCTGCATTTTGCATGGTCATCTCCTTGATGTGACGATGTGAGCGGCGGCACTCGATATTGAAAAAAACTCGCCGCGACTTTCTTGCCGGCTATGCTGACGCATTCACCTATTCAAGTCGGTCGAAACGGAATAAATGCAATCGTCATGCCAAAAGTTTTTCCGTGTAAAACGAAGCGCAAATCGAATTCTTTGACGAGAGAAGTGCAAAGTGGTGCAAACCGATGCAATCAAGTGCAAAGAGGTGAAGGAAGATGCAAAGCTTAGTGCCGCACCTTTTTTTATAGGCGCGACACTTTATCCAAAAACCATTGCGATCCATCGCTGAGGCGAGCTTCTATCACGGCACGTGTGCCCGTCGCTTGAACCCAAAATTCTGCTCCCTTGCCTTCGGCGGGCTTGATTTTCACCTGCCAAACGGAAATATCCTTACGTATTTGTGGGGAGCCCTGCACTTCTATGCGTGCAAACGAAGCTTCTCGAGGCAGGGCCTCGCCTTTGAATACCGGAAGCCACCACACTTCACGCACAAAATCGGGCTTTAATGGCCAATCGCGCAATTCAAAAAAGGCAGCCTCTTCAAGTAATAAGGGGGCTTTCAGGGAAATGGAGGGCAGGGAATCCGACCCGATCTCAGCCGAAGTAAGTCGATATTGCCCGTCAAGAAGGCGCAAATCACGCCGATTGATTTTTCCGGGAAGAGCACCACGCATCCAACTGGTCTTCACCATTTTTTCGCCGCGAACATCCCAATGCATATCGCATTGCTGTAAGATGCTGGCCTTTTCGCCCTGCAAATTGCGCTGAAGCGAAATGCGAAAACGCTCCGGAGCCTTGCCCTGAGGTTCGGACGTGATATGCAAAGCTCCGTCTCCTTCCAGGGTAAAACCCTGATAGGGACTTTGCACTTTATAATGCGACCATTCGCTTTGACCGCTGCGCCATATGGCATGCTCTATCAATTGATGTCGGCTGGATTTGCTTTCGGTTTCGGCGCCAATCGCAGAAACCCAGGATAAAACCGAGAAAAGGAAAAGGACCCGGCATAGCCGATAGGCGGTAGGCATGAACGATTATACGAAGTGGAGACTCCTCATGGGGAGTCCATGGCAAAGGGCTTAGCTTTGCAGGCCGAAGTCTTTGAGCAGCTTATCGGCCAACTTATCGACGAATTCAGGCGAATTGAAATAACCGCTTTCGACCTTGGCACGAGCCTCTTCCACCTTGTCTGCGCGGACATCGGGCAAGGCGTCTACATGGCTGCGTACGGTTTCGACTTCCGAAGTGCGGCTCAAATCTTTGCCGCGACTGGAAAGCGATACGGAATCGGAGCGGTTGCTTTTGGTGGTGCGCTCGGCGGGCTTAGGCCCCGCTGGCTTTTGGGGCTCCGGGCCCGATACTCCACCTATGCCGTCTACTCTCATGGTCCTACCTGGATGGTTCTATAGGGTATATCGGCAGTATGCTCGGGAACTTGAATCCGAATTCAAGCTTCAGAGCTTTAATAATTCGGATTCATTATCCACAATCTCAAAAAGCCGATCAATCGATGTCATCTCAAAAAGGTCATAGATGTCATCGGATAGATTCATCAAAATAAGCTGCCCGGAGGAACCTTTGAGGTCTTGGTGGCAGGTAATGAGCATGCCGACCCCGGAACTATCGATAAATCCAACATCGCTCATATTGGCGACGAGGTAGACATGATTTTCCTGAATTGCTTTTTGAACCGCAGCCCGGAATTGGGAGACTTCACTGCCCTTAATATGGCCAGAAATGTCAAGAATGAGCCATTTTCCGGATGCGCGCTGTCTTATGTCCATGCTTATCAATTTCTCCTAATTCCACTTGCATCGGAAGTCGGATGGTAACGACGGCGCCCATACCCTGAGGCGACGACAAGTTAATACTTCCCCCTAATATTTGCACATCATGAAGGCAAGTTGCCAGTCCTAATCCGGTACCCTGCACCTTGGTGGTGAAGAAAGGCTCAAAAGCGTGGGCCAAAACATCCTCCGTCATGCCCGGTCCATTGTCGGTCATTTCAAGCCTTAACAATTCCCCTTCCACCTCGGCATGCAGGGATAATTCGCCGGGTTTTCCGTCCAGGGCCTCCAGGGCATTGAGGCCAAGATTGAGTAAAATGCGGTGCAATAAATCAGCATCGGTGACCAAGGCTGGGTCCGGAATCGGGCTTGAAGCCATAATCCGCATAGCCCCATTGCGATTGGCGGGGTGATTTTCCAATGCCAATTGCCATTCTCCCAGGAGCCCGCGCAAGGCGACCGGCCTATTTTGCACTTTGCGCTCGCGTACATAACCCAGCAAATCACTGAGCAGGCGATTCAGCCTTTTGGATTCATGGGTGATGAGTTGCAAGAGCTTACGTTCCGATTCCGGCATGCCTGGACTTTCGTCGAGCATTTGCGCGCTTCCCGAAATGCTCGCCAAGGGATTCCGTATTTCATGGGCGATTCGGGCCGCCAAGCGCCCCAAGGCAGCCATCCGCTCCTGGTGCAGCATGGCCTCTTCCCATTTTCTCTCGCGAGTGAAATCGAGAAGGATGAATACGCTGCCTTGGAATTCACCTGCTTGAAGTAAAGGCTTGTACTGCACATGCAGGGGACGCGCTTCGGGTCCTTCAATGTCCATTTCCGTGAAGGGAAACAAGGGTCCGTCCAAGCGCATGGCTTGCAGGGATTCGATGTCAAGCAAACCTTTCAGGGCATCCTCCAGGGGCATGCCGCGGCGAAAGGTCACTTTAAACCAATCGGCGACGGCCTGATTCCAATATTGAAGGTTGAAGGC
Source organism: Fibrobacterota bacterium (assembly GCA_043753995.1). GTDB lineage: Bacteria > Fibrobacterota > Fibrobacteria > UBA11236 > UBA11236 > JAYUVP01. The sequence goes on from JAYUVP010000074.1 coordinate 6,946, forward strand.
GGCGTCAAAGAAAAGCACGCCGGTGGGCAATTCATGCAACATATGCGCAAAGCGAAAGCGCTGCACATCCATGGCACGTTCGGTCCCTTCAAGTTTCCGGCGCATTTCGGCTAGACGTTTGGAACCCTCGGTGGCCAAAAGAGCAACGGCATAAAACAAGGTGGTGAAAAGGAAAAAGCGCATTTGCACCCAGTCATTCGGAACCTCGGGCAAGGCATGCTGAAAATTAGGGAGCCAGCCAGTCTGAATGAGGCCAATGCCACCGAAAAGCATCACAATCAAGGTGGTGAGTATGAAGACCCCGGACACCGGTAAAAACAAGCCACCGATTAAAATGGTCATGATATAGAGCAAGGCATAGTCGGAGAGGTATCCCCCACCCTGCCAGACTATGGCCGTCTCCAGCGGAACCTCGACTAAAAGCTGCAGGAATAAGGTGCGTGATGGCCGGTCGTGATTGCGGCGAGCGCGCCAAAGCAATAAAAGCAAGAACAAAACTGTGGTTAGGCCATAAGCTGTGGCCAATACCCGCAAGCCTGGGGAGCCTTCCAAGGTAATGGAAACGGCATATAAGGCCGCAAACATGAGGCAACGGGAAATGACTATGCCAAGGAGATCGAAACGAGGCTCACTTGCCGGCGCTCCAGAACCGGAGGAGAAACCCTTGGCCTTTTCTGCCGAAGGTTCCTTGTTGTTTGAATCGCTTTTCCGGGAATCAGCCGAGGGATCCATGGATTCCATTTCACCCTCCTTTTAAAGCGCCTGAAGTCAATGCTTCAGCCGACATTACCCGCCATTTCGAACATGGGCAAATACATGGCCACCAAGACGCCACCGATAATAGATCCGAGGACAACAATGACCGCGGGCTCAATTAAGGAGGTGAGATTGTCCACGGCCGCATCGACTTCATCATCGTAAAAGTCGGAAATCTTGATCAACATGTCGGAGAGCCCACCGGTGCGCTCACCCACCGCAATCATTTGAATCACCATGGGAGGAAAAACGCCCGTGGCTTTCAGGGGGTCGGCTATGGTCTGGCCACCGGAAATGCTTTCCAAGGTGCGGTAAATGCCTTGCTCCAAGACCTTATTGCCAGCCGTTCTCGCCGTGACTTGCAGGGCATCGATGATGGAGACGCCGGAATTGAGCAAGGTTCCCAGAGTGCGGGTGAATCGGCTCACGCAGGATTTGCGTTCCAGGTCACCGAAAACCGGCGCTTGCAGCAAAAATCCATCGAATTTCAATCGCCCTTTTTCGGTTTTATAAAAGCGTGTGAAGGCAAAAGCGCCCATGCCAGCGGCCATGATGAGCATGAGAAACCAATGTCGTAAAAAGTCGCTGATACCCATGACTATGCGGGTTGGCATGGGCAGGCTATGCCCGCTTTCTTGGAACATGCCGGCAAAAATGGGCACAACGAAAATCATGAGCACGGCCACCGCGACGGCGGCGACAATGGCGACGATGATGGGATAGGTCATGGCGCCTTTGATTTTGCGGCGCAAGGCATCGGCCTTTTCTTGATACTCGGCGAGGCGCATGAGAATGGTATCGAGAATACCGCCAGCCTCGCCTGCGGCTATCATCTGACAATAAAGCTCAGAAAAGATTTTCTTGTGCTTGGAAAGAGAATCGGCGAGGGTGCCGCCCCCTTGAATGTCGGCGGCGACCTGCTGTATGGATTGCTTCAGGGCAGGATGTTCGGTTTGCTCGGCAAGAATGTCAAGGCATTGAATAAGGGGCAGACCCGCCGAAGTCATGGCCGAGAATTGGCGCGTGAAACGGGCTAAATCCTTGAGGGGAACGCCACCTCCCATGCCTGCGAAAAGCCCACCGCCAGCCTTTTTCTTAATCGTGTCGGCACGGATTCGTTTCTTTCGCAGCAAGGCCTGCACCTCATCGCGCGAGCCAGCTTCGACTTCGCCCGAAACCTCTTTGCCATTGGTGGCCTTGCCTTTATAAATCCACTTCGCCATGCTCGTCTAGTCCTTGGGTATGCGGAGTTTCAGCGTCCGTCCCGGAAATTGCCCACCAACAATCGTTCCAAATGCTCGGGATCATTGGAACGATACATTGCCACGCTGCGCTCCACCTTGCGCTGTTGCACCAATTCAGCGAGTTTGGAATTCATAGTGGCCATGCCGAATTTAGCTCCGGCTTCGATGGCACTCTGGATTTGATGCACCTTGTCGTCGCGAATCATAGCACGTATCGCGGGTGTCACGGTCATGATTTCCATGGCGAGAATACGACCGCCGCCGACTTTAGGCAGCAGGGCCTGGCTGATCACGCCCTGTAAAACAAAGGAAAGCTGGGTGCGCACCTGTGATTTTGCTCCCGAAGGAAAGGCGTCAACGATGCGGTTGATGGTTTGGGCTGCCGAATTGGTATGCAAGGTGGCCAAGGTAAGATGCCCGGTTTCCGCGATGGAAAGAGCCGCTTCCATGGTTTCGGTATCGCGCAACTCACCAATGAGAACCACATCTGGATCTTGGCGCAAGGCTACGCGCAAGGCCGAGGCAAAGGTGTCGGTATCGCTGCGCACTTCGCGCTGGTTGACAATGCATTTTTTGTGCTTATGCACGAATTCGATGGGGTCTTCTACCGTAAGGATGTGGCCTTCCATCTCGGAATTGATTTTGTCGACCATGGCGGCTAGAGTGGTCGATTTGCCGCTGCCCGTCGGCCCAGTGACTAGCACCAAACCGGATGGTTTTTCGGTGAACTCCGTGACAATCGGAGGAAGGCCCAGGCTTTCCAGGCTTTGAATTTCAAAAGGAATGAGACGAATCGCCAACGAAACGCAGCCGCGTTGCAAATACACATTGGCGCGAAAACGGGCGAGGTTGGCAATGCCGAAGGAAAAATCGAATTCCTTTTTTTGCTCAAAGCTCTTCCTTTGGCCTTCATTCATCACGCCATAGGCCAGTCGAAGGCAATCTTCGGGGCCTAGCGGGTCAAGCATCAGGGGTCTTAAATCACCGTGCAAACGCAATAAAGGCGGTTTTCCCGTGGTGATATGCAGATCCGAAGACCCGGTTTCGACCATTTTGCTGAGTAATTCTTGAATGCTGACCATGGACCTATGCCTTATTTCAGTTTCTTGACCCTCATTGTACTATTCAGCCGTGGTCTTGATCACCTCATCAAAGGTGGTAAGTCCCTGCCGAAGCCTTGTCACCGCCGACATACGCAAATTATGAATCCCCTCTTGAATCGATTGTTTTTCGATTTCGTCTGGGGTGGCTCTATCGATGATAAGCTTTCGCACGCCGTCGGAAACCGGCAAAACCTGATGAATAGCACAACGGCCTTTGAAGCCGCTATTGCCGCAAGAAGTGCAGCCTTTGCCTTGATACCAAGTAAAGCTCGCCGCTTCCTCGGGTGACAAGCCGAGCGAGGCCAAAATATCCGCCGGCGGCGGCTTGACTTCCTCCTTGCAATTCGGACAAACCTTGCGTAATAGCCTCTGTGCGATGACCAGGCGCACCGAACTGGCCACCAAAAAGGGCTCAATGCCCATGTCCACCAAGCGGGTAATGGTGCTGGGTGCGTCATTGGTATGCAAGGTCGAAAGCACCAAGTGGCCGGTTAAGGCCGCCTTGATGGCGATTTGCGAAGTCTCCAAATCGCGCACCTCACCCACCATGATGATATCGGGATCTTGGCGCAAGAACGATTTCAAGGCGGCAGCGAAGGTTAGGCCGACATCATTGTTGACATTGACCTGATTGATGCCTTCGAGATTGTATTCGACCGGGTCTTCGGCCGTCATGATATTGGTATCGGGGGTATTCAATGCCGCGATGGCTGAATAAAGGGTCGTCGATTTACCGCTACCCGTCGGGCCAGTGACCAAAATCATGCCATAGGGAGAATTCAGGGCGATTTTAAAGTCTTTCAGCGATCTCTCACTGAAGCCCATTTTATTCAGATCCAAGTTGAGATTGTCCTGATCGAGAATACGCATCACCACTTTTTCGCCGAATATGGTCGGCAGGGTCGAGACGCGTAAATCAATTTTTTTGTGACCGAAGGCGAGTTTAATGCGTCCGTCCTGAGGCAGACGCCGCTCGGCAATGTCGAGATTGGCCATGATTTTAACGCGCGAAACGATGGCACCGCGCAATTTATAAGGCAAGGTGGTTTGCTCAATGAGGGTGCCATCAATGCGATAACGAACACGTATGGTTTTTTCGAAGGATTCGATATGAATATCCGAGGCCTTCACCTTCACCGCATCGGATAGCACCTTGTTGACGAGGCGAACCAAGGGCGCCTCGGTTGCCTGATAATCGCTGGCCTCCTCGGCACTTTCGTCAGACACGACCTCCATGGTGGCGTCTTCGACGTCTTGCAGAATATTTTGGATTTCGCCGTGATTGACCTTGGAGGTGTAATAGCGGTCCAAGGCCTTGCGCAACTGCGATTCAGGGGTCATCCAAAGCTTGATTTGGCAGCCCGTGATAAACTTTATGGTGTCAATCAAGCCAAGATTGCGTGGATCGGCGGTCACCACATGGATGACTTGACCTTCGCGTTGCACCGGCAAAACGCCATGCTTGATGGCCATGTCTTCGGGAACGAGGCCGAGCACATCAGGTGAGATTTCGTATTCCAAAAGGTTGGGGACGACCTGGCAATTGATTTGCGCCGCCAACTGGTAGACGATGGCATCGATGTTTTCGATGGCCCCGGAAGCCACCAGATTTTCACCCAGGGAGCCGCCTTTTTCGCGTTGGCGCGCCAGGGCCGCTTGTAATTGATCGAGTTGAACGATGCCGTCACGGAGGAGTATTTCCCCCAAGCGCTCGCCCATGGCATTGGTAGTCGGTGCGGACACGATGTCTTTTCGGCAGGCAGGGTCAAAAAAGCTTGCCCGCCAGTTGGCTATATTCTAGGACACGTCAGCGTGACGTACCACAACTATGCCGCGTCATCTCACCTTTTTCTCCATTTCACTTGCCTTGGCTTTAACCTTGGGCTGTCAGGACAAACGTCCTCGCAGTGGCGAAGCCCCCATCCTTACTCTGAAGACTTACGCCGGTGAAACCATGGTCGTGGACGGCAAAGATGCGAAAGCGACCTTGCTGGTTTTCTGGGCGACTTGGTGTGGTCCCTGCATTATGGAGATGCCAAGCCTTATTGCCTTGAATGCCAAGCTTAAAGACCGCGGCTTTCGCGTCATTTCCATCAATGTGGACGATCCTACAGGCAACAAAGCCTTGCCAATACTAAAGCGCGAAGGTGTCGATTACCCTGTCCTCATTGGCGATGAAGAGGACATGAAGACTTATGGAGGCATCGAGGCCTTGCCCACTTCTTTTCTCATCAGTAGCGACGGGATTTTACGCGACAAGATTCGCGGCCTCTTGCCAGAAGAAGAGCTGGAGCGACGCATTTTGAGCTTACTTTGAGGCTTCATTTTCAGGGCGAAATCCCTGAATTACTACTTTGACGGATGTCCATTTCCCCGAATATTGGCGAGTTAACCATGGGTAAAAACCTCTACAACAAGGTCTTCGACCAACACACCGTCACCCGTTTGCAGTCCGGGCAATACCAGGTTTTTATCGGCCTGCACTTGGTGCATGAGGTGACCTCACCTCAAGCTTTTTCGATGATTCGCGATCGCGGCCTCAAGGTTCGCTATCCCGGACGCACCTTCGCCACCGTCGATCATATCATTCCCACCGCCCTTTCCCAGCGCAAACGTCCCTTGCAGGATGGCTTGGCCGAAGAAATGCTGGTGGCCATCGAGCAAAACACCAAGGAATACGGCATTTCCTTTTTTGACACCGCCTCGGGCGATCAAGGCGTGGTACATGTCGTCGGCCCGGAATTGGGATTGACTCAGCCAGGCATGACCATAGCCTGTGGCGACAGCCATACCAGCACCCACGGTGCTTTCGGTTCCTTGGCTTTCGGCATTGGCACCAGCCAAGTCGCCGAAATTTTGGCTACCCAAACCATGAGCTTATCCCGCCTCAAGGTGCGTCGCATTGACGTCACGGGTAAGCTTCGCCCTGGCGTTTATGCCAAAGATGTCATCCTTGCCATCATTCACAAGCTCGGCGTCAATGGCGGCGTGGGATATGCTTATGAATTCGGCGGATCGGTCATAGAAGCCTTCACCATGGAAGAGCGCATGACCGTGTGCAATATGTCCATCGAAGGTGGAGCACGCATCGGCTATATCAACCCGGATGAAACCACTTTCGCCTATCTAAAAGGCCGCCGCTATTCGCCCCAGGGAGCCGGCTGGGACAAAGCCATCGCCTCCTGGAAATCCATAGCGTCGGATGCTGATGCCGTTTATGACGATCGCGTCACCTTGGATGGTAGTAGTCTCGAACCTTTTGTGACCTGGGGCATTACCCCAGCGCAAAGCCTACCGGTTTCGGGCCGCATCCCTGCCGTCAGCGATTATTCCAGCGATGAGCAGCCCCTGGTGAGCGAAGCTCTGGATTATATGGGCCTCAAAGCAGGTGAAAAACTGGAAGGCCAGCCCATCGACGTGGTCTTTATCGGCTCCTGCACCAATGGCCGCATTTCCGACATTCGTGAAGTGGCACGCTTGGTGAAGGGCAAAAAAGTCGCTGCTGGCGTACAAGCCTTGGTGGTGCCCGGATCGCAAGATGTGCAAAGGCAGGCTGTAGCCGAGGGGTTACCCGAAGTCTTGACCGCCGCGGGTTTCGAATGGCGTGAGCCAGGTTGCTCCATGTGCCTCGCCATGAATCCAGACAAGCTCAAGGACAGGCAAGTTTGCGCCTCGACCAGCAATCGCAATTTTAAAGGACGCCAAGGTTCTTCGACCGGACGCACCTTGCTCATGAGCCCCGCTATGGCCGCCGCTGCTGCCGTGGAAGGCAAAGTAGCCGATGCTCGCCGTGTTTTCGCCCTGGCCTGATGAGGATAAGACCATGACCACTTCCGAAAAAAACGCCATTGTCTCCCAAGTCACCGGTCGCGCCGTTCCTGTGCGTGGCCATGACGTCGACACCGATCGCATCATCCCTGCTCGCTTTTTGCGCTGCGTGGTTTTCGACGGTCTGGGTGCCCATGCTTTTGAAGACGATCGCCTTCAGCTCAAGGCCAAGGGCCAAACCCATCCCTTTGACGACGGGCGCTATCAGGGCGGAGCCATTCTTTTCGCAAATAAGAATTTCGGTTGCGGCTCTTCGCGTGAGCATGCCCCGCAAGCCCTCATGCGTTGGGGCATTAAGGCCATCGTCGGCGAAAGCTTTGCCGAAATTTTCTTCGGCAATTGCGTTTCCCTGGGCATTCCCTGCGTGACCGTCGATGAGGCGGCCGCAGCCCAATTGATGGAAGCAGGCGAGAAAAATCCTGCCGCTGCTTTCACACTCGATTTAGAGGCGTTGAAAATATCGGGTCCGATTTCATTGCCGGTGCAAATGGCCGAAGGGCCACGTAAGCAATTCTTGACTGGCCGTTGGAATTCCCTGAACGAATTGCTGGAAAACACCGCCGCCATCGATTCGGTTGCGGCTCGGCTATCCTACGTGTCGGGATGGTAAACTCCTTTTCATGACTCCTCGTCACGGAAAAAACACCTCGCAAAAGACTCGTATCGCTGCCGCCTTGCTGCGGCGATACAGTCAAGTCTTCCCTACCGGACACGGCGCCGCCAATATGCGTCAACGTCTCTCGGCACGTCGCCAGGCTCACCTGGCTGCACTCGATGGCTTGACCTTATTCGCTGGCATTCCCCGCGAGCCCGGCAGCGAAAATATCTGGATCATGAATGGCCTAAGGCTATTTCAAGAGCCAGCCTTAATGCATTTGACGGGTATCAATCAGCCCGGCGTGATTTTGGCCCTCGACCCCCATGGACCGCATCCAGAAATCCTGTTTTTGCCGCGTAAAGATCCACGCAAAGAATTCTGGGACGGCGTTCGACTGGGCTATCCCCTGGGCGTGGCCAAGCCCAAGGATTCGGATCTCGCCGACGTGAGGGCGTTGACCGGCATCGAAGATATTCGTCCTGTCGATGCATTCGAACCTTGGTTTCAGGCTCGCATACGCAAAATCAAATCTGGCTATTGCCATGCTTTTTATCACGATTATGTCGACCCCAAGCCGGGTGAAAAAAATCGCGTCACGACCACAGATCACAATTACGCCTTCAAGGTAAGGCTAGAACAACTGGCCTTGGCCGTTGCAAAACGCTTTGAGCTGCGTAGCTGCGCCGCTTTGCACTTCAAGCTGCGCTTACCTCTGGAGCCCGATCAGGTCAAGGATGTGCTTAAGGCCAATCACATCACAGGACAAGCCTTCGAAGCCAGCCTCAAGTCCATGGACCAATTTCGCGACGAAAATGAATTGGCCGCCCATCTCGAATGGGGCATGCGCCGGCAATCGCCTTTTGGCCTCAGCTTTCCCAGTATTATCGCCTCAGGCCGCAATGCGACGATTTTGCATTATCTCAAAAATGACGACCCCATGGATCGCAAAGGGCTTTTGCTGATGGATTTTGGCGCGCGTTGGGGAACCATGCATGCCGATATTACCCGCACCATACCGGCCAATGGCCGCTACAATCCCCTGCAAGAATTGTTGTATCGCATTGTGCTTGAAGCCAATGAACGCACCCATAAGGCCTGCAAGCCCGGTGTCACCATTCGCCAGCTGAATCAAAAAGCCTGGGATTTTATCGAAAACGAGCTGGATGTCCAATTTCTCAGCCGGGGCGGTAAAATGCAGCGGGGCTATGAAGGCCAGCCTCATGGGCTATCCCATTTGATGGGCGAGCAAGAGCATGATGGCGATCCCCACCGCCTTTATCAAGACCATCCTTTGCAGCCTGGATGGCAAATTTCCAATGAACCTGGGCTCTATGGCCATTTTTCCATGACCCTTGGCGGGCGGCGTTACCAGGAGTGGATTGGCATTCGCGTCGAAGACGATATCCTGGTTACCCCCAAGGGCAGCCAAAATTTATCAAGCATGGTACCGAAAACTCCTGAGGCTATTGAGAAATGCATGGCCTGAGTGGGCTATATTTCCCGCCCTTAAAACCATTGAACTCTCCCCTATCGAATCCGGGTGCCCATGAGCGAGGAATTAGACAAGAGCAAGGACGAAAAGTCCAAGGCTCCCAGCCCTAAAAAGGCCCCTGCCCCAAAACCAAAGGCCGCAGACGACGATTTGGACTTAGACGATGAGGATGATACCGATGAAGCGCCGGTGGTGAAGCCCGCGCCCAAGGAAACCGCGCCTAAGGCTAAAAAGGTCGCTCCCATCGACCAAGACGATGATGACGAGCCGTTTTTCAATGTCGACGATGAGGATGATGCCTTGCCGCTCGATGCAAGCTTGGCCATTGCCGATACTTCCGAACGCACCCTTTTGGTTGTGGACGAAGAGGGCCAAAGGCGCAATGAAACCGTCACCATCATTCAGCAAATCTTGCCCAATGCCACCATTGAGGTCGCCGACGATCCCGAAGAGGCTATGGAAATGATGGAAGAATGCGATTTCGACACCTATGTCGTGAACTTTCTCATGCCGGGTTTCAGCAATAGCCATTTCGTGAAGGCCGTTGCCAATCATCCCGAACATCCGCTCTTGGTGGGCTTTGCCGCCGATAAAATGTCGGATGCCTTAGACCCTAAAAAGGGTCTGAAAATCATTCCGTTGAAGCGTTTGTTCGACCTGAGCGGTAGCGGCGCCGGCGAGGGTGAAGGCGA
>JAYUVP010000075.1:0-9195 GCA_043753995.1 Fibrobacterota bacterium
GTAAAGATTCCACCGACACGAAAACCCTGTGTAAGGTTTTTTCCCGCAACCGCGAAAATGCCATTTACCAAGGAAAAATCGAAGGAACGGCTTATTTGCGAAACGGGCGCGAAGATACATGGATAGACCTCAACGAATGGAAGGATCCTATCACCCCACTCACCCAGGTCAAGGTGAAACTCATTCTCAAATCTCGTCATGATCTTGGTGGGCTTCCCATATCGCTGCAAGTCATACGCAATGATCAAATTTTGAATTACGAAGGGGGTCGTTATAAGGGATTATTATCCGGCGGAAAGGGCGCGAGCACCGAATCCAATCCTCCGCAATTGGAATCCTATGAGGCGACCTTCACCTTGTTTTATTTCTGGAAGCAAGAAATGGTTTTGGGCATTAAGCCTTATGGCCGCATTGGGTATTCGGCATATCCGGGATTCTCGGTCAAATTCGAAGCGAGTGTCGGAGATGTCAGTTTGCCTGTGGATATTTTGCGCAGAATTAGTGAAACCATCGCGGTGAGCATGCCCCTTTCGCAGTCCATTTTCGCGGCCATGATTTTAAACCGCCGATTTCTGGAAAATAAAGCCACTGATAATAAATATGATCCGCTTTTTATCTATAAAGAACCGACCGTAGCGGCGGTGTGGTGGCGACAGAATGAAGCATTCCGCGCCTGCAAAGATTTTTCGGGTTCGCAATTCCAAACCGATTTGACTCGATCTTTTGAATGGTCAAAACCCTTTGAACTTTTGATTCTCATTCAAGCGCCATTCACTTCGATTTGGTGGCAGGATAAGCCCGAAATCCGGTTTCCCGCCATGGTGACGACCAAACAAGTAGAAGGATTTGATTCGACCGGACCGACCTATGACGCCGAATGCGTGTGCTTATTTCGGCCCGACTATCAGCATCCCACCCACCCCACCTTGCCCATTGTGGAAAACCGCCTGCGGCAATTGGGAATGATTCAGGCGGGAGAAGGCCTAAGTGAAATGGCACTCAGCTATAAAGTGGGGCAGGGGCTTTTTGCCATACGCCTGGCTTTTCAATATGGAGTCGAAGATGTCGAAGGTCAAATTGCGCCGCAACGTGGGTTCAAGCCCTTCGCGGGGACATATAAGGAAGGCTTTAATGAGCTATACCGTTTCGAATTTGGTTTGGCTTCTCCCGATCCTATTGGCCTTCAAATAGATGCCTTTTTAGAGGTGTCCTTGCCTGGTATTCATCCTGCCGATTTTTCTGCCATGCCGCATTTGAAAATCCATCGCTTCGTTACCGATTCGGTGGGCCATAATCAAATCAATATGAATAAGGCCCTCTATTCGGGTTGACCGGCACCCCCCGCCTCAACCCAAATCCCCAGCCCAGGCCTCTCCGCATCACCGCTCCCCCCTCCGCCCCGAAACCCCGCGCTTTTTTCGTCACCGAGTCCAGCCAGATGCAGGTATCTTGCTTGGCAATGTTTGGTGCGTTTCGGGATTATGCCCTTTGCCTAGCTCTGGTCCTGACGGGATGTAGTGGGGAATCCGGGCGAGGACGGGCGGTTCTGCACATACTTTGGGCCGATTGGGAGCCTGCGAAGGCGCTTCAAGCCTTGGCCGTGGAATACACAGCCAAAACCGGGGTTGAGGTTCAAGTCGTGCGCAAATCTTGGGATGGGGCTTTCACCGAAGCCGCCTTCTCCGAATTCCGCAATCGCGACGACAATTACGACATCCTCATCGGCGACAGCCAATGGCTGGGTTTGGGCGTAGTCGGCGGCCATTATCTCGAACTTACCGATTGGATGCCCGGCCATATTCCCATGGACGAAATCATCCCTGCCGCCTTGAGCTGGTATTCCGAATGGCCTCAGGGATCAGGCAAATATTTTGCCGTGCCCTGTGAGGCCGATGCCATGGGCTGGGTTTATCGCCGCGATTTATTCGAAAGCCCAGAACACCAGCAGGCCTTTCCACTTTACCTCCAGTCCAAAGGTATTCCGGCATTTCCGCTGGGTGTGCCACGAACTTGGGAAGAATTGCGCTGGATAGCGGAGTATTTTCACGAGCGTTTGCCCGATATGGCCGGAGTGGCCTTACCGACTTCGCGCAAATACGATATGGCCACCATGTCCTTCGAACAAATCATGTGGGCCTTTGGCGGTGAATTCGGGGATTATGGCCGCAATCACGTATTGATTCACTCGAACCAAACCGTGGAAGCCCTGCAATACTTCACCGACTTACTCAAGACCACGTCGACTGGCGGAAAAAACATGGGCTATGGCGAGGTGACGGCGCAATTGGTTTCTGGCCGTGCCGCTATGGCTTGCACTTTTTTCGCCTTTTTTCCCGGACTCACCAATCCCGTGACCAATCCCGATTTGTATGACAAGCTGGGTTTTTTCAATGCCCCCGGGCATATGGGCCGGGATAGCGTTTTTCGTCGCGCCACCTCCTTGGGCGGGCAGGGAATGAGCATCAATGCGCATATCTCGGAGGCGCGTCAGGCGGAGGCCAAAGCCTTTCTGCAATGGTTTTCCTCGAATGAAGTACAGCAGCGCTGGGCTTTGCGCGGAGGCATCACGGCGAATCGCCTGGTGCTGCAAAGCGAGGCTTTCAAATCGGCGGCGCCCTACAATGGCCTCTTCGAAGAGGCCTTTGGCCTCATGCGGGATTTTTGGTCCGTGCCTGAATTCGGGGCCTTGCTAGAGGTGACGCAGCGGGAATTCTGTGGAGTGGTGCAGCAAGGCCGAAAGCCTGCAGAAGCCGTAAAGCAAATTCAAATCGAGCACGAGCGCATTCTAAGCCAAAGGCGCTGGAAATTGTAATGGCTGAGTCCTCTGGATCGGGCATGCGCCATCGCGGCTTGTCGAATTCCGCCGTGGCCTTTTTGGCGCCGGCAGTTTTACTGCTTTTAGTGATGGATATCATTCCTCTGATTGCCTCCTTGGTGCTCAGCTTCATGGCCTATAATCCCATCATTGATCACGAAGCCGTTTTCGTGGGCTTGCAGAATTATGCCGAGCTTTTTTCCGGCCCACGACAAGAGGTTTTACGTAGCTTCGGTCGCACCTTTATCTTGATTGTTTTAGCCGTGGGCCTGCAAACCTTGCTGGGTTTCGGTCTTGCCTTGCTGATACGCCGCCGTTTTCGGGGTCAAGGTTATTTGACCACGGCCCTACTCATTCCCATGATGTTGTCACCGGCCATACTGGGAGCCTTTTGGCGATACGCATTCAATGCCGATTATGGAATTGTGAATTGGATGCTCAACGTGCGTTGGAATTGGGACGGCGCGCATGCCTTGGCCTTCGGGGCGGTGCTCATCGCCGAGGTGTGGATGTGGACGCCCTTTATGGCCCTCATCAGCCTCGCCGCCTTGAATGGCATTCCCCAAGTCCTCTATGAGTCGGCCATGGTGGACCGAGCTGGAAGGTGGTTTCGCTTTCGTCACGTCACCTTACCCTTGGCGACTCCCCTCGTGCTCTTGGGCGTGGTCTTTCGCATAGTCGACACCTTCAAGGTTTTCGACTCCGCCATGGTTTTGAATGGCAATTTCGAGGAGCAATCCACTACGGTGATCAGCGTTTTACTGCATGCCCGCGCCTTTGCGGGCAGTAGCTCCCTAGGTGAAGCCGCAGCCCTCGCCTATTTGATGCTGGCTATTTCTTTCGGGCTCGCCTGGATAACCACGGTGCTATTCGATCGCGTCAAGGAGCGCCGCTCATGAGGCGCGAAAAATGGTCTTGGCGCGTTCTTCCCGGCATTTTTGCCGTGATTTTGTTTTTGTCACCCATGTTATGGATGCTGATCACCAGCGTCAAACTTGCGCCCGATACCGCAGCCTCGCCCCCGCGTTTTTTTCCCGGCGGCGCGGCGCCCGAAAACAGTTTTTGGTTTCGCTTCACTTTCGAAAATTATCGTCGTCTGCTTGAAGATGGTGAGTCCTTGCTCCCCATCCTAAACTCGACCGTGGTTGCTGTGTTTTCCACCTTGCTCAGCCTCATGGCCGGCGCCATGGCCGGATACGGCCTCAGTCGCTTCACCTTCAGGGGTTCGCGTTTTGCTCAGCTCCTCATTCTCGGAACACGCTTATTACCTCCCATGGCCGTGGCCGTTCCTATCAGCTTTCTCTATAGCCGCATGGGATTGCAAGACACGCGCACCGGTTTGATTTTGCTCTATACCACGCTCAACCTTTCCCTGGCGACTTGGATGATGAAGGGCTTTTTCGATGAAATCCCCGGTGCCTATGAAGAAGCAGCCATGCTCGACGGCTATACCCGTTTCGAAGCCTTTCGCCTGGTGGTCTTGCCCCAAGTCGTGCCTGGCTTAACCGCTACGGCGGTGCTTTGCTTTCTCGGGGCTTGGAATGAATATGCCTTCGCCCTCACCTTGACCAGCATCGATGCCGTAACCTTGCCGGTACGGGTGCATGCCATCAGCGCCGATTCGAGCCAGGTGCCTTGGGGCCCACTCGCCGCCGCCGGCTTGATTTCCATCTTGCCTCCCGTGCTCCTGACCTTTTTCGTAAGGCGCTTCTTGCTTCGGGGCATTACCCTGGGCGCGGTGAAGGAATAGGCTCATGGCTTCACCCAGCAGTTCGCAAGCGGTTAGCAAGGTTGATTTGGTGAAGGCGCAAGGCATTGCCAAGACCTTTGACGGCCGGCTTGCTCTCGCCCCGATGGATCTCGATATCAAGTCGGGCGAGTTTTTGGTGACCCTCGGCCCCAGTGGTTGCGGCAAAAGCACCCTCATGCGAATCTTAGCGGGCTTGGAAAAGCCCGATCTCGGAACCGTGACCTTGGCTGGAGAAGATGTGACGACCTGGCTGCCCCATCAGCGCGATGTCGCCATGGTCTTTCAGCTCTTCACGCTTTATCCGCATCTCCATGTGCTTTCCAATGTCACCTTCCCTTTGCGCGCACAGGGAGTGTCGGAATCCGAAGCCAATCGTTTGGCCATGGCCTGGCTCGATCGTTTTGAAATTGGACATTTGGCGAAATCCAGGCCGCGTGAATTGAGCGGTGGAGATAGGCAAAAAATCGCCATGGCCCGCGCCTTGGTGCGTCGTCCCAAGCTTTTCCTTTTTGACGAGCCTTTGTCGGCCTTGGATCCCGCTACCCGTGAAACCGTGTGGGAATGGATACGCCGCGATTTAAAAGCACGCCAAGCGACTTGCCTCCTGGTCACCCACGATCAAATCGAGGCGATGACCTTGGGCGATCGGATCGCCGTAATGCGCGAAGGTCGCTTGGAGCAATGCGACCTCCCGCAATCTCTATACGATAAGCCAGCCAATTTATTCGTCGCAGATTTCGTGGGCACGCCGGGCATGAATCTTTTGCCAGCCATGCGACAAGGAGAATGGGTCACCTTGCAGGGACTGGGTATGCGCTTGCGAGTCACCGAAGGCCTTACCGCCTTACGAGGCCGTCATGCCCAAGCCGCGGGCGAAATTCCTTGCACGGTCGGCATTCGTCCTGAATGGGTCTTGGTGGGGGATAGCGGCGCTTCCTTGGTTGTCGAGCATACTGCGGCTTTAGGCGCGGCCAATTTACTGGAAATGCGCTTCGGCGATAAGCCCTTGAGATCCTGGTTGCCGGCGGGAGTGAAGCTCATGCGAGGTGAGGCGGTTCGCGTTCAGGTCATGCCTTCGGCTTGCCGATTTTTCGACGGAGCCACCAGTGAACTTTTGCCTTGGCGAGCCGTGGAGGTGAAATGCCCGCCTGGAACTTAAGCGGCCTGCATAAGACCTATAGCCAGGGTAGCCGCCAAGTGACGGCCCTCGCCGGTATCGATTTGAGCATTGCCGAGCATGAATTGCTGGTTGTCCTCGGTCCCGCCGGAGCGGGAAAGTCGACCTTATTGCGCCTTGTCGCGGGCTTGGAAAAACCCGATTCCGGATCGGTTTTGCGTGACGGTAAGGACATTACTACCTGGCCGCCGGATGGTCGCGACATCGCCATGGTCTTTCAGAATTTTTCCTTGTATCCGCATCTCAGCGTACACGACAACCTGGCCTTTCCATTAAGGCCCGGTCGCGGGGTTTTAGACAAAGCCGAAATTGAAAATCGCATCCAGCAAACCGCTGAAATGCTTTCCATTGGCCCATTATTGGATCGCTTGCCCGGCCATCTTTCCGGGGGGGAATTGCAGCGAGTCGCCATCGGTCGCTGCATGGTCCGCCGTCCCTCGCTTTTCTTGTTTGACGAGCCTTTGGTAAACCTCGATGCCAAATTACGTGAGAACTTGCGATCGGAATTGCATCGCATCCAGCGCGAAACCGGCATTGCCATGATTTATGTCACCCACGATCAGGGAGAAGCGATGACCTTGGCCGATCGCCTGGTCGTCATGGATGCTGGACAGGTGCTGCAAATCGGCAAACCCGAATGGGTTTATTCCAAGCCCAAGCATTCGCGCGTGGCGCGCTTATTGGGTATGCCGCCCATCAATCTTTTCTCCCCGCAGCAAGCTCAAAGTCTCGGCTTGCCCATCGAAAGCGGCGTCTGCGCCGGACTAAGACCGGAATGTTTGGAATTGGTCGCCGATCCCTTGGGAATGGCGCAAGTCGTGGCGACGGAGCGGCTGGGTCATGCCGAAATTGTGGTGGTGGAATTGCAAGGGCGATTGTTGCGGGCTTATTTTCACGGTAATTCTGGCTATGTTCGCGGCGATAAAGTGCGCCTCAGGGCTGACGCTAAGGATGTGATTTGGTTTCCGGCCTAAGTTTTTGGTCCTCAGGGAAAGTTTCAGGCTATGCGAAGTAAAAAGTTTTTTTCCCTTCATGCGATTGGGTTTCTGTTCCTGCTATTGGCCATTTTGCCAGGCAAGGCTATGGCCCATCCCAACGGTACCTCCAAAATCCGAATTGAAATTCGTGACCCGGACACGCTCTGGTTTTCAATGGACGTCAATCGTGATGATGTTTTGTCGACTATTCAGGAATGGCCATCTCGTGACAGTGCCAACCATGGTCAATATCAACGTCTCCTCGAAAAATCCGCTTATTATCTGCAAAGCCGGCTCAAGCTCGAGGTCAATAATAAAGGTATCAGCGATATCAAGGTTGTTTCTTGGACGTCCACAGGAAAAACGGATATCAATCATATCGACAGTGCGGATATTTTCAGCCCGACCTTCATTATGTCCTTTGCCACCAAGCTGGCCGAACCCCAAGGGAAACTGGCCGTTGGGGTGCAATTGTTTTTGGAATTAGGCGTGCAACCCCTAAGCGAAGTTTCGATTTACTGGCATGGCAAATTGGTGCAGCGAACCTGGGTGACCACCGACAAGATGATACGCTTGCCCATGCTGCGCGATAGCCTGCAAGCCCGCGCCGAGGCCACCACCGACACCACCAGAACCTCAGCGACGTCGAATATTCAGGGCGGCTTTTTTCGCTTTGTGAGCCTGG
This sequence comes from Fibrobacterota bacterium, assembly GCA_043753995.1. GTDB lineage: Bacteria > Fibrobacterota > Fibrobacteria > UBA11236 > UBA11236 > JAYUVP01. The sequence goes on from JAYUVP010000075.1 coordinate 7,405, forward strand.
GCTTCCTGCATATTTTGCCCCGGGGCCTGGATCATATTCTCTTTGTCGTGGGCCTATTCTTTTTTTCCACCCTCTTGCGCCCCCTTCTCTTACAAGTCACAGCTTTCACCTTGGCGCACTCTCTCACCTTGGGGCTATCCTTGTTGGGCGTGGTCAACCTTCCATCGCGTATTGTCGAACCCTTGATCGCGCTTTCCATAGCCGTAATAGCGATTGAAAACATTTTCTTCCGCAAATTGAAACCTACGCGCTGGTTGATTGTCTTTCTATTCGGACTCGTGCATGGTCTCGGCTTCGCCGGGGTTCTTAAGGAATTGGGGATACCCAAATCTGAATTTTGGAGCACCCTGATTGGTTTCAATCTCGGCGTAGAATTGGGCCAATTGACCGTCGTTTCCTTGGCTGTATTGGCTACGGTATGGTTTTGGAAAAAACGCTGGTATTTTCGGGCTATCGTCGTGCCTGTTTCCACGGGAATCGCAATGGTCGGGCTTTATTGGGCCGTGCAAAGGGCCTTTTTCCCCTGAGGCAAACGTACGCGGCTTTTATTGCCAAGCGGGTAAAAACACAAAACGCTTCTCGCGTGCCTTCACCGTGACATTCGGGAAGTTTTGCGTCGCCACAGCCGATCCTCGTTCGTCCTCAGCCCTGGCCGTCGCTACATAGGTTCCGGGAGGAACGGCCAGCCGGGCGATTTCCACGGTGCGAGGCAATAAAAACCAGGTGCGCGCATCGGCTTGCTCCAATTGGTCAGCCAAGACATCGGTGCCGACATTAAGCAATAAATTCAACCAGGGATTGCCCGAATTGAGTTCGGATTTGGTTTGCTCGGCGGTAATGGTGCGTAAAATGACACGCACCACGGTGCGGGTCAGGACGGATGTACGCGATTCTTGCAAATATTTTTTGAGCAAGACGTCCAAATTCGCATAGGTTTCCGATTTCACTTCACCAATGCCATCCACCGACAAAGTCAAATGCCGGGCTCGCGAGGACGTTTCCTTCAGCGATGGCAAAGAGAATTTGATGTGAAAGGTGGTGCCGGATCGCGTTCGCTTTCCTTTGGCGGCATTTTGAATTTGGGAAGCAGGCAGGCCCGGAGCGGGCAAGGTTTCAGTGACTTGGCCATTCGGCCCCTTCCAATGAATCACGAGCACGCCATCACGCACCCATGTTCCCCAAATCACAGTTTGATCTAACATCGGGGCTTTGCCGCTCGATCCTACCAAAATGATTTCGGCACTTTCCCCAAAGACGGGTTCATTAGCGATGGGCAATGCGGCGGGCGCCAATTTCAAGGCGTCCAAATCACCTTGCCTATCCTGGGCGACAAAGGCACGAGCGGCATAGCGCGCGAGTGACGGAGGCGGAGTTTCGCCGTCGCGGCGATAGGCCTTGATGGCGTGATAAAGCGAAATGAGGGCGTCGTCCTTTTGTCCGGCCGACTCATAAGCCAGGGCGGCTATGGTGCGGTAAAGACCGTCGTCGACATAGGCCTTGGAATCATTACCCGCCTTTCTCTGGAGCTCTTGCAGAAAAGTTTGGGTTTGCCGCGCCTCAACCAAGGCCTCGTCCGTTTTTCCCAAGGCCAAGTAATTGAAGGCTTGATACAGGTGCATGAGCACGATTTCATGCGGAGCTCCGCGATAGGGGCGGGCATTGTCATTTGTAAGGAAAGCCGCGGCTTCATTGCTCACCGACTTGGTGAACAAATCCTCATGCAGTCGATTGGCTGTTTCAAATTCAATAATGCTACTGTCATAAAGACCAGCATAGTGGAATAAAATTCCC
>JAYUVP010000076.1:0-3189 GCA_043753995.1 Fibrobacterota bacterium
CTCGGAATTCGGGTTCCCCATATGCGTTCCGTATGGTAACCGCTGCACTCCGAATTTTTAACATTGATACTCAAGGATGCGCCTATTTTGGTCAAATTACGCCCATATTCCAATTTCACTGCTCGCAACATCAGAGCGGTTTCTGGCCTTAAGCGCAACGCCTCATTAAAATCCCGGAGTAGTTTTAAGGACGATGAAACCTTCCATACCCGATGTTACCGCATATACGGATTTCCGGAAATTCCTAAAAGACTGTTACGATGAAAAGAAAAGGCGCGATCCGAAATTTTCCCATCGCTATTTCTGTAAAAAAGCGGGCTACGGTTCCTCCAGCGCATTCGCGGATATCCTCGCGGGCCGCCGCTCCTTGTCCGCTCCCGCTGCGCTCCGGCTGGCCCGGGCCCTGGAGCTGACCAAGCAGGAAGAGGAGTATTTGCTCCACCTCGTCAATTTCAATCAAGCAGGGAGCCTGGAGATCAAAAACATGCACTACTCCAAAATGCTTTCCCTCGGCCGGATTTCCTTGGACGTCATTTCACCCGAGAAATACGCCTACTTCAGCAAATGGTATCATGCCGCGCTTCGGGAGCTGCTTTTTTACACTCCCTTCAAAGACGATTTCAAAGCGCTTGGCCGTAAGCTGGATCCTTCGGTGCCGGCGCAGGAAGTGAAAAAGGCCATCGCCTTGCTGGAAAAACTGGGCATGATCGCCAAGGACGCGAGCGGCTTCTATAAACAAACCGCGACGCTCCTCACCACCGACGGCTTGGGCGAAACCCTGCATGTCGAGAATTTCCAGACGGAAACCATGAAATTGGCCATGGAGTCCATCGATCGCCACCCCCAGAAAGCGCGGGATATGTCCACCCTCACGGCCACGCTCTCCGCCGAAAGCGTGGAAAAAGTCAAAGCCGCGATCAAAGCGTTGCGGCAATGCGTTCTGGTCCTGGCTGAAAAGGATCAAAAAGTGGATCGCGTCATGCAACTGAATATCCAATTGTTCCCCCTCACTCGCGACTCCGAACTTTCCGGAGAAAGGTGAAATATGTTTTCGCGAAATTTTTTCAGGTCCACCGTGGGGATTCTGGCCTTGGGGCTCGGATCGGCCGTGCTCGCGCTTTTGGGCGGCTGCGAGGGCAGCGCAACGCAAACCACCACGGGCCAGGGCCTCTATGGGACCCTGGTGGATGCGCATGGCACTCCCGTTCCCGGCGCCCACGTTAAGGCCTGGCCGGCGAATCAAGCGCCCAACAGCGTTTCCAAGCGATTGGACAGCGTCAATGCGGTCGCGGTCGAAACCGATCGCGACGGAAAATATTCCTTGAGGAATCTCGACGTCGGGGTCTATAACATTTACGGGGAAACGGATCCGGGGCAAGCCGCGATATTGATCCCCAAAGTCAAATATTTGGAGGTGGCTCAGGATTTAGGCACCGATACCCTGAAGGCGCCGGGCGCCATCTCCGGTAAAGCCGTCGATGCCGAAACCGATAAAGGCATCGGCCTGGTTTTCTGCTACTTGCAAGGCTCCACCTATGTGGCCGTCACGGATTCGGCGGGAAATTATTCGCTGTCCGGTGTGCCGGAGGGATCCTACCGGATGAATTATTTCTCGGAAGGTTTCGAAACCGCCATCGACAGCCCCGTGGTCGTCGCTTCGGGAGCGACAACGGCCCTTCCCGTCAGGAATCTGATCCGTGATTTGAGCCTGCAACCCCCCGCTCCGCAAAATATCACGGCTGCCTATGATTCCGTTTACGGGATTGTGACCTTGAAATGGGATCCGGTCGTGGTAGCGGATTTGCAGGGATATTGGATTCAATACTCCGATGAGCCGAATTCGGATATTCCCAACGGAAACCAAGGCTTGGCTAAAGTTACGAACTTCGTGGATGACTTTAGCTATGCCTTTGCGACACTGCCGAACACCGCCCCGATTTTCGTGAGAACGTATCAAGTTCGCGCCAAGGACCAAGAAGGGAATTTAAGTCCCCTCCCCAAGCAAAATATCCAGGTACGCATTACCCGGCCTACTCTTTTGAATTCGAAGTTCACTTTGAATTACGATGGTCAGCTCAACACTCCGGCTTGCGGCGACACTTTGAAATTCGTTTTGGATGTCACCGAAAGTCCGATCGATAGTCCCGTCGTCAACTGGGTAATGAATTACTCGTATCTGGAGCCAGGCCCGGATAGCCTCCTTTTCTCCAATAGCAAGGTGATTAGAACGTCCATCGGTTTTCCCTTGAAGGATACTTTGACCTGGAGCTGGAAGGACTTCGCACCCGACAATTCGACGTCACCCCGTCCTTCCAGCGTTCAGATTCGCGCCAATTTGACTTTTGGAAACGGCTTAAGGGCGCGTGCCGTCTGGATTCCCATCCAGGTCGACGCGAACGGCTGCTACAATGTCCATGATTCCCAGATCTATGGCCCTGGGAAGGAAAGTTGGAACTGGTAGCCCGGCCAAAGGATTATTCCGGCGGATTCATCCCTATCGCAATCGGAATGGGGACGGATCCGGCTTTGACGAGATACACTCCGGGAGGCAAGCCCATTATTTTGAAATGGGAATATCCCGGCTTCTCCGGTTGATCCGCAACCAGGGTACTGATGCGGACACCGCTCAGGTTCAGCACATCCACCGTCCTCGCGCTCACGCCTCCCGATAAGGTCAACTCCAGCCCGCTGGCGGCATAGCGCAGGGTAAAGCCGGTTTTTGCCTGGGCCCCCAAGCGCGGACGTTCAGCGTGAATACCCGTGTAGTTGGCCCAGCCCGGCATTTGATCCAAAGTGAGGGTGTAAGGATGGGTGAGGATGGCTTTCCAATCCGCGGCCGTGTTGTCATGGGCCCAGCCATCCATGGTGTAGTCGCCGTACCAAGGCATGAAATAGGACCAGCCCGCGCCGTCGGCCTGCATGCTGTCGGCATAGGGGACGGATCCGTTTTCGCTCAGGGTGATCAGCTTGGTGCCGCCGAACAGATCCTTGAGCTTCTCGAAGGAGGCCACCAGGGAGCCGTGGTTGGCGATGCGCGGATAGAAGTAATAGTCGCGGCCGATGATGTCCACGTAGGCGTCGCCGGGATACCAGTCCAGCGCGTCCCCGGCTTCGTCCGTGGTCCACACCCAGATCAGATTGTTGAGACCGTGCATGCCGGTGAAGCGATCGAACATGAGCTTATACAGG
>JAYUVP010000077.1:0-71181 GCA_043753995.1 Fibrobacterota bacterium
AAGGATTTGGAAAGGCAAGCCGCAAACGCAATTAAGGATCGCGGTTTGCAAAACCACGAAAAGCGCAGTCGCTAATTGGCGCAAAGAAATTGAATCGACCAGAGTTTTCACAGCGACTCCTTGAGATTTACCGGGGCAAAGAAGATTCGGTTAATCCAACCGCGATATGCGTCGGGCTGTTTTCGCGCGGCAGCAGTGTAATGCTGATGTGCGTATTTGAGAAAATGAAAAAGCAAGGCGGAAGAATCTCCGCAAGCATCAATCCAGTTCGCCTGAAGCAAAGTCTTGGGCCCAAAGACACCATCGACTTTCACAACTGGGCGCGTCGAATTGAGATTGGCGGCAATCTCGTTAATGGCTTTTTGGAAATAAACATGCGCCTGCGTTGGCCCCATGTTCACCGCAAATGAAAAAACCTTATACGCTATCAAGGTATCCGACATGCTACCGTAACGCGCCCTTTTCCAAAAGTCGCGCTCGTAAATCTCCAAAGCGTTGGCTTTGGTCAGATTTTTGACATCTAAATCGGGGTAAGAGCGCTTCGAAATCCCGAAACGGGTTTCACCGCCGGGGTCCGAGGGGGAATTTTGGTATCCACCCTCCTCCAAAAGCAGATTTTCGGCGGCGGAGGCAAAATCAAGCATGACCGCCCCCCAAACCCCGTTTAAAAACGGACGTACCCCGTTTAAAAACGTTTAAACGGTTTTCCATCGGGCCGTTTTCCCCATTGACAGACAGCCTCGCTCCTAGGCCTGTTTCCAGGGTTTTGGTGAGGGGTGCCGAAATTCGCAAAATCTGGGTAGTCATCGGACAGATGCTCCCGGACCAAAACCAGCCAAAGACCCTGGCCCGTAGACCTGATCGCAAGCCGTTTTATTGCCCTTGTAAATCCCAGCAGCCGAAACGGGAGCCGAAGCGCCCAAACTGATGACGCCTTTCGCGATGTCGACGAGCATTTGGCGCGAACGTGATGCGCGTGACGCAACATTTTCCGGCACGCTTCCTTGTCCACGCCGAGAATAAAGTTCGTAGATGGCAATATTGCGCGAGATGTTAATCACGACTTGAGGCACAGGAGGAGGCAAAGGCAAGGTCGGATAACGCGATTGCAAGTAGCCGTCGATTTCCGCATCGGCGGAAAGAATGGCAGCATCGACCTTGGTTTCGTCCATCACGCCGGTATTCTCGTCATCGGTCAATTGAACGAGCGTCTGCACGGACTCTTGGTCGGTGATATTTGCGAGCGTGCAGTAAGCCATGGTAATGTGTCAGCTACGGTACCCCACGGCCCGCCTCAGCTTTGCAGCCAAGACGGGCCTTCTCTGGGGGGCGTTTGTTCGTGCTGGTAGTCTCCTTTAGGCCAGCTTGATGCGGATGATGTCGCCAGCAGCGGCGGCAGTGTCAATGGCGTAACCGTTGACGCCTTGGGGCAGGTAGCCGCCGGCAATGGTCATGGCAGGTTGAGCCGAGGACGACGTCACCGTGGTGCCCGAGCCGGGTACGGTGGCTGACATGGCCGTGGCGGTCACTGCTCGACCGAGTGAGTCGGACGCGATAGGCAAGCCGGGCGTGGCAATGGCCGCGCCTGCTTCGACGAGCATGATGCCGTCGGTCGTGACCGACGCAACTTCGTTGATGTCGGCGTTGAGTTGAGCGACGCCTAGAGCACGCGCATTGGCAGCACAAACGCCGCCATCATAGCCGACGAAGCGGTGCTTGGTGAGGGCTGCAATCGCAAGAATTGCGGTGGTCAAAAGAGGCTGCATAGTCTTCATGTGGGCTCCAGAGGAAGGGCTTCGAGCAAGTGAGCGATGCCGCGAACTTCGGCATCAGTGAGGCGAATGAGGTCACCCGTGCGAGCCAGACCGCTTTCGCGTTTGATAGGGCCGAGCATCACCTTGTATAGGCGAGGCATGGGAGAGGCTACCGAAGACGAGGCGAGAACTTCGGGCGGATGTCCAGCCGCCTGTTGCTCTCCGTCCTCGTCTGCGGTATTTTGGCCCGCCGCGTCTGGGGAGGGGGATGAGGACGGAGTTACAAGGTTTGCCCCACCCACAGCCCCCACAGACGCAGCAGAGTTTGCCGCCAGGAAGGGAGCGGCTCCAGAGTCCGGCTCTTGGCCGGACGCCGGTTGGATTTTCTTGGCCATGGCTTAGGCAACCACGTTCGAGATGAGGAAGCCCGCGTCGGCGCCGAGGAGCTTGGGCACCGCGATTTCGGTATAGCGAACGATTTCGAGCTTGCCGTCTTCGGTGCGGAGGTCGACAAGATCGCTGTTGCGCTTGACAAGGGTGTATCCAAAGCTCGGCTCATATTCGTTACGTTCTTCTTGCGACGCCACGGATGGCACATAAGCCATGATGACATTATCGCCCCAGATATCTGAGAAGACATTTGCGTCAGAGCTCTTGATAGCTTCGCCCACCACAACCTTCATGCCAATGAGGGCGGAGAGAAGCTCTGCCGTGACAACGCCGGTTTGGGTGTACTTGATGCGATCCAGGACAGCAGGATGTTCGGAGATGGCCTCGAAGGCCGCTGCGCCAAAGGCGCATAAATTGGGACGCTTACCGATGGCAGCGCGCACGGCGTTTCGGCCCGCACGGATATCCGCCAAGGGAGTGCTGGTGGAGGGGGCGGACCAGCACGTGGTGGTCGCAAGTGCGAGGCGATTGTTGGCAGAAAAGGTGGCGGTGTCCTGCAACAGGGTCGATACGATATTCTCAAGCTGAAGCTTGACCCCATCCTTGACCGTGCGGGCGGCGTACTTTTGCAGAGGCAGAGCCGCCTCCGCATCCTCGCGGTAGTCGATAGGATATTCGAGATCGTGCTCTTTGCAAACGAAAGAGACAGGGGTCATATCTTCGGGGTTGATGCGATTGCTCTTCCCACGCAGGGCTCGCTCGGTATTATAAAGCTTGAAAGCTTCCTTCCCGAAGCCGGGAATCGTACCTGCTTCTTTTTCCACGTACACGACGGGAAAGAGCGACTGGAAAATGGACTCAGCGTTGGTATAACCGCGAGTGAGTTGAGTGAGAACAGGGTCAGCGACCCGGAGATTGCTAAGACGACCCATGGCTTATCCTTTGGAAGTGAGCTGCGCGGCGGCTTGCTCGTAGGTGATTTTTCGTTGAGCCGCAAAAGCGGTGATTTTATTGTGGAGAGCCAAGCGTTCGGGATCGACATTCGCACCGAAGGTGTTGACTCCGCCGACAGGAAGGCCATCCAAAGCCGCAACGCGCGTCGCGATTTCTCCGCCAGGCGCAAACTTGGGAAGAGCGTTGATGAAAGCTTTGAGCACATCGACGGGCGATTCCCCTGTCGAAAACTTGGCGACGCCATCGAGAGCGGACAGAAGCTTTAGGCAGTGAGCCTTGCATTCATCATTGAGGCTGCCGTATTCGATACGTTCCGCGAGGAAGGTCTCAAAGGACAGCCTCCGCTGGGTAACGTCGTTGGATGAAATGCGCGCGCTCATCTCGGTCACTTGACTTGCGAAGGTGGCGACCTTGGTATTCGCCTCGACGAGCATTGCCTTGAGCTTCACAGGATCATTCTCATCCGCGAAAGCGGCGACGGCAGGGATAACGGGTGCGGGGGTTTGCGGGGCTTCGCTCGTCGCAGGCGCTTGCACACCTCCAACATCGGAAGCCGCCGCCAGGGGCATGGGCACGAATTCAGCTTCAAACTTCACCACGGCCGTGCTGGCATTCGCAAAGGTGATAGGCTTGAGGCCAAGCACGGCGGGATGCTGTGCGCCGAGCAGCGATACGGCATAGAGATAGGGGCCTTTGCCGCCGAGGTCTTGCACGAACTCCGCTGACACCTTTTTGTATTCACCCTGCGCGATAGCCGCAACCATTGCGTCGCTGACTTGGCCGAAGGAAACTTTGAGAACGCCGTCATCGAACTTGCAGCCGTCGACCCAACCTAAGGCGGGGCCGCTTATCGCATGGTCAGGAGTGACAGGCGCTTCGCTGAAGGTCGGATCGTAATTCGCGGCGACCTGTTCGCAGAAGCTGGCGGGGAAATCACCTTGAGGGTATATTCCCGGCTTGAAGATTTCGTAAAAAAGCTTTTGTGACATTCGTTTCCGCTTTAGGTTGAAGACGCTGAAAGCGCATCGCCATCGTACGTGCAATAACCTAGCGGCCTAATCGTTCCGGGCGCAAAACCATTGGCCGCGCTCGTGGCTAAGGTTTGGCGCTATCCTATTAGGCGGCCATTTGGCCGCCTCTATCCCTAGTGCCGAAAGGGCTTTATGCTCCCCTTAATTCCGTCAGGTCCTGAAAGCGCGTTTCTCCTTGCTGCGGCAAAAGCTGGCGGCATCGCGGGCATGTGTTTCGTGATGTTCTTTATCTCCATGAAGGTCTGGGTGAGGGTCCAAAAGCAGGACAGTGATCGCATCGACGTCCTGGTGAAAATGGCTGACGAAAGGTGGAATCAGAAATTCATAGAGGACGCGCGAGAGCGAGAGCGGCAATACGGATTATTCAAGGGCCTGCTCGATAACGTCTCAGCCCACACGGGCGAACTCGCAAGCATCAATGCCAAACTCGACAGCCAATCCCGCGACATCAACGACATCAACCGGGGAATGGGCGTCCTACACGGGCGAATCGATAAAGCGCTTGATAATCGCAGTTATAACGGCGTTCAAAGCGGCAGCCAACACGCCAGACAGCAGGAGAGAGCATGAGCCACGAAGGCACCATGCTGCGGGGCCGTATCGCGCAGACCGAACAAAAGCAGCGCATGCTTCGGGTCGAAGCAAAGTCTCTGATCGTCTCCATGCGACAAGACCTTGACCCTTACCAACCCAATCCCGCGAATCTCGCCACCGAGAGAATCATGACGGCCGGAGTGCGCCTGCATGAGATCGCCACCGAACTGCGCGAAGTTGACGCCACGCTCATCGATATGCGGCAAGACCTTGGCTAAGAAGCTTGCGTTTATCGAAGAGGTTGAGCGGCGCTATGTGGTGATGAACCAGACCGCCGCAGCCATAGGCGCTGCGCTCAACATTTCCGAGCGCACCATCACCACATGGAAGGGTGAACAAAAGCAAGCCGGGAATGACTGGGACATTAAGCGAGCGAATCGGCTCGCCGCCATCGCATCTTTCCCGGACGAGTTAAATGAGCTTGCTCGCGAGCTTTGCCGCAGCATCAAAGAAGATCTCATGGAAGGCAAGCCCATTGACCAGAGTCGTGCGATTTTGTTTCGCGGCATACTCGGCAAAGCCAACAAAGAAAAAGAATTTGCTGACGCGGTGAAAAAGGAAGCTGCGGCGGAAGCCCCCAAGAAGCAAGAGATAAGCACCGACACCATCAAGCGCGTGCAAAGGGACATCCTTGGCATCCCTGGTTGATCCCGCCGCCACAAAGGCGAGTTATTTCCTCCAATATCAATTGGATTGGTTAGCCGATAAAAAGCTGATCAAGATGGCCAAGAAAAGCCGACGCACCGGCTTTTCCTATACGCAAGCGTTTGAAGATGTCACCGACATTCTAAACGAGACCGAATACACCCCCGGTCGTAAAACCAAAAACGTCTGGTTCTCTTCAGCCGATGAAAGCGCATCCAAGGAATACATCCTCTACTGTGCCATGTGGTTCGAGGTCTATGACGCGGGGGCGCGAGAGCTCGGCGAAGTCGTCATTGATAGCGACCACAGCATCAAAGCCCTTTGCATCGAGGCCCCAAATGGCGGCCGCATTCATGCGCTCACATCAAACCCCAATCGATTTCGCTCCAAGGGTGGCAAGGTGGTGCTCGATGAATTCGCGCATCATAAAGACCAGCAAGCCATGTGGAAAGCGGCTTATGCCTCGGCAAGCATTTGGGGTTACGCCATCCGCATCATCTCCAGCGACAAAGGCAAGGGTTTATTCTACGAGTTCTGTGAGGACACGAAGGCAGGCAAGACCGGCTGGTCCCTGCACATCGTCACCATTCACAAGGCCGTAGAGCAGGGGCTACTCGATAAAATACGCGGACGCGTGACCACCGCCGAAGAGAGACAGAACTGGCTCGACGAGCAGCGCCGCAATTGCCGCCTCGAATACATTTGGCTGGAAGAGTTCTGCTGCATCGCCCAAGATTCGGAATCAGCCTTCTTCAATCATGAACTGATTTCAAATTGCTGCCGAGACGGCATACGGCAAAACCTCGTCGACGTCGACGAGGATATGTATGCAGGCTGGGATATTGCGCGCGTGAAAGATTTCGCAGTGATATGGACGATTGGCAAGCGCGACCGCGAAATCACTAGGAACATTCAAGCCTATGAAGACACTCGCTTCAAAATCCAAAAGGATTTTTTGCGCACCCTATTATGCCTGTCGCGCTTCCGGCGGCTCTGCCTCGATTATACCGGCATGGGTATTCCATTGGGCGAAGAGTTGCAAGAAGAGTTCGGTAAATACAAAGTCGAATGCGTGGGCTTTACCAATCCAGTGAAAGAAGAGCTGGCTGTCGACATGAAGAGGGCCATGGAGGATCGTGATTTCATAATGCCCGACGATCCCATTGTCCGGGCGTCATTTCATTCCATCCAAAAACTGGTGACGACAGCGGGCAATGTCCGCTTCGACGCTGAGTCGACAGAACAAATTGGCCACGCAGATCACTTCTGGGCCGCAGCCCTCGCCCACCACGCAGCCAAGACCGCGCGCTCCGGCCCTCTCACCATTCGCAGCGGCGTGCGCCGCAGCATCGGCCGCATACTCCACGGCTACGGCCTCACTCGATAGGACACAGCCATGACGCACTTTTTCACATCATCCACCAGCCCCGTCGCGCGCTTCGGCGCGGCTCCTGTGCCCGTGCAGGCGGTGCCGGTCATAGGCGGCGAAATCGCTACGCGCGCCCGAGCCATGGGCGAATATGCCGGGTGGATGAATCAGCTCCCCAATCCCGATCCCATACTCAAGGCGCGAGGCATCGACATCAGCAAATACCGCGAGCTGCTTTCCGATGGCTCGCTCTCGGGAGCGGTGAAATCACGCAAGTCGGCTTTGCAGAGTATGGAATGGGGCCTCAATCGCGCGAAGTCGAAGTCGCGCAAAGCTCGCCTCGTCGAGGACCATTTGAAAACGCTCGACCATCACCGCTTGCGATCGCAAATGTTCGAAGCCTCACTCTTCGGTTACGTGCCCATTGAAATTTGCAAGTGGGAAGTCATCAACGGCGTGCGCTTACCCACACGCATCGAACAGAAGCCTCAAGAGTGGTTTGCCTTTGACAATCAGAATCGCCTGCTATTCAAGAGCAAGGACAATTGGCAAGGCGAAGTCGTTCCCGATTATCAATTCCTTTGCCCAACCAATGACGCGAGCTATGCCAACCCTTATGGCATCGGCGACCTGTCGCGCTGCTTCTGGCCGTCGATATTCAAGCGCAATGGATATTCCTTCTGGGTGACCTTCGGCGAACGCTACGGCATGCCATGGGTTATCGGCAAACTGCCGCGTGGTTTGGACCCCAAGGAATACGACGCGCTCAATGACAGACTCGCAAGCATGGTGCAAGATGCCGTCGCTGTCGTTCCGACCGATGCCGACGTGAACCTATTAGAAGCCGGCGGCAAATCGGGATCGGTGGACGTGTATAGCCGCCTCGTTGAATTTTGCAAAGCGGAAATGTCGGTGGTCATGCGCGGGCATGAAGGCGCGACCAATAGCACCGCAGGTAAGCTAGGCGGCAGCGACACCGCAACCAAGGTCATGGATGAGATTCGTGACGGTGACGCGCGCATGTGCGAGGCTGCATACAATCAACTCGTTCGGTGGATTTACAAACTGAACTGGCCCAGCGAAACCGACATTCCCACCTTCGACATTTGGGAGAAGAAGGATGTCGACCAGGAGCTTGCCACGCGCGATGCTACTCTCACCGAAAAGCTCGGTGTGAAATTCAAGAAGGTCTATATCTCCGAGGCCTACGACCTGCCTCAAGACCAATTCGACATCGAGGAGCCCAAGCCTACGGCGCCGCCCGCCGAGAACCCTGCGGCTAAGCCCGAGCCCGGAGCGGCGGTACCGCCCAAGGTCGTCGTCAAAAAGAAATTCGCATTGCCCGTCACCTTCGCTCAGCAAAGCGATGCCGCCATGGCGCTGGAGGATGCAGTGAATAGCATTCCCGCCGAAGAACTTCAAAGCATGATGGATAAGCTTTTAAAGCCGGTTTGGAAACTCTTGCAAAAAGGCACCACGGCCGAGGAAATCCAAAAAGCCCTCGTCGAGGCTTATCCCTTGATGGACGATGACCAGATTCTCACCTTGATGACCCAACCCATTTTCGTCGCTGACATTGTCGGCGGGCTCTCGGCGCAGAAATAGCCATGGGCGTTACCAAGCCCGACATTGCGGCCGCATTCAATATGCCGCCTCGCCGCGCTATCGAATTCTTCGAGAGCAAGGGCAATGTCATTAATTGGGATTGGTATGAGACATGGCAAACCGCGCATAGCAAAGCCTTCACCGTTGCCAAAGCGATGAAGGCTGAAATCCTTCAAGACTTTCACGACGGTGTGCGGGACATCTTCGTTAAGGGCGACACCTACGAAGAGTTTCGGCGTAAGCTTGAGCCCAAGCTAAAGGCTGCGGGATGGTGGGGAAAACAAAAGGTCCTTGGCCCACATGGTGAGGAAGATGTACAACTCGGATCACCGTGGCGGCTAAAGCGCATTTATCAAACCAATGCTGCCACAAACTTTTCGGCGGGGCGATGGCGGCAGTTTGTTGAGAATGCGGATGCACGGCCCTACTTACAATACCTTGCCACCCTCGACGGTCGCACGCGTCCCACGCATCGTGCCATGCATGGCAAGGTGTTTCGCATTGACGATCCCATTTGGAAATATCTCTTTCCGCCGAACGATTGGGGTTGCCGTTGCCGCGTGCGGGCCTTGAGCCAGGCCGATGTCGAGCGCATGGGATTGATCGTCGAGGATGGCAGCAAAGCCATCACTCACGAAGAGCGCCTGGTCTCGGCCAAGACAGGTGAGGTGAAGCCCGTCGCTGTGTACACCGACCCAGCAACCGGCAAGCGCATGGCCACGGGTGTGGGCTGGTCCTATAACCCGGGCATGAAGGACTTCGAGCCCGACCTTTCGCGCATTACCCCGGCCATTGCGAAAGCATATCGCAAGGAGGTGGCTGCCGCCGGGCTGACCCAGCGTTATCCCGTGACCAGCTATGGCGACATCGAAACTCTTCTTAAGGCCTATGACAAAGAGACTCCCGGCATTTTTCAGTTGGGCTTTAAGTCGATTGAAATCACCAATGCCAAATACATTATGGCCACCAATGCCATCGGTGAAATCAAATTGTCGCGACGCATTTCAGCCAGCGGATTCAATGGCGCAGAAAATCTATTGCAAGCGCTTCGCAAAGTTTCGTTGCGAGAGGCTTTGAGCTTTGACGAGGAATACGCCATCGAAGCGCTATGGCATGAGATCGGGCATTGCCGCATGCAAGGCTGGATGAAAGTTGCGAAGGGCAGCGTGTCCCAAACCGTGATGGAGACACTCAATCAGTGGGTTGCTCGGCACACCTATTCTGACTTCTTGGCTCAGCTGGGAGGCAAAGCTGCGCACCAAGAAAAGATTTTGGCCGAGGGTGTGGGCTATCAGCGGTGGGTGGCGAATCTGCGCACAGCCATCAGCGCTTTGGGGGTGAATGAGCAAACCGCGCTCGGTGTTATTAAGCCGCTGGTATTCAGGCTGCCTTGGACCAAGCTTCAAGGGGCCGTGGCTTACGCGTTGGCACGGTTGTCAAACAAAGATGAGGCGATGATTAAGGCCGTGCTGGGAGACCTGTCACAATACCCAGGAACCTATACCGCCTTGTTAAAGGCCCTATTTAAAACCGAGGGTTAATTGCTGCGATCGAAAAGCACATCATGCGAAAGCAAGCCTTCACGGAATAACGCGTCCTCAATGCGGGCCGCATACTCTTCGGCCTTCGCATCTTCGCCTCTGACTTGGTATAGCCGGACAATGTCGCCTAGCGCCGTGTCTTCGTCCCGTGGGAATGAGCGAATGGTCTCTTCGGGCGCATCGCCAAAGAGTTCTTCCAGCTCGCTACGGGTGGGTTTGTGGTCCCAGAGGTTTTCCATTGCCCGAATAATGTACCCCTCGAATGGCGGACGCGCCAAGGAGTTTCAGGGACAACCCTGAAACGGCCTTTAAACGCCACAAAAACCCCATGCTGAAAAACATCACCGACAAGGCCGTGCTCGACCATCTCGCCAAGGTGGCGGCCCAAGTGCAGGACACCGCCCCGCTCATGGTGGAGCTATCAGGCGACCTGCATGCAGCCGTCGAGGAGAATTTTGAGGCACAGGGCCCAGGTTGGGCTCCGCTTGCCAAGAGCACCATCGCTGAGCGGCAGCGCAAGGGATATTGGCCGGGCAAGATTCTAAACCGTCATGGCGGCGCGGGGCTGGTGGGCAGCATCACCGCCGACAGCGATGTCAACACGGCCACGGCGGGCACGAATAAGCGCTATGCCCAGGCCCTCAACGATGGTGCGGAAATACATCAGGCGGCGCGCTCGAATCTGTATTCGAGCAAGCGCAAGACCAAGGGGAAGGGCAAGGGGCAGTTTACTGCGGGGACGGGGACTGAGACTGCGGGGGGCAAGGGTAAGTCGAGCTTCGGGGAGCGGGTGATTAAAATCCCGGGGCGAGCCTTTATGCTGCTGCACCCTCAGCAATTGCAGAGGGTGATGGATACGGCTACGGCGTGGCTGAAAAAAACGGTGGGATGAAGTCTTTAAACAAATGGGCTGAGTGACAAGAAAACCGACACTGCAAGACGCTGTCGCTACGTTACTTCCGTGACATTTTGGTTTTACCTTTTCGGCCAATGCTATCTGAAAAAGTGTATCGATTAGGCAGCCGAATCCTACGGAAGAAAATCTTTTATTTGGAATGGGCTGGGACCTCTATCCTTGCTTTGCTTGGTTTTTATGCGGACGCTAATTCTGTTTTCGGCGGCATCAATGCAAAAAGTGATTGGCTTTCAGCGGGTGGTTTAATTGTCTTTGGAAGTTTGAATATTCTCCTTATTCAAGGCTTCACTGTATACCGTATTCGGTATAGACGAGCCCAGCGGGCATACGAATCGATACATCTCGTGGCGGAAGAGATTCGCAATTTGCGGGGAGATTCTCGCCTTAGTCGCGAGACATGCCTAAGGGCAATTCACAAAGTTTGCTTCCGGCACATTGACGCCATCATGACAGATTTCGTTGGCTTTAAAACCTGCATTACCCTGAAGTACGTGAAATCTGGCCTATTGGTTGCCTTGCGTTCAGAAAATCAAGCTGGACGTTATTCCACTCCGGAGAATGCAGCCGACAACTTAATTTTTTCCAACTTCACCCTACACGACGGCAAATACAAGGTTATGCATGTTACGGACATCGAAAATCAACCTTGCATGGAAAAGCATTTTGGAGTTGCCTTTGATTCCGTGCTGACTCGGGCCAAGACGAAATATCGTTCTTTTTTAGCCCTGCCGATTCGAAAGAGCAACTATACTCAAGGCGAGTTGTCCATGAGGCAGACCATAGGTATCTTAGGAATCGATTCTAGCCGTCCTTGTGCATTTGAGGATCTAGAGCCAGGGGATTACCAAGCCCTTTATTCTGTTGTCGACATTTTAGCTGAAGCAGTCCTATACTTGCAGGGCTGTCCGGAGGTCGAAAATGCCCCAAGTTAACGCTGGCTCGATTGTGCGCACCGATTTTTCAGTTGAAGAAAAGCGTGCAATCCACAGGTTCGTTTCGGAACGGCTGGCTGAAATCAAAAGCACGATTGAATTTGGTCCCATTTCAATCAGTATTAACGGCAAGACCGTAGTGATGTATAACTATGAAGACAGCTTGGACGTCGTCGCCGCAGCGAATCTAGACTAGACCGGGCTTAGCCAGCGCTTCGAGCCGCAAGCTCTCCTTAATCCTTCAGAATCAAAACCGTGAAGAGCACTCCGCCCGCCGTCAAGGCCAAGGTGAGGACCTGAACAAAGGCCATAGTTTCAAGAGCCTTTGCCATCCTATCCAATTCCGGCTTTATTGATTCAGGCTGTGGGCAAACTACAGTCTGGTCGCGCAGAATCGTTTTACTGGTCTCAACCGGCCTTGTCGTCACTGTGTACTTATCGCCATTTTTGTCCACGCGCACATCAGTTTTTGCATTCAAGGTTTTCGCCGCACGCGCGCCATCTCCCGTCGTGTCCCCTTCAAGGCGCTCCACCGTCGAATCAGGTGCGCAGCACTTAACCACCTCGGCAGCCTGACAATACCCAGCCACCACAATCAAACCGGACGCAATGGCTAAGCCCTTTAAACGCATTTCTATCCCTTTGAAATTGTTATACCGCCAACCACCTCACCAATTCGCCGTGTCCTTTTTGGCCTCGCCAATTGCCGCCCAAAGGGTCGCCTCCAGCAATCCCGATTCGGTCTTTGCTTTTTCCTGAAGGTCGGTCCAGGTCTTTTGGTTTTGTTGCTTCTTCAGCCCCTCGGGGATACTTGGCGCCGACGTCAGGAATCCAACACTCCCCCAAGCCGACTTGCCTTCGTGGCGAAAGTCCCGGAATTCATAACGGTATCTCCCGTCCTTCACATCCACGATGAACGTGTAGTTGACGTATCCCCTTATTCCATCTGAACCCATAAAAACCACGGGCTCATACTCGAAGTTTGCTTTGCCTATGATTCGGCCTCGCTGTGGATTCTTGTACTTAATGACTTCATTCGAAGAACCAAAAGTCAGCGCAGCCCACTCTTCGATAACGCCAAACAAAGAATCCTTGCTCATTCCAGGAACTTGCGCGACACCGCGAAACTCTAGTGGTGGCGCAGAATCCTTCTCGCCGCCAAATGCAACAGCAGCAATGAACCCGCAAGCAATTACCAAGCCTTTTAAACGCATCCTAAAACCTTTTGATTGTGTTTTAACGCGACCGAACTCGTCCCGAAAATCCCCGCAGAGATTCAGGCTTCAGCGCCCAGAAGGACAGCCGTTGCCCCTGTGTTCTCCGTAAGTTACTCAGGGCATCCCTTACACCAAAAACATAGCCCCAAGGACGGGGCGCCAAGGAAAGAAACCCTCATGGCTTCCGCTTCTCAGAAGGCGCGCCAGCGGCGCGATCGTTTGGCACGTTCTGCGGCTTTACTTGTGAAATGTTTTGAGTTGCGATTGATTTTGTGTAATCCACCAAACGCGTCAGCCTCCGTCGAAACTGCTCTTCCCGCCCCTCAGCTCGGAGCTCCCGCAACTCATCAATCGCCATCCCAATTAGCTCAGCTCGAACCGATTCAGAAAACCCAGGGCCATCTCCCAATAGTTCAAGAACCGTTTTTTGAGCCAAAAGCAGATCGTCGCCACGAGTCCTTTTTGACTTGAATACGACAGGCTGTTGAGGAGGGGGAGCTTCGCCCCCATGAAACCATTCGCTAAAAACACGAAATTGCTCAGGCGAAAGACTCTTATTTAGCGTTTGCCACTGAATTCCTCGCTTTCTCCAATTAACGATAGCGGAGTCTGTGACTCCCAAAGCTTGAGCCAGAGCTCGATTAGAGCCGTGGCCTTTCGTGATTTGCAGCGAATCTTTTAGCTGCTCAAGCGCTTCATCAATTGTTCTCAAAGTCAAAACCCAAAAAAAGTTCAATTTTCACTTGTGAATGTTTCACAAGGTGTCTATTATGGTGGTCGTGAGACAACCTAAGACTAAACCTAAGAAAGCGCCGAGCACTCTCCAGCTTTTGATTGCAGCTCGGTCAATATCTGGAATTTCGGCGACCCAATTTGCCGAATCGCTTGGCGTAACTAGGCAAGCTGTCCTTGAGACCGCAAAAAATCCGCGGAAGTCCCAGCGAATCGCATCAGCAATCCGACGCTTCATTTCACTTCATGTCTCGGCAGAGGTAGCATGACCCGCTCCACTGCCCTAAAAGTTTCCTCGGCATCACCAGCTGCCAAAACCTCGACCCCAACATCCTGTCCGATGCTGTCGACTCGCGAGGTCGCCGAATTGATTGGCGTAAGCGATGAGCGGAATCTGCGCCGCGACCTACGTCGAGGGCGCTTCGAGTTCACCTGTGAACCCACTTCAAACGGCCTTCAATACCGCATTGCGCTGACCTCGCTCCCGCTCGACGCCCAGCTCCGCTACTGGCAAGCCCGTGGCGTGGCCATGCCATCCACCGTCACGCCAGTCGCGCCCACGCTTTCGCCCAGCCAGGAAATTGAAGTCGAAATGAGCATTCTAGCCCGCGCGCCCATGCACGCGCGCAAAAAGGCCGACAAGTATCTCGCCATTCTCAATGCGGCCGAGGGCCTCAAGGGTCATGAGCTGCGCGGCTTCATCACCGCCTGGAACAAGAGCAACCCGACTTTCCAAACCAGCTATCAGCGCGTGCTGCAAGCTCGTAAGGATTATAGCGAAGGCGGTGTCGCGTCCCTACTCGCTCGCTATGGCTGGCGTGCCGGTGAAACCGCCGTGCCCGACGCCCACTTTCAATTCTTCCTCACCCTCTATCTCAAAGAGGGTGGCGCTCCGCTCTATACCTGCTGGGTCGCGACCATGGGGCATTTCGGCAAGACCGACGCCACCATCACCATCGACAATTATCCCAGCCATTATGCCTTTCAACGCCGCTTGGAGCGGGAAGTCCCGCTCCCCGCCATCGTCAAGGCCCGCGAGGGTGAAGCCATCTATGCCCGCCGCTTCGGCAGTTTCATCGAACGCGACCTGAGCGCGATCGCCCCCGGCGATTGTTGGATTTCTGATCACGCTCAAATCGACGTGATGATGATTGCGCCCGATGGCAAATTCGTGCGCCCATGGATCACGGCATGGCGCGATTTTAAGTCGGGAGCTTGGCTCGGCTGGTATGTTCACGCGCAAGCGCCCAACTCCGATCACATTTTCCACGCCTTTCATTTAGCCGCCATCGAGCATGGCCTACCGACCGACATCCTGATTGATAATGGCAAGGACTATCGCTCGAAAGATTTCGCCGGCGGACGTAAGCCTATAGACGAGGTGCAAGCCCGCTCCCTCGTCGGCGCTCTCGGTATCTCCGCGCATTTCGCACGGCCATACAATGCCCGCGCCAAGACCATCGAACGCGATTTCCACACGCAAAAACTTTGGTTCTCAAAATTCATGCGCGGCTATACCGGCGGCAGCGTCACCGAAAAGCCCGAAGCACTAGAGCGCGACAAGTCTTCGGGCTCATGCATGCGCCTCGGCGATTTCATTGCCTTGTTCGACACCTTCGTCAAAGACGTGCTCAATGCCATGCCCTCCTGGAGCAAGGTCAATCAAGGCTTACCGCGTCAGGCTTATTTCGATGCGCATTGCCCAGCCCGCCGCCGCGTCAGCCCCGAAGCTCTAGCCCTTTTCTGCATGCGTACCGACGGCAACTTCGCCATCGGTCGCAATGGCATCCACGACAGCAAGCACGGCGTGACTTATTGGGATGAGCGCCTAGTCGCCATGGCTGGCCGCACACGCTGCTATCTGCGCCGCGACCCGCGCAATCACTTAGAGGCATGGGTCTATAACGACGCCACCAACGAATTGATTTGCAAAGCCCACGCCATCGAATCACCTGCGGCCCTGGTGCGCACCGAAGCCGATCGCCACACCTTGCAGCGCGAAACCAAGCGGGCAGCAACGCAGACCAAGATCATCAACTCATTCACGAAGCAGGGTGTGCAGCCTCCACCCGCCGACATCATCGCGGCTATGGCTTCTGGCGCAAAAATTCTGACGGCGAAAAATGCGCCAGTGCCTGCGCGTGAAATTCCCGAGCAAATCAGCATCACCAAAATGGATCACGCTATCGCAGCCGAGAAGCGCATGCAGCAAACCGGCAAGCATGACCCTGCGGCTGTTCGCCCGATGATGCAGCCCAAGAAAAAGAAAGAGTCGCTCTCGTTATTCGCCAGCGACTTGCCGCCGACAAAGCGCACGGCCAGCTAGCCCATAAAAAAACAAATGCGGCAGCCACCCGAGGGCAACTGCCGCATCCCGTTGACCAAAGCCCCTCGATTAAAAGGAGCCAAGCCAGTGGCAAAAGTAGCAAGGAAGCAATACAACGACGAACTTCACGATAAGTTCATCGAATTCATGAACGCACCGGGAGCCCCCTCCCAGTCCGACGTTGCCAAGGCGATGGGATGGTCGACGACCACCATCAGCCAATATCGAGGCCGAACCTATCAAGGGGATGTCGATAAGCTTGAGCTTCAAATCACACAGTACATAGTTCGTGAGAAGGATCGCGCCGCTGCCCCAAAAATCAAAACAGATTTTGTCGAAACCTCTGTTGCCGCGCGAATTTGGGAGGTCGCCTACATCACCCACATGGACGGCGAGATCGGAGTATTGGTCGGCAAAGCTGGCATCGGCAAGACAAAAGGCTGCAAGCGTTACGCCGAACTCAATGATGACGCCTGCGTCTATTTGTGCGCTAACAAAAGCTGGACGGCTCGCGTGCTTTTCCGCAAAATCCTCGAATCGGTAGACGGGGCCATCACCGGGAACTTGTCACAGCTTTTCGACAATGCTGTGACCAAGCTAAAAGGCTCGGGTCGAATGTTCATCGTCGATCAGGCTGAATACTTGCCTCACACTGCGCTCGAAATGCTGCGCAGCCTGCATGACGACTCAGGAGTGAGTGTGTTGCTGGTTGGGTTGGTCAGCCTCTATCACAATTTGCGGCAAGAGGGTGGTAAGAACGAGCAAATCTATTCGCGTGTTGGCATCTACCACAACCTGGAAGCGCCGATGAGTGCTGAAGACGCCGCCATGCTCTTCTCGGCCATGACTGGGCGCGTAGCTCCTGTCGGCGAACTCAATAAGCTGTGCCGCAATAATGCGCGCTCGCTGCAAAAACTCACTCGGCGAGGCACCGCTATCGCCGCCAACAACAACCGCGAACTTGACGCCGAGTGCCTGACCGAGGCCGCCAAGTACGTGATGTTTTAAGGGGGCTTTATGGGATTCTCACAATCGATATCCGACAAGCCGAAATACTTTGCTGTCGAATACAAAAACAGCAAAGACCTTTTCTGCGTCACGCCTATGCAGGCGCACACGCAAGGCAATGCGCTCCGCAGCTTTAACATCCTGGGCGTGGGGACTATGACATGCATTCGCGAAATCGACGAGCGCGAATACAATCAACTGCGCATGGAAAGCGAAGTGCGGGCCCAAGGGGGGAAAGGATGAAGGCGAAGACGATTCGTGCCACGCGGCTGGCGCTTGAAAAAGTGCACAGCACTGGCAAATATCCTTTCACTCCGCTGGGCGACATGCTGCTATTGCATGGCCTTATTTGCCCGCCTTTCGGCGAGAAAAATTTGTCCAGACTGACGACGGATGGCGTCAAAATATTGGTCAAGCTGAATTTGCGTCTGCATGGTAGGGCTCGTTTCAGGTTTTGCCTGCAAGAGGCTTCAGCATGAGCAACGCCATCCAACTCAGAATCATTCACGCGGTGAAACGTGAGGCCGGAATCAAGGAAGGCGAATACCGCGACCTCTTGCGCGATATGTTCGATCGCGGTTCCAGCTCTGACCTTACTGAGAAGCAGGCAGATGAATTCATTACTCATCTGCGTGTGCTCGCTGGCCAACAAACCGGCGGCAAGGGCGTAAACCCGCACACGCATCTCGACAATCGACCGGGCTTTGCTTCTTCGAAGCAGCTCGGCATGCTCGAAGGAATGTGGTCTGAGGTTTCCGTCGCAGAGAACAAACGCAAAGCCCTCGAATCCTTTTTGCGCGGGCGTTTCCGCATCAATGGCCTCGCTTGGATTCGCGAGCATGAGGTGCGAAAGATTCACACGGCGATAAGCGCCATGCAGGCGCAGAAAAAGAAAGGAGTGGCCCATGTCGCATGAAACACTTGAAGCTCTTATCGACGAAAAGCTCACCTTGAAGCGCAATCGCGCCATGCTCGACGAGCGCGAAGAAGAAGTCAATGCCAAGCTCGATCGCTTTTTCAAGCACGACGCGCCCGCCGAGCAGCTCAATACGCCTTTCGGATCCATCGTTCGGGTCGTGCATGAGGATCGGGTGCTTGCGAACGCGGCGTTTCCCCTTGCGGCTGAGGCCTTACATGATCAGTTCAATGAATACTTCAATATCGATGTGGTCATTGTTAGGCCCACGACCAAGTGCCTGCAAATGGCCGCCGATAAGCGCAACCCGATTTATCAGTTGATGTATGACCATCTCATCGTAAAACGGACGGTCTTTTATACGGCCATGCCGGCGAGCCCGTTGCAATACACGGAAGGCCCTAGCCATGCGAGGCGGTCATGATGCACGAATTGCCGCCTGTCTGGGCTCTATTCCTCTTCAATTGCATCGGCTTATTGCTCTCGCTTTTCACCTATCGCCGCTGTCGTGAGCATAACCGCCGCGTGTGGCATTCCATGCGCGTGGGCATTGCTGCGCCTGCGGTCATGGCTGCGCTTTGCGCCATCGCCGGTGCCGCGTCCTTTGTTTTGCTGCTCATCAACCCCAACTTTCACCCGTAGGAGTCGCAATGTCCGTTTTAGTTGAAATCGAAGAGCTCACAAAAAAGTATTCCATCGACTATGCGACCCTGACCGAATACGTCGGCGATTTGAATGTTGAATTGGAAGCTTTAAAACGCACTCGTATCAAGCGGTTAAAAATCTTGGTGCAGCGTGCCGTCGAAAGTCGGGAGACATTGAAAGCTGGAATCAATGCGAATCGTGAAATTTTCAAAAGCCCTAAAACTCACGTTTTCCATGGCATAAAAGTGGGTCTGCAAAAGGCGAAGGGTAAGCTCGATTGGGAAGATGACGATAAGGTTGTCGAGCTCATCGAGAAAAAATTCGAAGACATCGCCGACACGCTTATCATCACCAAGAAAAAGCCCAACAGTAAAGCGCTCGAAGAACTTGACGTCAAGGAACTCAAGAGCATCGGCGTGAGCACTGTCGAGGGTAGCGACTACGCCTACATCAAACCTGTCGACAGCAATGTCGACAAGTTGGTAAAGGCTTTGCTCAAGGAGAACGATGATGGGGAAGACGATGACGGCTAAAAAAACGCAGCCCGCTGCGCCCAAGCCGGAGAAAGATTTGTCACCGGCGGAATGGGACGAGGTGAAAAACGTTTTCTCTGGCTACTTCGGCAGCCTCGAGCTTTTGGTTGATGGCTATCAAATTTCTTTGCAGAGGTCACTTTACTCCAAGAACCGCCTATGCGTGATGACTTATGTCGATGGGGCGTGGAAAGGTATTTGGGATAAGAATTCGCCGCAGTGCATTAAATTCGCTCGGCGAAAATTTTTACCCCGTTATAGTAAGGCGGACATTCAGAAATTAAAACGATCGTATAGCAAGAAAGATTTTGTTGGCTATGAATTTGAGGCGAAAGGCTTCACGGTTTATCAGCCGACTTGGTTTTCATTCAATGAACTTCGGCGGCATTTCCGGGCCAATAACAAATCGCTGGAATTGGTCAAGAAGGATTGAACCTTGCGCCTATATCGCAACCACATGGAGCGCGACTTAAGCGCGGGCGAATGGGCGAAAATCGAAACCCTATTCGTTCGCAATTTTGGCGAGGTCAAGCTTGTCGCCGATGGATGCTTTGTGGTTTTTCGGCGCGAAATCAAAGGGCCAGACCACGGCAAGGTTATGGCTTATCCTGGTCGAATAATCCCAGGCGACCACTCCTCTTGCCCGTTGCCTTGGAAGTTTTTTCGGCAGCGATATACTCAGCGGGATCGCTTTTCGACTATTCGCATGTGGCGCGGACGATATCGCTCGTATGGGTCCATTTTTACGCCCTGGTGGTGCTCCTATACCAGCCTCCGGGCGCACCTTAAGCGCCATTGCAAATCACTCGAATTGGTTTCAAGCTTCGACGTTGTGGTCTAAATGTCAAAGCATCGCGAGACCCGGGGCAACCCGAATCACGGCAGCAATACCCTCATCGTCAAGGTGCTTGAGGGTTCTTCGCTTGCTTTGGTTTCGCGCTATCATGGGCAGGATGCAGTAGGTGCATTCACTTTTCTTTGTGTCGCCCGCTTAAAGGCCGCATCGACTACTCCAAGTATTGCCACGTCCTTTCTTTAGGTTGGGCCCCGCACAAACTTCAGCCCGCGCTTGACCGATTGGCGGAGCTTCGCGTGCGAGCGAAAGTGGCTGTGAATACGCCCGGAAAAATGGCGGAATTTCTGGCTATCCACCGTGAAATAGCTGAGATGGCAAAGCAGGTTTAAAATGCAAGAGACAAATTTCGATTGGCTCACCCCTGAAGACTTGCCCACCAAGCCCCTGCGTGACTTGGCTGAGGCTGTTGGTATTCCCGCCACGGTCAAGCTGCTTCAGAGCATGGGCGGTCAGTCGATTTACTTCCCACTGAATTGGCGTGTAAGTCTCGTCGAGGCTTACCTCGCGGCTGGGCGCTGGGATGGAGTGCGCGGTGCGGACCTGGCTGCGGCTCTCGGCATCTCTCGGACCTCGGCTTACCGCATTCTGAACAGCAAGAGGACAAGGCCGGTGAAGCTGGCTAAAACCAAGGGTTTTGAACAGGTGAAAATGGACCTTTAGAGTGTGTTTAAAGGCCTCTAAAATCGGCGTTTAATTTGGTGTGTTTTTCTTTAGGTTGAAATTGACCCCCCTCCCCCCGTCTTTTGTCTGTTACCTGTCTTTCGCTGGTTTTTGTCGTTTTCTTTTCAATTTCGCTGGTTTCCGCGCTTTTTTTGCTTTTGAATTGTTGACCCCCTTCATGACCTCCCTCTCTGGATCATTTTCGGCAATTTTGCGCAGTTTTAGACGGTCAAATACCAAACTGTCCGCACTTTTCTGCGCTTTTTAGGAAATTCCGGCAAAAAGTCTCAAACTGATTTTGTCGTCGTAAGTCCTGATTTTACGGGCTCTTTCGCGTTTTTCCGGGGTGTGCCAGAATTCTCAAACTGCGCGCTCCCCTACAGCCACCCCTCCCCACCTTCCTTCACCTTGATCCAGGGTTTAATCCACCGCAATCGCCTTTTCGATCAAATTGCCGATTTTGTCCCAGGTGATTTGAAATTTACGCGTGATGCCTTTTCGCGTTTCCCGGTATTTCACTTTGATGCTGTCCGCAACAAAGCGCCCATCCACTTCGCCGGTATTTCCATCGGCAAAGGTGACCGTCATTTGCACGTTACCCTGGGCACGCAATTCCAGGGGTGACGCCGGCGCATCGGCTTTAAAGGTGAACCGGCTGGAAGCCAATACTCCATTACGCCACTCCCAGGCTGCGGCATAGCTAAGCAGGCGATTGCCGGCATCATCGCGCGGCGTGGGCGATACGACGACGACAAAAGCATCGGCTCGGGAAATCCTATCGGATGTCGAATCAAAGACCACCATGCGATCGATATTCACGGTGTCTCCAGGGGAGAATAAGGAATCGCTTCCCCGCCCTCGCAATCGGAATGTCACGCTTTTGCCATCCTTCTCCAGACGATCTTCCTGATAAAAATGCGGCCTAAGGACAAAGCCTTTGCGCAATAAAGTGGCTTTAAGCTTTCGCGTAGATTTCAGCACGGGCCCCAGCGGCAGATCATAGGTCACATGCACGAGCCTTATTTCACCCGAGTCCCCGCGCCACAGCAAACCATCCCCGTCAAGGTCGTGAATGGAAACGGCTTCCGAGGTGTCGTTCCCACGACCGCGCCAAAAACCATAGCTCGCAAATCCGAATCCACCGATGTCATGGGGATTGGCCGCTGAATCGGGCACCACGTCCAGTACATGAAGACGAAAGGCTGAGCCGGGGCTATAAAGCAACCGAATCACGCCTTTGTCGAGGAGGCCAACGCTATCGCTATTCACGAATTTCCATGTTTTGATAAAACCGGATCGCGACAACGTCCCCTTGCGAAGCAGGAGCAAATTGCCGCTTTCTTCGCTTTGGCTGAAACCTGAATCAAAACGGTAGACCAAAGTGTCTTCTTCGCGCTGCAGTAAGCCGGGGCCGGTTTTCACTCGCACTTTTCGGGCTAGGCCACGTGCCGTGTCCGACAGGTCCCAAAGTAGGGTTTCCGCTTGGGATGCTGCAGCTTTCAGTAAGGCCGCCTGCTTAGGCGCCACTGGCTCGATAAAGCTTGATTCGGCTTCAGAAATTCCGGTTGGGGTGATAGGAATATTATCGAATTCATTCCAATCGCTTTGAGCCGCAACCTGGCTTGCTGCGGCCTTGCCCAAGGGTTCCAAAGTATTGGGGAAATCTTCAGCGCCCGCGCGCCTATCGTCTTCCTGCTGAAGGAAGCAGCCGGGCAAGGCAATACACAGAAATGCCGCGGCGAAGGCCCAACCGGCCCAATTCAAACCTCGGCGAAGACCCACGGTATTCATGAATGGCTCCCATTCGAGCGCGGAAAATACTGCATGGAAAACTGCATGACACCCGTCGGCTGTTTGTCTTTTTCAACCAAGTCCAAAATCTCTTTGCGGAAATCATCGATGCGTTTCTGAATGACTTGCCGCGTTTCTTCCCCGACCATGAGCAATAAAGTCGAAACATGGCGCTTGCCTGGCGGAAAACGGAATGGCGCCTCGGCGGCCTGCACTACCCATTCTCGATTGAGTCGCCTTACCATGGCTCCCAAGGTTTTAGGAGGCTCAACAAATTTACTGGTCACCTGAAAGCGCCCATCGGCTTCGCGCCGTATGAGCTTCCACTCTTCCAGTTCTTCTACGATTTTTCGCACCACGCCAGGAGGCAAGGGCGGATCTAGCCATTTGGCCAAAGCTTCCGAATCGCCCCTGAATTGCATGGCCTCAATGGCGCAACGCACCAGGGGATAGCGATAGTCCTGGTAGTATTTGGTGAGGCTGGGACTGAGGCGGGCAAAGCCACTGCGATTGCGGCGGTAGACGATATCCTGGTAAATCTTTTGCCGCTCCTCCTCTTTGCGGGCTTGGCCGAATTGGGTGATAAGCTGAAGGAATTCCGTGGCGGCATCATTCAACCCGAAAACCGGCGCCATTTTTTGCAACATCGCATCCGACAAGGTGCGCTTGCCTTGCACCACATCGAGCAAATAACCTTGATTTAAAATTCCAGCCTCTTTGGCAAATTTGCGATAGGAATAAGCGCTATCGGCTTTCTTTTTGGCTGCAAAAGCTTCTCGCAAAAATGCGCGAAAGTCGTCAAAGGCATACACATCCGGCGCTTCATATGTCCCTTTTTTAGGTGGAACCGCAGCAGTCATGCTCCCCATCCGCTTTCCATTTGCCAGAAATCTCCCAGCATGAATCGAGTTTAACCCCAAGGCTGGGGTTTTCCACCATAAAATATCATTCAGATAACGTTTTTTCCAATTTTATTTAATAATTAAAGGTTTTTAAGCCATTTTCTGGTGTTCAGTTTATCAGTTTTTGATAACACTTTCGGCCCTGGTATGGGGCCGCAGAGAGAGGAGGAGTTTACGAGTCGAGCAGCCGTCGTAGGGCGTGCAGCAAGTCCGCCGACCCATAGGGTTTGGGCAAAATTTCGAGCTTTGCGGGAAGCTGGGAGGCTTCGGCTTCGCTCATGGATCCGCCTAGGAGAATGATGGCGCGCGCATGACCACTATCCAATAATTCAGCCCCGACCTCCACGCCGTCCAAACCCCGTGGACGGCGCTCCAAGATGGCCGCATCGAAATCCGATGCCGCTGCGATGGAACGCGAGTCGGTGAATTCAGCGACGATATAACCGCCTTGCTGCATAATCCGGCGAGTGAGCCGGCGTACGGCATCATCACTTTCAACCAAGGCTATTTTCTCGCCTTTCCCGCGCGGGGCGGCTAGCGATTCAGCAGCTTCGGATACGTGGGCCGCAATGGGACTGGCAGGAAAGTAAAGCGCGAAAATACTGCCTCGACCCGCCTCGCTGGTGACGCGCAATCCCCCATCCAATTGCTGCATGATGCCAAAAACCGTCGAAAGCCCGAGGCCGGTGCCACGGCCCTTGGCCTTGGTCGTAAAGAAAGGTTCGAAGAGATGAGCCATCACTTCAAGGCTCATGCCCATGCCATTGTCTTCCACATTCACCACAATGAATTCGCCTGGTTGGGGCTTCAAGGGAGCGGAATCGGCCCAAGCCTCTACGACTTCCCGTTTCAAGGTCAAGCGCACTTGGCCTCCCTTGGGCATTGCATCGCGAGCATTGACGACCAAGTTGATGATGGCTTGCTCAGCCAGGCTGCGATCGAGGCGGGCAATCATGGCCTCTTCCGACGGTATGAGTTGCAAGCTGATTTGCTTGGGGAGTAGGCGTCCCAATAGTTTTTCCATGTCCGAAAGCATGGGACGGGTATCTTGGGCGCGAATATCGGCTATTTGCTTACGGCTGAAAGCCAGCAATTGCCGCGTGAGGGCGGTGCCCTTTTCCCCAGCCTTGCGAATTTCCTCAGCCATTTCGTGATTTGGATCACTTTTCGACATCACGCTCATGAGCAAATCGGCATAGCCATTGATGGCCGTCAGCAAATTATTGAAATCATGCGCCACTCCGCCGGCCAGACGACCCAAGGCTTCCATTTTCTGGCTTTGCCGCTTGGCCTCCTCGGCGTCCATGGCTGCGGGACTCGGAAAATCAGTCATGCGGCAAAAGTATTCAGGGGAATGCGGAAAAGGCACCGGCGGCCCGGAGAATTTGCAAATCGCGATCCCGGCAATCGAACAATTGCCCAACGGATTGTTTGACCGCCGAGAGATATCGCTCCTCATTCAAGTGCACTTCAACTTGCGAAACGCCACCGGCACGAAGGCGCTCCATCATGAGCCGTGCCGATTCGGCAGCCAAGGCGCGATTGCGACGCTCCAACCCCAAGGCTTCGCGACAGCCACCCATTTGCGATGCGGCCCGGTCTAAATCGACCTTGGCTTTTTCCAAGGCCCAGGCGCTTCGCCATACGGTTTCACGTGCCAAGGCACGTGCCTGACGCGCAGCTTCCGGCAAGGATCCGAAACTGATCAAGTTCAAGCGGACTTGCGCTCCCACCGAAGTGCCCAGGGCTTGATTGTAAGCTACCAGGCCTGCTTCAGCCTTGTTCAAGGAGTAGTTATAACCCGCCGTTAAGCTCAACTTGGGCCAAAGTTCAGACAGGGAATTTTTCCATCCCGCTTGGGCTAAGCGCTCGCCTAAACGACTGCGACGCACCTCTATGGATTGCTCGCTGATTTGCTGATTCAGTTTTTGCGCGTCGCGACTGGGTGGATCGCCTGGATCACTCAAGGCCGCAGCCAAGGTGACCAGGGAACTTTCCGCCTCAGCGGTTTGAGGGGCTTGTAACCACTGGGCCAGACCTCGCCAAGAATTCGACAAGGCCTGACGGGCGCGAATTCGCGCTGCCTGCTGGGCCAGCAAGTCTGCTTCAGCAGCTAATTCTTCTTGCCTTGAAATACCACCCGCCGCTCGCATGGCGCGCACCAACCTTAATCTTTCTTCGGTGAGCATCACCAAGGTGTCGGCGGCTAAACTCAATTCCCGATCGCGCAAGACGCCGTAATAGGCTCCGGCAGCTTGCAAAGCCACTTCCAATTTGACTTCATCCAGGCGCAAGGCGGCCAGGTCGCGTTGCAAGCCCAATTGCGAGCGAAGCGCCGGCGTCTTTAAGCCTTCAAATACCGTCCAGCTTCCATTGATGCCCGCCGTATAAGCCGTGGAAACGGCACCGTTTTTCACCGAATCGGCGGTCGAGCCTAGGCGGCG
Organism: Fibrobacterota bacterium; assembly: GCA_043753995.1. Classification (GTDB taxonomy): domain Bacteria; phylum Fibrobacterota; class Fibrobacteria; order UBA11236; family UBA11236; genus JAYUVP01. Next base: position 25,762 of record JAYUVP010000077.1, read on the forward strand.
CACACGCGTGTCCTGCAGGTTTTGATTGACTCCCGCGGTGGCGTCGATTCTGGGCCAGGCTCCCGCCTGATTCCAGGTGACTGAAGCTTCCGCGCGCGCCAGGGCTTCGCGCTCGGCTAAAACCAGGGGGTTGCGCTCTTGTGCGGTTTGAATGGCCTCCTCCAGCTTAGTCGGCCATCGAAAAGGTCCTTCCTCAGCTATTCCCAAACGGACACCACCCAGCAAGACCATCAAGCCAACCAGGGTCGCCAGCTTACCCTGCCAGCCGGGTTTCGTCCCGGGACCGTTCCCTACCGGTGACGTCTCAGGGCCGTGACCTGCATTCGGAGCCTTGCCGGCGAGATAGGTATACAGGGCCGGGATGATATAGAGGGTAAGCACCAAACTGAAAAGCAAGCCACCCACCACGGCCACGCCCATGGGAATGCGGCTTTGCGATCCCGCTCCCAAACCCAAAGCAATAGGCAAGGTGCCTAAGGCAGTGGTTAGGCTGGTCATCACAATGGGCCGAAAGCGCGAGGCCGATGCGGAAAGAATGGCCTCGCGCAAAGGCAGGCCTTGTTCACGTCGCTGATTGGCGAATTCGACAATGAGAATGCCGTTTTTCGTCACCAAGCCGATGAGCATGATGAGACCGATTTCACTAAAAATATTCAGTGTTTGGCCGGTGAGCCGAAGCGAAGCCAAGGCACCGAAAAGCGCCAAGGGTACGGTCAGCATGACCGTGAATGGATGCCGAAAGCTTTCGAACTGAGCGGCAAGGGTGAGGTAAACCATGATCAGAGCCATAAGAAAAGCAAAAAGCAAGCTGCTTTTGCTTTCGGCGAAATCACGCGAAGGACCGTTTAAAGCCGTGGTGAAGGACGGCCCTAAAACTTGGCCGCCGATGCGCTGCATGGCGGCTATGCCTTCGCCCATGGTCTTGCCGGGAGCCAAGCCTGCCGATACGGTCGCCGATACATAACGGTTGAAGCGATAACGCTGGGGCGGCCCGCTTTGCTCGTTCAGGCGAACCAAATTGGCAAGCGGCACCAAGTTACCGCTCTGGGTACGCACGGGAACCGCGAGCAAATCCGAAGGCTCATCGCGAAATGGCGCATCCAATTGAGCCACTACATTGAATTGCCGGCTGTCCTTGATGAAATAATCGATGCGAGTTTCCCCATAGGCCGCCTGCAGGGACTGGGCTACAACACCCACCGATGCCCCCAAGGATCGAGCCCGGTCGCGATCGACATTCACGCGCAATTGCGGACGGTTGAATTTGAGGTTTTCGTCGACCACGACAAAGGTGGGATCTTTACGCGCTTCCTCCAGGAATTTCGGTAATACGGACCGCAAGGATTCAAAGTCGGGCGCTTGAATCACAAGTTGTATGGGAAGACCGGCGCGCGTACCCACCTGAATGGTTTGATCCTGGCTGGCGAAGGCGCGCATGTCCGTCATGCCACGCAAGGCGCCCCCCAACAAATCGGCGATTTGCTGCTGACTGCGCTGGCGTTCCTCAGGATCGACCAGAATCAAACGCATGAAGGCGCCATTCGAACCGCCGCCGCCGACAAATCCAGGAGACGTGACGGAAAGAACATTCGCCTCCGGTACAATATTGGAAACCATATCCACTAACCGTACCACGGTGGCATCCATGGCGGCATAGGAGGTGCCTTCCGCCGTGGAAGCGGTGACATTGATAATGCTTCGATCTTCTAGTGGGGCCAATTCACTCTTGATGGTGGTCATCAAGGCATAGGTGCCCACCATGGTCGCTACGAGTACAACCCAGGCGACGATGCGAATATTGAGAAAAGCCTGCAAGGACTTGCGATAACCGTTGATGAGTCCTTCGAAAAAAGGCTCGGTGCGATGATAAATCGAATTGACGCCGGGACGGCGTAAGAGCCGCGCGGATAGCATAGGCGTCAAAGTGAGTGAGACGAAGGCCGAGATCAAAACCGATCCCGCCAGCACGATGCCGAACTCACGAAAGAGCCGCCCGGTAAAGCCACCCAAAAACATGATAGGCAGGAAAATCACCACCAGAACCAAGGTCGTGGCCAAAACTGCGAAAAAAATCTCACGCGATCCGCGAAAGCCCGCTTGCATGGCCGGCTCGCCTTTTTCAACTCGAGCATAGATGGCCTCAAGCACCACGATGGCATCGTCCACGACAAGGCCAATGGCCAAAACCAAGGCCAAAAGGGTGAGCACATTGATGGTGAAGCCAGCCAAATACATGATGAAAAAACCACCGACCAAGGAAATGGGAATGGCCAAGGCGGGGATGATAGCGGTACGCCAACTGCGCAAAAACAGGAATAAAACCAGCAAAACCAGAACAAAGGCGATGGCAATGGTTTCGCGCACTTCGAGTACCGACCTCTCAATGAAACGCGTATTGTCGAAAGCGATTTTGAGACGTATGTCCTCGGGAACCTCTTTCTTTAATTTCTCAAATCGCTGATAAAAATGATGGGCAATCTCCAGGGCATTGGCATTGGGTTGGGTGATGAGGGCGAGACCCACCATGGGAATCCCATTCATGCGCAAAAGGGTACGCTCGTTTTCGGAACCAAGCACAACGCGACCAATATCGCTCACGCGCACGGCGCCTTCGGGTTTGGAACTGATGATGATATTGCCGAATTCTTCCGGAGTCGACAATTTTGCGGGAGCCACCACACTCAATTCGATTTGCGGTCCTTCCAGTCGCCCAGAAGGCAATTGCAAATTGTCCTGACGCAAGGCTTGGCGAACATCGTCCAGGGTAAGGCCCCGCGCTGATAGCTTGAAAGGATCCAGTAATAATCTCATGGCATAGCGGCGCTCGCCCCAAATGCGCACTTCAGCTACGCCCGGAATGGTTTCCAGCTTTTCCTTGAGATGGGTGCCGACTTCATTCACTTCCAGCAAGGGCCGCTTGTCGCCTTGAACCGTCATCACCAAGATGGGAAAGGAATTGGCGTCGGCCTTGGCAACTGTCGGTGGATCCGCATCCGCGGGCAAAGAGCGCAGCACACGGCTGACTCGATCGCGGACGTCATTGGCCGCTGCGTCGAGATCGGTGGCGATATCGAATTCCACCGTGATTTGACTACGGCCCTCCTGACTGGTCGAACTCAAATTGCGAATGCCGTCTACGCCATTGATTGAGGCTTCGAGTGGCTCGGTGATTTGAGTTTCGATGACATCGGCAACGGCACCGGCATAGGTGGTGGTGACCGTAATGGTGGGTGGATTGACGGCGGGAAATTCACGCACGCCCAAAAACCCGAAAGACACGGCACCAAGCACCAATAAAAAAACGGACATGACCAGAGTGAGCACAGGCCGCCTTATGCACAAGGCACTCAAAGTGTTGCGCGAAGCTGCGTCTAGCTGGGCCTCTTTTTCAGGATCCATCTGATTCAATGCGTCTTGCTGCATCAGTTCACCTGGGTCACGACAATGGAAGCATTGGGGCGCAGGGACATGGTCCCGGAAACGATGACGGTATCCCCTGCGTTAACACCCGAAAGAATTTGCACGGCAACCGGAAGTCGGCCACCCAAGCGCACGGGACGAGGCACGGCCTTGCCGCCTTGGGCAAGAAAAACCATGGCACCGGCTCCAGCCATGGAAATGGCGGAGGGTGGGACCACCAAGGCCGAATCCCCGTCCCCGCCTCCCAAAATGACTTCGCTAACGGCGCCAGGAATCAAATTCATGCCTTGCTTCGGGGTTTTAACATAGGCGCGAACCACCAAGGCCCGTGTGCTTTCGTCTAGCCTGGGTTCCATGGCATAGATTTCGGCCGACAGGGTATCGGTTCTTCCTGTCGCTAAAAAGTGGACGGGAAGCCCTTGCCGCACTCGCCAAGACTCCTGTTCGGGCACGGAAAATTCCAGCTTCATGCGAGACAGGTCTTGAATGGTGGTGATGCGCGTGCCGGGCTGAACAAAGGCACCGCGATACAGAGGTAACAGGCCAGCTACCCCAGGAAAGGGAGATTTGATTTGGGTTTTGGCCAATTGAGCTTTCAGCAAGGCGGCGTCGGCCTCAGCTTGGCTTTTTTCTGCGGAGGCTTGGTCAAAATCCTTAGCGCTGGCTGCGCCCGCGTCCAATTGCTGCTTGATACGCGCCTCTTGGGTGATGGCCAGCTTCAGGCGAGCTTGCGCCCTTTGGAAGTTCGCGCGCACTTCAGCATCGTCTATTTGAACCAGGACTTGCCCGGCGCGCACGGCCTTGCCTTCGGAAAAATCAATGCGCTCCACCCGTCCGGAAATTTCACTGCGTACTTCGACTTCTTGATTCGCAAGCAAGGTGCCATTCACCGAAAGCGGTGCCGAAAAAACTTGGCTACGCAAAACCAAGCCCGTCACCTTGGTCGGAGGCGCACCCGCTGGGCCACCGGGTTTCGCAGCAGGGGCGCCGGCAGGCGATCCACCCACGGCAGGACTCTCCGATTTTTTTTGGCAGGCATTCAGTCCAACCAGAAAAAGGCAGGACAAAATCAGGATTCGGTATTTGAATTTGGACATATAGGAAAGCTATTAAAGCCCCTTGTCCCATTCGACTCGCAAACCGGTTTTTGGTAGGTTAATCGGCCTAGACCCGCATTTGTAAATATTCAGACATTGGAGTTTGTCCTACCATGAAATGTCACTTTAATTTCACTACCCAAAAATGTCGTTTATTTGTTTGCTTCATTTGCCTTGGCATGGCTTTTCTTGTAGGCTGCACCGAAGAGGCCGTGGATGATTCCACCTTGGCTTTATCGACTTTGCCCACCACTTTGAAAGTCGGCGACACAAGCCAATCCGCGACTTGCTCCAAATCCTCCCGGGATGCTGCGGGCCGCATGAAAACCACTGAGAATTATTTGCAATTCACTCTGGTCAGCGAAGACACGACCGTGCTGAAACCCGTCGCGGGTCGGCGATTGGTTGCCCTCAAATCCGGAACAACCAAGGTTCACGCCAAGGACGTGAACCGAAGCCTGAGCAGCGATGCGCAAACCGTCAAGGTGGAATAGAACCTTTTCTGATTTTCCTCAGGCTGGCAAAACCCGAACTCTTAGCCAGGCAAAGGTGGAGGAATATGGGTGAGTAAGGCCCCGAGTTCCGAAACGGTCTCGGCCTTGATCCATTCGGCGGTCCCAGGCTTCCAAACCAAGGTCTGGCGCTGAAGCTGGCCCTGGGCTAGCAATTGTCGCAAGCCAGCCTCATCGAATGGCCCTTGTGGTTTCCCCGCGACTGCGACATGATAGCACAGTCCAGGTAACGGAGGCGGGACGTGACTCATGGGAGACGTTCCTCCGGTGATTCCCTGGGCGACTTGTTGTCCCAAGGCCAAGCCAGCGCCTGCTCCGGCGAAAGTCCCTGCCAATCCACCGGGCTGGGCCAAAGCCTCGCCTGCTTTATCCGCGACATTGAATTGCAAATAGGCCGTGGTATTTCCGATGACGCCCATACCCGTTCGTTTGTCGATGAGGCGTTCAACTTCGGGTGGTAGCGAAATGTTCTCCACCACCAATTGCTGGCATTCCAAACCGAATTGCGAGAATTTAGGAGCCAGAACCCCGCGCACTTGCTCGCCGATTTCCAGGTATTTGGCGGCCAAATCGAAAGCTTGGATTTTGGCTTCTCCCAAGGCATCGGAAAGCGCGCTGACCACCAGGCCTTTCACCTGGGGGTCCAGATCCTCGCCATGCACCACTTCCTTGGTGCCGACAAAGGTCTGGTAAAAGGTTTTGGCATCGGCGACTCGCCAGGACAGCATGCCGAAGGCGCGGATGCGCACCACGCCCAATTCCGCGTCTCGCAGCATCACAGGATTGCTAGTGCCCCATTTGCGGTTAGCGTGAACCACGCCATTGATGAAATAAACTTCAGCCTTGAAGGGCGAGTCGAACAGATATTTCCAACCCTTGAGAGTGGAAAGGACAGGCAAGTTCTGGGTCGAAAGGGTATAGGTCCCGGGACCGAAGACATCCGCAATCTGGCCCTCGTTCACAAAAACCGCGCTTTGTCCCTCACGCACAATGAGCTTCGCACCCATTTTGATTTCATTGTCATGCCTAGCAAAGCGATGCGATAGCGTATCCCCTTGATCGAAGGTCCATTCGATGATGTCAATGAATTCGCCTTTAACGCTTTTCCACAAATCCATGGCTATTCCTTTCAAGTCACGTGATCCAGCACCCAATGCAGGGCGGGATTATTCAGGGTTTCTCCGCAATATTGGCAACGAGCCTGTTCGGAACCGCCTACCGGGGCGCCGCATTGAGGGCAATTCAAAGAATTCAAAGGACTGCTCATGCCGGTGCCGACGCTTTTGGTAAAATGCAAATCCAAGTCTTGGGGCTGTAAATCCGGTAGCATGGTATTGCGACCCGATACAAAACGCACACGTATGCCTGCACGAATGAAGCCATCCTCCACGACCACGGACTGCATTTCAACTTTGCCAACCGCGAGACGCTGTAGTGACCGGGGAATCCAGGTTGCCGTGCCTTGTTGTAGCGCAGCAACCAGGGACTCGGTGGCATAAGGCCGTAAAAGTCCTGGCCGGTTTTGCAATAATGCTTGGATTAAGCGCACAAAAACCGTGGCGGCGCGATCTTCCAACTCTTGAGCGGAAAGGGGATCGCCTTGGGTTTGCGATTCGACCAAGGCCGCATCCCACGTTTGCGATGGTTCACGCCATTCATCGCTTTGGGTGATTTCGGCCAATACCCAATCGTAGGCACCGGAATTGAGCATGGATCCGCATTGATGGCATTTTACCCCTTGGCTCTCCCGCAAAGAAGCGCCGCAATGGAGACATTGCTCACCATATTCCGAAGATTCCGAATTCCCCCCTGTGGGTCGTATTTTGCGCGTGAAAGACCATACCTCAGAAAATTGCGAGGGCTCGGGCCAATGCTCCGGGGCAGCGTCGTTGGCCCGGGTTTCCATATCGCGAAGAGAAGCGTCGATGCGAATATTCACGGATTCATAAGCGCCAGCGCTTCGTTCACTAAGAACTTGGGCATTGTGGAGTTTGGGATCCCTCACCCAATTGCGTCGGTTTTCTCGGTGCATCAAATCCAACTGTATTTCCCAACGGGAATGAACCCCATCGGAAACCAAGTGATGCACGCGTTCTAAATCGCGCACCGACCAAGCCATTTGTATATCGACGAAAATTTTTGGCAAGGCCCGCAATAATCTTTGGGTGGCTGGAGAAAGGGCCGCGGGCTTGACTTTGATTTCCTTTTCCCGAAAAATCGACTTGCCGGACATTGTCGAATTTAGGGCCGCCCAATTCACTTCTGAGTACCGCTTAGCTCCCCGCCGTCGTTGGATGCGAACGAAGATTATCCAAACGAATAGAAGCACCAGGGCAAATACAACCAAGGTCAGAACCGAACCGCCTCCGCCTCCACGATCGGCATAAGGAGAGGGGCCATAATCCCGGTGAGAAGGAGTGGAAAATTGAAAGCCATCACTGGATCCGGAGGATGAGCTGGAGCCACCGCTGTGATAGCCATCCCCCCCACCAGCGCGCGCCCAAAGGGTGATTGCCGAAAGACCCAAAATAGCGGACGTAGCTTGCGCACCCCTCCCGATATTCCGGGCATTTGGATTCGATAATTCAGGCGGATGTCGGCGGGTCATGCAATCCTCTTTTTAGTCCTAGAAAATACAATGCGAGACAGCCAGTCATTTCCACCCTCACCCTGCCGGCTGAAAGCCAAACCCTGCCGTTACAATTCGTTACCCCCCTGGAAGGGTCTATTCACATGTCCAAGGTATTCTCATAGGCGTTGAATCCATATCCGTCTCGAAAGGACAATAGCATGTTCAAATTCCGCCTACGCCGCGCCTTACCCCTCTTTTTCGCCGTTTCCGTTGCTTCGCTTCTGATGGCTTGCCACCGTCATCATCCCTCCTGGAAGGAGGCCTGCGCCGACACTTCGTCCAAGGCGGAAAAGGCCGCCAAGCATTTCACCCGCAAACTCGATTTAACCTCCGCCCAAGCCGAAGAAGTGAAAAAGATTTTCCATTCCATCCTAGCCGATGCCTGCCAAAGTGCGCCGGAAAGAAAAGCCCTAGGTCATGCCTTGATCGCTGATTTGCGAAGTAACCAAGCCGATAGCGCTGGCCTCGCACTCAAACTCAATGATATGCAGGCCCAATTCGAAACCATGAAATCTTCCTTGCTCTCCGGTTATGCCAAGCTTCATTCTGTCTTGACCATCGAGCAAAGGCAAAAATTGGCGGAAGCCTTGGAGAAGAGAATGGCCGAATAAGTTGCCAAGGGGTCGCCAGCGCCTTTTCGCTTTTTACTCTTGAAACTACGATGAAAGCCAAAATTCTTGTCATTGACGATGACCGCAAGCTCACCCGCTTGCTGGGGGAATATCTTGCGCGATTCGAATGGCAGGTTTTGGCTGCCCATCATCCCGATGAAGGCTTGCGGCTTTTGCGCCAGCAAAATCCGGACGCCGTGGTTTTGGATGTGATGCTTCCCGACCGTGATGGCTTTGAGACCTGCCGCATGCTGAGGTCCGAATCCAATGTGCCCATACTCATGCTGACGGCGCGAGGCGAAGTGCATGATCGCATTTTGGGCCTGACCTTGGGAGCCGATGATTATTTGCCCAAGCCCTTTGAGCCACGAGAATTGGCCGCCCGTCTGCAAGCCCTGCTACGACGTCGCTCAACACCCGCGGGCGAAAATATCCTGCGATTCGGCCCTCTCCAAATAGACAACCATGCCCGTTGCGTTCGATTGGAGGATCAAGAAATACCCCTGACAACAGCCGAATTCGATATGCTTTGGGTGCTGGCTCAAAAGCCGGGCATGGTACAGGATCGCGATCGACTCTTTGATCGGCTGGCCGGAGGCGAACCCGATATTGACAGCCGTTCCATCGATGTCTTGGTGTCGCGCTTAAGGCAAAAATTGCGCGACGATCCCCGCGAACCCCATTGGATTCGAACCGTGCGAGGGATAGGCTATCTCTTTTTGGGTAAGCCGGGATGAAACAGAAATACAATCAAGGGCGTCGCCACTCCCTCTTTTTAAAATTGATAGGCGTAGCGATTTTAACATTAATTGCCGTCGATTTAGCCGTCGTTGGTTTTTGGCGTCATGCTTTTGGCGATCGCTTTCATGGACGGGCAGAAAAACATTTTTCGCAATATGCCGAATTGCTTTTGAGTAAAATGGCTGAGGCAAAGGACACCTTGGAAGTTGCGGCCCTGGTAAGAAAATTGGATTTAGATGCCTCGGTACGAACGAGCCGGTTCAATTGGATTTCACCCGACTTCACCCGGCAATGGACTCACCTTGCCGCCACGGGAAGTGATACCGTGGTACAGGATCGGATTCACTTGCGGTGGGCCAAGGGCCAGTTGGCTGCGGAGCTCCTGAATGGCGCCGATACTGTGGCTGTCATTGCTTCCATGCGACCTTTCGAATCGGCGGGAAAACCCCTGATCGCTTTGGCCTTGGCGCTTGGCGTCATTCTCTTTGCGAATTGGTTCGGCCTCCGGCATATTCTACGCCCTGTGCGCGAACTCGAACGGGGAGTTCAAGCCATAGAGCAGGGGGACCTAAAGTATCGTCTTCCCGAAAAGGGAAAGGATGAATTGGCGCGCCTGGCCAAATCTTTCAATGCCATGACGGCCAGCGTCGATCAAAGACTGCAAGCGCGCGAGCAACTATTGCGCGATGTTAGCCACGAATTGCGTTCGCCCCTGACGCGGCTGCGTCTAGCTGCGGAAATGCTTGCTTCCGGGAATTTGCGCGAAGATTTGCTCGAAGACATCCACGTTTTGGAAAAAATGGTGCAAGAAATACTCGAAAGCGAAAGGCTCACTAGTTCCGCCGGCGCCTTGAAGCGCACACCTGTGGATTTTATTGCCTTATTGCGTGAGGAAATCGCCTCCCAATCTGGCCGTTTGCCGGGCATTCGGGAAAGCATTGATTTTTCCGAAGTCATTTGGAACGTCGACGCAGAACGCATGCGCATTGTCCTACGAAATTTGCTCGACAATGCTTTGAAATACAGTCCCGCGGACGGCCAACCCGTGGATATTAGCCTGCAAGAAAAGGTTTCGACTTGGCTGCTTCGAATTCAGGATTATGGCAGCGGCATACCCGCCTCCGCCTTGCCCCATCTCTTCGAGCCTTTTTATCGCGTCGATAGCGCCAGGTCGGCCGGTAGCGGTTTCGGTTTAGGCCTTGCTTTGGTGAAACGAATTTGCGACGCCCACAGCATATCTATCCACGTCGATAGCCAAGTCGGGCAAGGCAGCTCCTTTCAATTAGAATTCCATAAACCTGGTTAGCACTATTACCGCTGCTGGGAGACTCTTTTCAATCCCAGTTTTCCAAGGATGCCTATGTCGCTCATTGACGCTTTATCGACCTATCGCCTTTTACCTGCCCTCATACTCGACGATGTCGGGATGGCCAAGGATGTGGCGGGGGCGCTGAAGGCAGGCGACTTGCCTGTCTTGGAGGTCACCTTGCGGACCCCCAATGCATTACGTGTCTTGGCGGAATTGGCCCATGATTCCACGCTATGGCTTGGAGCAGGTACCGTTTTGAATATCGATCAAGCGAAGGCCGCTCGCGATGTTGGCGCGCGCTATTTGGTTTCCCCAGGCATGAACATGGAAGTTGCGGAATTCGCTCAGGCCGAGGACTTACCCTATATCCCTGGTGCCGTCACCGCCACGGAAATGATGTTAGCCATGGACTTGGGTTGTCCCGTCATTAAATTTTTTCCAGCCGAAGCCATGGGAGGCCTTAAAACCCTGCAAGCCTTGACTAGTCCTTTACCTGGTCTAGGTTTCATTCCTACCGGTGGAATCAATGCCGCCAATCTCACTACTTATTTGTCTTTTAATAAAGTGCTTGCCGTTGGGGGCAGTTGGATGGTAGCACCACACCTTTTAAAGGCACGTAATTTCGCGGAAATCACTCGGCTTTCAAAAGAAGCTCGGGCCCTCGCCAATACCTCGCCGAAGGCCGATTTGCCCAATTAGGATCACGCTTATACCACCTTCCGGGCTATTTGCAAAGAGGAGATTTTTGCGCTTTCTTTGCAAAATTGTCCCGCCTGAGGCATTTCCGAATAAAGCGCGGGAGAAAGCCCCCCAAAAGGGGTAATTATCCCGTTGCGGGCAAATCAGATTCCCGTATCTTAGCATGTGACTGGGAGTCATCGTGCATTCATCGCCACTTCAAACCATGGTCGATCGAGGCCAAAATCAATTACGCGGATTCACTATCCCGAGCGTAGTGGCATTCGCAGTTTTTGTGATTCTGGCACCGACGGCTCAAGCTGGTTCCCCGTCACGAGTCACCTTGGCGACCGCGCCAGAGCCTTTTTCAACACCCATTCCGGGCGCTAGTGGCGAAGGCAATAGCAAGCCTGGTCCTGAAGACTTAAGCGCACGGGGCCAAGAATTGGAAAACACCTTTTACGAAATCGAAGACACCCCACCCTACGGTAATTTGCCTCCGCCAAAACCCGGCAATAATTCAACGCCGGTAAAAGGTTTGGAGGGTTTGAACGAAGGTAAGACAGGAATGTCTTGGTCCATGTGGGCCGCTGGAGCCGCTGGTATAGTTGGCCTGGGTGCCCTCGGTTATTTAGTGCTTACCGACGATCCGAATAAGTCTGCCGAACAGCACGTGCGGACCATTTCCGATAAGTAAGGGGATTTATCCCCATGCCCTATTTATCTACCCGTCAAGCCCTCTTTTGGCTGAGCCTATTTTGTGGATTTTTTTGCTTCTTGCATTGTTCTGATCAAGGGCCGGCCACCGAGGAATATCTCACCTTCGATCTCAAGGACTCCTTAACCCTTTTTGATAGTGTCCAAATTGAATTGGTGAATCCCGACAATCCCAATCAGGTTTACCAAGTCATACACGCGGGAAAACTAACCGACCCCACTTTGAACCATGCCAAGATCAAGGTTGCAATTCCGGGAAGCCCCTCCTATGTGATTCGCGTGCGCGGATGGATCGAGCAGGAGCTGGGCTGGGACATGCTCATCGTGAATGTGAACGGAAAAAATGTGGTGGTTAGTACCGCCTTGCCTCCCGTTCGACCTTATTTGGTGGACTTGGCGCAAATCAATCCTTCGGCGGGAACCCTGGAACCCGAATTTCAACCAGGTCGTGTAACCTATAGCCTGCCCATAGAAATGCTCACTGATAGCCTTAGCCTCAAGGCCATCCCTGCCGATAATCGTGCGACGGTCACTATACGGAAAGGGCTCACGAATTTAGGCGGCGATTCGATTCGCATGGCGGTTCCGGAAGGCAGTACGGAATTGACCGTCGATGTTTCCAATAAAGGCGATAAAAAGTCCGCCTACCGCATCACGGTATTAAGGCCCAATATTCCCGAACCTCGTTTGCGTAACCTGAAGGTTTCGGTCGGAACCTTGATGCCCTCCTTCAATGCCGAGGGAAATTGGTATTCCATGACCTTGCCCGATTCGGTGACGCGCCTTTCTTTTCCCGAATTTGTGCTCGACACCTTTGTCACCGCCATTGTCGGAGGCGACACCTTACAAAGGGGACAAAAACCGAACTCGGTGAATCTGGTAACCGGTCCGAATGACATCAAAATCCGCGTATTCACCGGTCACAAATTTATGGATTATGTGCTTTCCATAACCGTTTTGGATGCACCTAAAATCGATACCGTTGATACAAATGCGCCCCCACCGGTAAAAAATACACCTCCTCCCCGCTTGCTGGATTTGGAAATTCGCGAAGGAGCCATTTTACCGCTATTCAATGACTTGACCTATCAATATGCCCTCACGGTGGGAGACAGCATTGAGGAGCTTCATTTCAAATCGCTTAAAGCGGACAGCTTTCAAGCAATCGTAATCTTGGGCGACACACTCTATGAAGGTGATTTACCCGATCCAATACCCATTGCGGAGGGATCGAATACCTTACGCATTTCGGCTATCAATGCTAAGGGCAAGGACACCACCTATGTTCTCCATGTCACCCGCAAAGCGAAGCTCAGCTTTATGGGTTATAAGTATTCGGCCCGCATTCAATTAAATACCACGGCCACCGGTGCCAATATCGGCACTCGCATCCTAGGCTTTGCCGTACCCATTCGCCTTCACCGCAATAATTTCAATTTCGCAACCTCCATTGCCGAAGGGCAGGATTTGCGTGTTTTCACTCCCGAAGGGAAGCCCCTGCCATTTGAAATCGAAAACTGGGATTCCGCAGGCAAAGAGGCCGCTCTCTGGGTTCGCTTTGACACCCTAGCAGCCAATACCCAAAAGGATATGGCTTATCTCTGCTGGGGCAGCGACACCGTGAATTCATTAAGCCAACCTGCCGCGGTCTTTCCTCCTTCCGATGAATTCGCTGCGGTTTGGCATATGGGGAATGGCTTTGTAGACGCAACGGGGAATGGCAATACCGGCGCGGCTCAAGGCGGGGCTACCGCTTCGAATTCCGGGCTTCTTGGCCAGGCCCTCTTTTGCGACAGCGCAAGCGCCTTGGCCCAAGGCGTGAATTTTGGAAATAGCGCTAGTTTGAGTTCACTTACCACGGCCATACAAGTCGAAGGCTGGGTGAAGAGTAAACAGTTCAATATCGCAGCCTCGGTATTTAGGCATGAGTGGCATTTTAATGCTTTACGTCTTTTACCTAATGGCGGAGCGGCGAGCAGCTTCTACAATCTTTTTACAGATACATCCCAAGCCATGGACAAGCAAAAAAAAACGGAGTTTCCTTGGCGCGGAACCTGGAATGATAATGCTTGGCATTATTTTGTGGCCCAATACGATGCCAATATTGGACTTTTCCTTTACTGGGACGGCAAGCTTAGCGCTACCCTTGGCGGCCAAGGAGGCCTCTTGGCCGCCACCACAAAACCCTTTATGGTTGGCCTATCCGAAAGCGGAGATCAGCCCTTTCACGGCACGGTGGACGAAATACGTGTGAGCAAGGTCGCCCGCTCGGCAGCCTGGATTCAGCTTAACTATGAATCGCAAAAGCCTGATTCAAAACTGGTCACCGTCATTCCCTAAAGGATTTGGATAGCAGGCGTCCATCGGGAAAGCGGCGCGGCTTGATAGTCCCTGCGGCTTTGGTAGCATGTTTCTGAACCCCTTTGCGCGCGAAACTTCGGCTGCGTATACCCGCGACATCGCACCAACCCTCGCTCGACAAGTCCGCGCCGCTTCCGCAAATATCTTCCGGGGCATGCCTGAAATATTGACTTATGAATTGACGAAAGGCCGCGCTATCGAGGCAATCGGAGCTCAGGGAATGCCCCCAGGCAAGAACGGCGAAGCGCGAGCGCAATAGGGTATCCGGCGCAAGGATGGCGCGTCGATCGGTGGGAGCGCAAGTCGCGCTCTCTGAAGGCAAAGTTTTAACCAAGGCGCGCAGCTGCTGCAATTCATCAGCGCATCCCTCGGGACAACGATAAAGCAAGACAATGGCGCCATGCTCCAAATTGTGTAGCCAAAAGCCGGCTGGCACCGGTTGCGAATATTCTTTGAGCGCCGCCCAAATCCCGTAGTGATTTCCCGAAACTGGGGGATATTCTGGCTGGGGAATTTGCGAGCAGGCGCTCAAATGAGCCGCCGTACGCTCCGGCGCATCAAAAACATTGAGCTTGCAAAGATTTGAGGTTTGACCCAAAACCGAAATCACTGGAGCCAGCATCAGGAATGGAAAAGTCAAGAAAATGGGGCGCAACATGTAGGACAAACCTAAGCAAAAAGAAGGGGCTCGACGCCCCTTCACTAACCAAAACTTGATGGTGATTACTTCTTGGCCAAGGTGCGAATATAGGCCACGACGCCTTTGATTTCATCCGGTTTCAAAGTGGTACCCCAAGGGGACATCAGGGGGGACAAATTATTGGCGGCGCCACCTTCCACCACAACCTTGGTCAATACCGAATCCGTGCGGCCCGTCATATAGGCTGCATCGGTGAAATTACGCGGCTTGGGATTCAAGGCCGCTGCGGCCACACCGTCACCTGCTCCGCTGGCACCATGACAGCTGACACAATACATCTCATAGGCCTTTTTGCCTTTTTCTAATTCGGCCTTGGAAACCGCCGGCTTTGCGGCCTTGGCTTTTGCCGCCGGTTTCTTTTCCGAGGCAAAGGACAAGCCAATCG
Organism: Fibrobacterota bacterium; assembly: GCA_043753995.1. Classification (GTDB taxonomy): domain Bacteria; phylum Fibrobacterota; class Fibrobacteria; order UBA11236; family UBA11236; genus JAYUVP01. The sequence goes on from JAYUVP010000077.1 coordinate 40,925, forward strand.
CCAAAGTGGCGATGATTGCAATCAGTTTTTTATTCATCCGAACTCCTTTTCGTCTTTGACGATTTTGCTTCACTCAGGACCCTTTGAAAACGTAGTCGCTTAACCCACATGGAAATTTCCGCTTTGCTGCCAATAATTCATGGCATCGGCAAGATTGTCGCCCTCAATTTGAGTTTGACCCAGGGATTTTGCGCGCTTTTCAATTTCCTTCATGACTATACCCCGAATAAAGGAAGGGATTTTCATGGCTCGTGCCATGGCCTCTTCACTCCAGGGCATGGTCACCACCTGCTTGGCGCTGCCATCTCCCCAACTTTCATATTTATCCCCCATCACGGAAAAATCCACATTCACTTGGCCATGGGCTCGCGCCCATTTTTCCACGCGAAGACGAGTCATTTCTCGCATAAATCCTTCGGGTACGCGCTGCAAGCGAGATAAAGCGTCTTCATTCCAATACAGCATTTGCGTAGCGGAGGCGGAAGCCGCGTGGCGTTTTTCTGGGGAGAGGGCCATGAAAACCGATTTACCGCAATTGGGGCAAGCATGGGGTTTCTCACCATCGAGGACAAGGCCACAAAGATGGCATTCCCAATGCACCGAGGCCTCAGCAATCTTTTCGGTTTCGTGTGGCTTGGCTTCGCCTAGGCCCTTGGAGGCCATGGCCTCACGCATGATTTCTCGCGCCTGGCCTAAACCCGCCTCGATGATTTCGAGGGTCACCGTGCCAAGTCCGCCTTGACGAGCATGCTTTTCAATGGTGCTCTTGGCGGCATGACGCATGAAGCCAGCAGGGACTTTTTCCAAACGCTGTAGCGCGGTCTCGGTCCAAAGCAATTCACCGATCGTGGTGGCGGGAGCCGGGGCGGCAGTAGGTGCAGGGGCGGCCATTGCCGAGGTTGCGGAATTCGATCCGAAGTGAGACACACCCAGCGCGGCTTCAACTCTTTCCAAGGTGACGCTGGACTGATGGTCGGCCATGGCTCGCTTCTCGATGCGATTGCGCAATTGCTGACGCTCAAAGGCATCACTGACTTGGTCCAGCCTCCCCAAGGCTTGAGGGTCCCAACGAAGCTGACGCTCGCCCAAGGTATTCTGGGTTTCGCCAGTAGCCCCCGGAGCATCGCCCATCAATTTGAATAGTGTTCCATCACGCCCACAAACCGGGCAGCTTTGGGGACGCAGGTTTTGATGCACATAACCGCATATGGGACAGCGATAGCTGAGAGAAATGGTGTCGAGATTGGCAGACTCGGCTTTTTGCTTGGCTTCCAAATTGAGCCCCATGCGCGCCAAGGCTTCGGCGGGCAAAATGGCCTTGAGGGCGGCATGCAATATCGCCTCACTGACCACGGTATGGCCTTCGGCAATGCAATAATTCGCGATGGCCTTCATAGCCATAGGCCTCGCCATGGCAGGAACACCCTCCAGTTTGGCCTTGGCCTCGACCGTCCAAGCCACGGTCTCTTCGGCTTGAAATTCCACTGGAGGCTTGGCCTTGGACTCGGTCACCAAAACATTGAAACCGCATTGACGCAAAATATTTTCGGTATTGCTGCCTAGGTCCATGCCTTCTTCGCTATGAAATCCGGTTCGCCCAAGCACCACCAACCAAGGCTGTAGGCTCTCGGTGAATTGCAGGATTTTTTCGAAAGGCTTGCCGTCCAGCAGGCGAGTCTCCACGGTGAGGTTTTCGCGTTCGGCGAGCCGCGCTGCGATATTCAGATAGCTCTGATAAATTTTAGCGAGGCCCGAATCGATAATGTCCTCATGCAGCTTTTCCTGCTCTTCGAACTTGAAAACCTTTCGGGCTTTATCGGTTAACGCGGTATTCAAGCTCTTGAACATGGCATAGTGAAAATAAGGATCGAATGCGGACACCGCAATAATGCGCTTGCCGAAAGCTTTGGCGAGGGCAAAGGCACGGTACAATCCACCCCAACTGCGCTCGCTACCGTCTAAACAAACAACGATTGCGTCGCCATGATTTTCTTCCTCGGTCCGCTTGACCACGAGAAAATCGCGGGCCACGCGGCGCAAGGTGCGCTCGGTCACGGATCCCAATTGCGAACGCCCCACGCGGCCAATGCCGAAGCCTCCGAAGGCGATTAAGTCATGCGAATGGCCATTGATGTCCTCGACCAGCTTTTGCCAGTTTTTTCCTTCAAGGGAAACGGGTACATAGCTCAGGCCTTCGCGCGCACAGGCTTTGGCCATGACTTCCAAATAGGAATCCGTGATGAGTTCCAACCCTTTAGTGATCAAGCTATCGTGAATTTTCCTTTGCTTCTCCAATTCCTGCTCTTGCTGATATTCTGGAGGCAAACCACCTTCCATGGCACGGAAGCGATTGTCATGCATTTTCGCGGCATAGACATGGCTGCCATGCAATTTCGCGTCGAAGACCTGGCCCATTTTCACCGCGATTTCCGTTGCGGCATTTGCCAAGGGCGAGGAATCGAGCCCGACATAAACGCTACGATAGCGCGTCAAATCGACTGCTTCACCCTGTGAGTTCGAGGGCGAAGGGGATGGAGTAGGGGTCGCTGGCTTTGAAGAATGATCGGCCAAGGGAGTCGGCGCGCCTCCATGCTTCGCATCTTCATCAGGACCCTGGCGTTCCATCACTTCACGAGCTTCTCGCACCACTTGCTGGGTGATGCGTTTGAAGTCGCGACGGCGCGCATATTTTTCAATTTGCTCGGTGATGAATTGACGAATCATGCCGGGAGCGCGATTCACCGACTCCATGGCATCGGCATCCCATTCCAAACCGCCATGGCTGGGTAAATGCACGATATTGTTCGTTTTTTCAGGGACACGGAAAGGCGTTTTGTCCTGAACTTGATTTACCCAAAGGATATAGGCATGAGGAAATTCATGCTGCGCAATATGAAAGCTATCGAATTCGAACATGGTCCGCGCCAAACGAATGAATTCATGGCGAGGATCTTCAGGGCCAATGACTTCCACGACGGTATCGACTTGAAAACTCATATAGTCCGGGGCATTCCCCGTATAATGTAAGGACGCCACCGGATTGCGACGCAAATTCTGATAGGTGGTGCGCTCGAATATTTCCAAAGTCGTCAAGGCACGATAATCAATCACATCACGACGAAAATAAAATTTGGAAACCGCCTGAATACGCTCAGCTAGCGATTCTTGCCAGGGGCGGCCCTTGGTTTTTTCCATGATGCCGCGAAAGAGGTGAATATAATGCTGCAAATATTGGGGCTTGGGAATGAGACCCACGCCTTTATTTGAACAGTTGAAAGGGAAATCCTTGCTTTCATTGAAGGTCACCATGACCGGTAAATGCGAGGCGTGGAAAAGGGGGGCGCCTTTCAGCAATAATTTATCGTAAACACCGCGACGCCCTTGCTCTAGCCAGGCAATGACATTTTCAGGCAAGGGCATCAAGGGCAATTCACGCTCCCCCCCGAGTAATGGCGCGGTCACGGTATTCTCACCGACTCGAACTTGCGGCTGGGGCAAGGCCCCCCTTTCAGTATCCGTCCAAGGCAATTTCTGCGCGCTCATGAAGCACTCCGATGAATTTGATTTTCCATATTGACTTTAGCGTTTGGCTTGGGCATGTCGGCGCGCAGCGAGCCGAGCATGGCGCGAACAAAGGCGGGAGGTTCGGATCCGGCGTCAAAGCCCAGGCCGTATTTGGCTTGGGACTCAGCGCGATGCCTTTCCATCATAGCCACCGTGATGGGTGCTCTTTCCCGCTTGGACCTTTCTTCGAGGCGTTTTCTTACCAGTGATCGAATAAATAGAGGCAAGCGTTTGAGGCGTTCCTGCGCTTCCTGAGTCCACATCGCCTCGAATTCCCCTGCCTCTCGCAGCGGCTGAATCACAATTCCACCCTTAGGCTGATAATCGCAATTGGGATCTTCTCCCATCAGTACGCCGGTTTGCGCAAGCGCGCGGGCTCGACATCCCCCGCAAAGCAATTTGTATTCGCAGGCACCGCAACGTCCTTGCAATAGTTCCGGCTTGCGAAAGCTTTGGAACAAAACCGATTCATCCCAGACTTTCCAAAAACCTTCGCGCAACAAATGCCCGCCGGATAATTCCATATACGGGCAGGGAGTGATATCCCCTTCCGGAGTGATGCGTGCATAATGCGTCGCCGCGGGACAGCCGCCGCCATCATAACCTTCGGCGCGCGTGAAAGACGATTGCGCATCGGCTTCATAGAGTATGCGCTTGAAATGCGGAGTGCATCGGCTTTGCACCATGAGGCCAGGCATTTCCTTCTGAATGCGCACGATGCGCATCAAGGCTTGTTCGTACTCAGCTGGCTCCAAATCCAAGGCGGGATTGCCACGGCCCACACAAACCAAGAAAAAGAAATTCACCAAGGAAGCGCCGAGGTCTTTCGCCATCAAGGCGACATCTTCCATCTCGCCATGATTGTGGCGTGTGACCGTGAAATGCACTTGGGCATGCACGCCATGCTTGGCACAAAGACGAATCGACTCGCAAGTCTTTTCAAAAGCACCCGTGACGCCACGAAAGGCATCATGCCCCGCGGGATGGGAAGCATCCAGGGAAATTCCGGCGCCTTGCAAGCCGGCCTCTTTCAAAGCGAGCAAGCGTTCTTCATTCAGCAAAAGGCCATTGGTGCCGAGGACCATGCGCAAACCCGCTTGCGAACCCGCAGAGACAAGCCGAACAAGGTCATAGCGCAGCAAAGGCTCACCACCGGTGAGGACCACCATGGTGCCTGGCGCCCTTTCGGCCAAGGAAAGGAAGAATCGCTCCCAATCCTCAGTCGATAATTCCCCGGATCGCGTCGCCATACGCGAATTCGCGTCGAGATAACAATGGTGGCATGCCAGATTGCATCGTCGCGTAAGGTTGGCCGCCACCAAATAAGGCAACATGTTTAGAAATACACCTGCACGCGTCCCACGATTTGATCCTGGTTGTCGCCGCCGACTTGAGGCTCGAAATCGTTGATGCGGTAATACAAGCCTAGTTGCACAAATTGCACGGGATAAGGCTCGACTCCTACGGTGATACGTCGCCGCCCATTATGCTCTTGCGCCCTTTTGTCGGGGGTCATCCACTCGAATACCCCCTTGAAGTTGAGGCCGCGCATGGGCAGACAATCCACCTCGGCATAGTCCGCGATCATGTTAACGCCTTTCTTTTGAATCAGGTCACGCTCCCCAAAGACGGTGAACATGCCCATGGCGAAACCGCCGAATACACCCATGCTTGTGTTTTTAGCTCGTCTCTCCTTTACCTTGACCGGCAAGCTATAAGATCCGCCAAGGCGGAAGGTCCGCAATGCTATGGGCATTTCGCTGAAGATGACCGATCCCACCGAGGAAATCAAATTGTCATTGGCATTGACGATGAGGGAAAGCGGGCCGGGTTCGATGCCGACTTCATAACTCATTCCGGTAGTATTATAGGTATAGCCTGTATACTTACGCACGAAGGCTTCATCGTCCATAAGGCGAATGCCATAAGGCAATAGCATTTTACCCGCTTTGGCATAGGAATTCCAAAAGGGACTTTGCACCATGCCCCACATTTCACGCATAGCACCCGATAAGGCGCCTTGATCATAATAGAAGGTGAGAAAATCCTTTACTAAATCCACCTGAAAATAAAAGTTGGATTCTTTCACCGGAGCGGAAACAAAATCCGAGGAATAGGTTTGGGCCGAATCACCCACATTCACTGGCTTGGTTGTATAGGCCTGAGTGAAAGTCGGTTCGACGCGAAAGTTTGCGCCTACGGAAACCGAATTGGATAAGTTGGGATCAAAGCTATAAGCCTGCTTCTGGCTCTGCGCTGATTTCATGAGCAATTGATATTGGGAGTAAATGACTCCGTATTCCGTGCGCTTGCCGCCACCGGTGCGATTGACATGGCATTGACTGCATTTGAAGCCGGTGCGCATGGCGAAATAGGGTTCGGCACTGACATTCCACGCCGCCGCCAAAACCCATCCGACGAGCCAAAACCAAACAGGACGCATTTTTTTCCCTCTCGATTTATGAATGCCCATGCCCATATTCATGGCAAGGCTCCTGCATTGATCCAGTTCTTAATCAATTCAATCTTATCGGCTTTAAGTGGGGCCCGTAATTGCGGCATTCGAACCCCATCACCCGGAGGTTCTGCCATAGAAATTTTCAAATACATAAAGCTACTGTCCGCCTTACCTGGGACCACTCGCATGTAATTGGCAGTCTTGCTTCCCGTGGACCGTACATTTACCAAGTTGACATAGGCGGAATCGGGTATCAAAAACAATTTTGTCGAGGCTGCCGTACCGGTTGACTTGTGACATTCTTCACAGCTCGTTGTTATAATAGGCAGTATGTCTTTCGCGAAACTCGGCCCGGTCGGTGGAGTGCACCGGGCTGGTTTCACCGGAAGGGTGCAGGAATCGACGGCCACCGTTGTGCATCTCGCGGGTTTGGTGGCCAAGGTGCAGGAATCGACAAGAACAATGCAACGGGCTGGTTTCACAGGCAGGGTGCAAGAATCCACAGGTGTCACCACCACTATAAGTGGTGCGCCATATTCATCAACTCCTATGCCGTCGCCCACCTTCATGCAAGCTACAAGACCTACTCCAATGATGAAGGACAAGGCCATCAGGACAATGGGCAATGCGCTCGTAGTATTGTTTTTCACGGCGTCACCTCGGTGTTTTCAATGAATAGCCTTACAAGGAGGCTTCTGGGCTTTACCAGAGAATGCACATAATGCGCGAGCGCCCATTTTCGGCGTTCGGCCACAGCATTTTGCTGTTCCTCCCGCATGCGTGCGATGTCGGCGGAAGTGGGCTGAGCTCTTAACCAGGAACGCAATCGTTCGATTTCTTTTTCGCCATAAACTTCTTTCAACTTCATCGGATCCACTACGGCATCGCTGCCAATCAGAAAATCAGCATGGGCATAGGCAGCCATCGGAGTGCCATTGAGTCCCGTGCTGAAAGTTCGATAAATCGATTTGGCATCATTTCCCGCACGGTAGCGTGCCTGGGTCATATCGCGAGGAAGAATGGGGTGCCCCCAATCGTCCGTTAATGTTTTAGCGGTTTTCCCGTCGCCTTTTCCGGTACCGCCATGGCAAGACCAGCATTCCAATTTCATATAAACCATATGACCCTCTTGAATGGAAAGAGCTGTCGCAGGGGGAGCTTCGGGTATCCCCAAGGGTACGGGTGTCTCTTCAGCAAAGTCAGGCGACAAAGACTTTATATAAGCCACGACATCGACTTTTTCTTGTTCGCTCAGCAAGTTCGCCCAAGCTGGCATTTGGGTGCCGGGAATGCCGAGATTCACCATGGCGAGCAAGTCGGCATCGGTCGGTAATTCTCCGCTGGCCGTGGTACGGAATTTGTAGACACCGGTGGTGAAATCCCGCGGCAAGGGCTTGAGATTCACTCCTGCGCTTCCTTGGCCATTTCCGAGATTGCCATGGCAGGCAGCGCAAGCTTTCAGATAAACCGGCAAACCGCGCGTCGCGGAGGCCGGAGCCAGCGGCTTCTGGACCTTGGGCGCGTCGCCCGCGAATGCCGCTGCGCCTAAGAAACAACCCAGGGTTGTCCAGGAGGCGATTGGCGAAAGACGAAATATCACCGTTCACTCCAGATCTCCTTCACGGCTCATTCCGCAAAGGCTCTCTGAAATGGTTTCTCAAAGGTTGTGCCAATAAAAGACTGGCATTCTGAAAGAATTTCGCCATGCTTGCAGCCCGCATGGCGTTTTTTCAGACAAAACGTCTTGGTCTTTGCCAGGTTGTCAGACTGATTCACCCATTTCCCTAGCGGGGCATGCCAAGGGTGACAAACAAAAAACGCCGTCTCCTTTTCGGGCGGCGTCTTTCTTTAACCGTTTAAAGGCAAAAGCCATCGTTTCGGCAAAATTCGAAATGACTTTCTTATTCCTTCATGCCTTTATGTCGAGGAGCCAGAGTCCCTACATAGGCGGCGACATCCTTGATTTGATCGGGTGTCAAGGTGGCAACCTTCTTTTGCATGTCTACCGAAGTTTCAGTAGCGCGCTTTTTACTCGCGATGGCGGCAATTTGCTCGGCAGCATAGGCCGGGTCCAAGCCCGCGATTTGGGGTCCCTTTTGTTTATCCAAGGCATCTGGCTTAGCCTTACCCATGGCATCGGGATTGTGACAGGCGGCACAACCGGTTTTTTTGTAAACCTTAGCACCCTTGGTGACATCGCCGTCCGCATGAACCGAGGCAGTCCAAGCGCCGATAAGCATGATAGCTGTGACAATGATTCTCGTTTTCATAGGTTTTCTCATAGGTAACCTTTCCGTTACAGTTTAGCTTTAAGAATTTCGGCGTAAGGTATGACGAAGGCCCCATACCACTAAAAGCTGAATCACCATGGCCAATGCTCCCGCCTTGGCGGTTGGCACCCATGGTGATTCGGTGGCGGGAGCTTGTAGATAAAGATTATACCAGGACGTCACACCATGTTTGCGGCCCGTTTCTTTCAAGGAACCGTCCCATACCGAAAAGGCCATGGGAATAAAGGTTTCCCGCGCAAAACGCTCGCCGGTCTTTCCCTTGCGTGCATGCGTCAAAATCAAGGTCCATTCCCCTTGGTGATAGTTCGCGGCTATAGGCAAGGTATCGTCGCCTGCGCGAAAATCATTCGAGCCTTTCGCGATGAAATTACGAATGAAGCCCGAAGGCCCGCCACTCTGAGTTTGCGCCAAATCGACAAACCACAAATCCGCAGCCAATTTTTTATCACCCATGAGGAAAAAAGGCTTGGCATTGCCCTCTATAGGCTTGGCTGCGAATTGCATGGCCACAGCATCACTAATAGCTGTCGTGGTATCCACGGCAAGAGGAATGGGAGAATTGTTTCCCTGGGTTTCCGCCGTCATATCATGCCATTTCAGTTGAAAGGCAATGGTTAGACTGTCATAGACAGCCCGCACCTGAATGGCATTCACACCCGAAGCATAGCAGCGAGGATCTTCCAATACCTGGCCCACGACGGGGAATAAACTGGCGGTGGCTTCGACGAATAGAGAATCGCGCTGAGCCCAATCGATTTTGGCCACTGGCTTAGCAACAACGGTGATGGAATAGGGCGCCTGCGATCCCGTTGGGGAAAGCGACTGGAGGTAATCGATTAATTTCCAGCGATCCTCCACTGGAATATCTTTGGCGAAAGAAGCCATGGGGGTGCCATTGAGTCCAGTGGAAATAGTTCGGAAAAGATCTTCTCGCGAAGCGCCGCCGCGAAAAGCCCAGGGTTTATTGAGATTGGCCGGTCGAATGGGATATCCCCAATCGTCACTGAGGGTGGGAGCAGTTTCGCCATCCCCGCGCCCTTGTTGTCCATGGCAATCGAAGCATTTATTGGCCTCGAAAATTTTACGGCCCTCAGCCAAATTTGCGGAATTGAATTCAGGAATCTTGGGAATGACCAAGTGTTCGGCATGCACCGAAGTGTCGGCAAAATCCGAAGAGAAAGATTGTAAATAGGTCACAATATCTTCTACTTCATCGTCGGAAAATTGCGGCCAAGCCGGCATACCCGTATAAGGCATACCTTTCCGTATCACTCGCTTTAAATCTTCTCGCGTCGGCAATTCACCGCTGGGCGTGCTATGAATCTTGTATATCCCCAGAGTGAAATCACGGGGCAAGGGCCGGAATCCGTCTGCGCCCACGCCTTTGCCGTCGCCGGTCTCACCATGGCATTGCGAGCACTTGCTATCATAAATCGCTTTGCCTCGATCCGATGGCGTGCCTTTCTGGGCTTGCACCAGTGACGTCGTGCCTACAATTCCAACGAAAAGCGAGAGGAAGGTTGCGATTTTCATTCCACCTCCTCCATGGCACGCGGCTTTAAGCCGGTATAGTCATACAGAAAAAGAATGACATCCCACATTTCTCCTTCACTCAATTTGTCTTCCCATGCCGGCATAGCGCTATTCCAAGGCGTGCTCTCATCGGGCAAGCCGGGACCTCCTTTGGCGATGCGCCAAAGCAAATAGGATTCCGTCAGCATGCCGATGGTGGCCGGATCATTCAAGTTAGCGGGAATGGGATCGAAACCATGGCCATGCAGACCATCGCCTCGTAAATCATCGCCGTGACAGAAAACACAATTGCGATAATAAACGCCACGGCCATTCTCCACATGCTTTGAGAAAGCGCCTTTGTCCTTGCTTTCCAATTCACGATAGGGATTGTGATCGCGCATAATATCGATTTTATGTCCCCGCACTGTAATTTCTTGCGGTGGGGCAGGATGGATGGTGCGCCCGGCAGCAGGCGGTACAATTTCCGCCGTTTTTTGCTCATACACCGACCAAGCCTGAGAGGCAGGGAATAAAAGCAATAGGAAGACGAGAAGGGGAATCCACCGCTTTTCCAATAAAAGGGAAGCCATGCCTTGTTTGCTGCTTTGCGCCCGTGCTTTGTCCGAGGCGGCATAGAGCAATAAAGCGACCGTGAGAACGCCCATATACATGCCGCGTATCGAAGCCGGAATCGGAGGCACTACGCCCCATTTGATCATCACCAAAAAGCCAATCCAGAAGGCCGCCAGCCATATCAAAATATTGGCACGGGTAAATCGCAATGCGAAGAGGCCAAGGCTTACGCCTCCGATGACCCATAAATTCATGCGTACCTCATGGCTTGGCCCCGCTCAAGGACGCGGTCTGGTATTTCAATTGGGTTTTCATATTGACGGTCGCACTTCCACCCAAACTCTGCAAATAGGCGATGACGCAAAGAATTTCTGCATCGCTGAGCCCAACGGGTGGCTTATTGATGGTGGGCATACCTGCACTAAAGCCCGACACGAGAAAAATATTGGGCTCATAAAGGCTTTCCGCCAAATAATCCACATCACTATAACCCGGCTTGCGATGCTTGGCCGTCTCTCCCACACCCGCCAAATCTGGAAAACGTAAGGATCCGGAGGCGCCGAGAGTGTGGCATGCCATGCAGGTTCCCTTGCCTCCGACGATTTCTTGTCCGGCCGCCACCATTTCCTCAACACCCATGTCGGGATTCAGTACGCGCTCTTTAGGAGGATGCACTTCGGCTTGTGGCACCATATGCCCGACATAGGTGTAAAAAGCGGTGACCAGTAAGGTGAATAAAGCGAGTTGAATAGCGTTTTTCATTTGTGGCCATGCTTGGGCGAATGCGAATGTTTACCGCTAAGGCTGGAAAGCCAGAACACGATGGCAATGATGGCGAAAAAGATGAGCACGGTCACGGAAACAACATTGGCTGCATAGCCCAAAGTCGGGGTGAAGGCCTCGGGGGAGGTGTCCTTCATGACGCCGTAAACGTGCCAATGCTGACGAATGCCGGAGCGCACATAGCCCATCAAACCCATGAGCCATGTGAAACTGATGGCGATCAAGAAAAGGGCGTATTGTGCAATCGCCGGCATTTTCCCCCATCGTATTTCGCCGGTTACCTTGGCTCGCTTAAACATAAAGACATCAATTATCGTGACGGAAATCATGGCGAATAAAACCGCGAAGACCTGGGGCACGGAAAGCTTGATACGCACCGCGGCCTCGACGAAATAGCCATAGACACCGAGGGCGATAACCCAAAGCGTGGTGACAGAGAAAATCAGGAATTGAATGCGATCGCCGAGTTTCGCCCAGGAGACCGTAGCTTGAATATTACCTCGACGATAAAGCAGAAAGCTGATATAGGTGGTGAGGATGAGGATATTCACCGCCGTGTTTTTGGCCGACATCACTCCTAATACGCCCAGCATGGGATGATGTGCGCCACCCATTTTACGGGCCTCTTCCACCGTGGCCACCAGGCTATGCGGAGTCGCCCAAACCAAAAAGCAAATTGTGATCACACCCAGCAAGTATTTAATGAAAGGCTGAAAACGCTCCGCTCCCTGGATGCGCCCCATACCCAGCCACAAATAAAAGTTGGCGCCGAGAAAAAGCACGCCGATGAGTATGGCTTGAATGATGAAGAGCCAGGAAAAGGCTCCGCCCATGAGGGTCATGCCCATATTTTGGGAATAGGCATACATCTCCTTGCCAAGCCAATAGCCCGCAAAGGGAAGCGGTAGAAAGGAAGCGATGGCGACGAAATTGCCGATATAGCCCATCCAATCGTAGTGAGCCTTTTCTGCTTCGGTTTTGGCGCCCAAAAATTTGAAGGCTGCATAGGCGGAGGCAATGGATCCACCGAAGGCGACATTGGCTATCATGCGATGCACATTGATAGGCATCCAAATGAAGTTGTGAATGGCATCCCAACGGCTCACCAAGGCGCCGGATTCGGTAACGCCATTGGGTGACATCATAAAGGTGAGCCAGGCATCGGCGATGAACATGATGCCCAAACCGACGACATTCAGGCCGAGACCAAGCATCAAATGCACGCCTGGCCGAAATTTTCCCCAGCCATAGTAATAGCTGTAGAGAAAAATCGCTTCCAGGAAAAACAAACCGACATAAGGGAGAAAGGTCATATCGAAAATACCGACCAAATAATTCATGACCTTGGGATAAAGGAGAAAAAGCAGGAAGGTGAGGCCGGCGCCTAGTGAAGCGGTGAAGGAAAAACTTGTCGATAATAGCTTGGTGAATTCATAGGCGAGATCGTCGTAACGCGTGTCCTTGGTGCGATAGCCGATGAATTCAATGATCAGGGCAAATAGAGGTACGGCCAAAACAAAGGCGGCAAACATCAAATGCAATTGCGCGAATATCCATACGATGACGCGGCTATTGATTCCAGGTAGTTTCCGATATTCCGGCGTTTCTCCAGGTGCGGTGCCGGCGATGATCTTGGGTGGCTCTTCGCCCGGTTTAGGCTTATGCGCTTCCAGGATCCAAGTAACGATGACGCGAATATCTTCGTCCGAAAGGGTCGGATGGGGAATCATGGGCATGGAGCCCCAGGCCCCGCCACCCCCCTCTTTCACTTTTTTGCACAAGGCAGGAATATCCGCCGTGACGTATTTGCCCGCGATAGCTTTGAAGGAAGGACCTACGAGTTGCTTATCGGCGGTATGACAGGCAATGCAATCGCTTTTCTGCATAGCGGGTGGAGGAGGAAGCAACCCAGGCTCGGCAAAGCCCGGTCCCGCTAAGACCAGAACAAGGAGCCAAAACAAGACACCGGCGTAAGCATGCACTCCAAAGCTGCGGCGAATAAAACTCATTGCCAATTTGTCCTCTCCCGCCCAGGGAAGTTGCGCCTTGCCCAGTGGCCAACAGCTTTATGACCTTAGCCATGGAATTTGATTTGCAAGAAGCGGGCCACGGACAAAAGAGGAAAGAAGGCAATGAGCCCATGACTAAAATTTCCCGTCAGCCCTATATTAGGGAGGGGATCGTAACGTTTATGTTACGATCGGCACTTAGCAATAGGCTCACGATCTTGATTTCGCATGCCGTCTTTTCTGCCAGGATGTCATCCCTTTATGCCATTACTGACAACGACTCCAGGGAATCCTGAGGGTAAGCCTACCCTAAGGGCAGCCTTTACCAGGGATAAAATGACGCAAGCATGCCCATCGGGAATAAGTCATCCGGCTCTTCTCCGCTTTCCACGGATTCCAAGGCAATAAAACCGTCCGTGCCAGCCAAGGCCGAAAAATCGCCCGAGCCCTGATTGGCCACTGGCGTCGCCCATAAGCGTCCATCGCTGTCACGGCGAATACGGCAAGGCAGCATGGTGGTGAAATTTTTAGGCCCTCGGTTCCAGGGAATTTCCAAAGCAGCCATTTCCGGGGTTTCGGGAGGCAGGCCTGCGCCGCGACGCAAAACCGGTAAGACGAAGCGACGAAAGCAAAACAAAACCGGCACGGGATTGCCAGGCAAGCCGAAAACCTGTCGCCCGGCCAGGCCAACCGACGTCGCATCGGTGATACCGTACCACAAAGGTTTACCTGGTTTCTGCTTCACCTTGTGAAAAACTTCGCGTACCCCGATGGCCGCCATGGCCTCAGGCACCAAATCCAGTTCGCCCATGGAAACCCCACCCGTGACGAGAAGCACATCGCCCTCTTCCAAAGCCCGGCTTAGGCCTTCACGTAGCTTGTCAGGTTGATCGGGACAATGAATCCAGGCCACCGTTTCGGCTACCCCTTGCAAGGCCGCCATCAAGGCCGGGCCATTGCTCTGACGCACTTGATGCGATAAAGGCCGCTTGTCCACGGGCACGAGTTCATCGCCGGTGGTCACCACGGCCACGCGAGGGCGGCGAAAGACCTTGAGCTGGGTGCAACCCAAGGATGCCGCCACGCCGATTTCCGAGGCGCGCAAGAGAGTCCCCGCCTCCAGGACCCTATCCCCTTGGCGCTTGTCTTTGCCACGGGGATGAACATTTTTTCCGGCAGCGACCATTAGATCTTGCGGCAGAATAGCCAAGACGCGCCCGGGATGGGCTCCTGCCTCGGCTAAGTCTCCGCCCCGCAAATCGACATCTTCGATGCGTATCACTCGATCGCAACCCTCAGGAAGGATGGCCCCCGTCATCACGGTCATACACTCGTCGTCAGTGCTGAGGATTTTTTGCGGTTCGCCTGCGCGTTGGGCGCCCTGCACGCGAAAAGATCGCCTTCCGCTTTCCCAGGCTTGACCGGACACCGCAATGCCGTCCATGGACACCCGATCATAAGGTGGCCAATCGCGATCGGCATGCAAGTTGGCGGCCAAGACTCGACCCACGGCTTGATCCAGAGTCACATCCACGATACCGTAATGCCGCAGTGACCTGGCTATCAAGCCTTCCGCTTCACTAGCGGTGATAAAATGCGCGGGATTCCCTGGGGAGGCCTGACGCCAAGCCAGCCAATCGCCGGAAGGTATAGGCACTAGGCCAGCCACCGGGCGCTGGTACAAATAGCAGAGAGCCCTTTGCATGATGCCGGGGCCCTGCCCCTCGGCTTCTCCGCCACCCATTACCCAGATTTCGACAGGAGCAAATTCGGCAGCCTGGGGACGGCGCGCATCAAAATCCTCATACGCATTCAAAACCGATAGGACCCGTTTCTCATCGCTTAGCTCCAAAAGCCGTCCAAAGACCTGGGCATGGGCCTCAAATACAGGGGGTGCGCCCCCATGCAGCGATTGGGTCGTGGCCTGGGCCACGGCCGCAGGATAGGCTCCCAAACTGAAAAGCGAGCCTGCAAAGCTTGCTGGCCCCAAATCCCGCGTGTATTTGCACAGGACCTCGTCCACTTCGGGATTGCCGGTGCTATGTAATAAGGTGCCATAAACGAAAAGCCGGGGTGCTTGCATGCTGCTTCTCCTGGCTCTCAAGTTAACTTTGAGCCCCTATCCCTAGGACACTTATGGACGCCGCTGAATCGTATCAAAGCTATGACAATCCGCTCTTGCGCCGCTATGCCTCCAAGGCCATGAGCTTTTTGTTTTCCCCCCAATTCAAGCACCAGACTTGGCGCCGCCTCTGGATTGACTTGGCCGAAGTCGAAAAGGATTTGGGCCTTCCCATCTCCGCTGCGCAAATCGCCGAATTGAAGGCGCATGAAAAGGACATCGATTTTGCCGCTGCGGAAGCGCGCGAAAAGGTGGTACGCCACGATGTCATGGCCCATGTACATGCTTATGGCCTGCAATGCCCCGGTGCCGCTGGGATCATTCATCTGGGGGCGACCTCGGCCTATGTTGCCGACAATACCGACCTCATTCAAATGCGCGAAGGCCTGGAGCTTTTGCGCAAACGTCTTTTGCGCGTCGTCGACGGCCTCGCGGCCTTTGCCAAGCAATGGAAAGACGAACCGACTTTAGGCTTCACCCACTTTCAGCCCGCCCAGCTTGTGACCGTGGGCAAACGCGCTTGCCTTTGGATACAAGATTTGCTTCTCGACCTCGAAGAAATAGACTGGCTCATTCAAGGCCTGCCCTTTCTCGGCGTCAAAGGAACCACGGGCACCCAAGCTAGCTTCCTAGAACTTTTCGATGGCGATCATAGCAAGGTGGCCAAGCTCGAAGCCGAGGTCACGCGCCGATCCGGATTTTCACGTTGCCTGGCGGTTTCTGGCCAAACCTATACCCGCAAGCTCGATACGCGCGTACTCTATGCCCTCTCGGGACTTTCACAATCGCTCTCCAAATTCTCCACCGACTTGCGCCTCTTGCAGCATCTCAAGGAAGTCGAAGAGCCTTTCGAAAAAAACCAAATCGGTTCTTCGGCCATGGCCTATAAGCGCAATCCCATGCGCAGCGAACGCATTGGATCGTTGGCGCGCTTTGTCGAATCGCTGGGCTCCAGCACGGCTTTTACCGCTTCAACCCAATGGTTCGAACGCACCCTGGACGACAGCGCCAATAAGCGCCTCAGCGTACCACAAGCCTTTTTGGCCTGCGATGCCATGCTCATCCTCGCCGAAAATGTGGCCTCGGGCCTGGTCGTTTATCCCAAGGTCATCGCCCAGCGCGTCATGTCCGAGTTACCCTTCATGGCCACCGAGAATATTCTCATGGCCGGCGTCAAGCGCGGCGGTGACCGCCAAGAATTGCATGAACGCATTCGCTCGCATAGCCTTGAAGCCGCCAAACAAGTCAAGCAAGAAGGCTTGGCCAATGATCTCATTGACCGCATCGCGGGTGACTCTGAATTCGCTATGGATAAGAACCAATTGCAAGGTGTGCTCGACGCTAAGCTTTATATCGGCCGCTCTCCCCAGCAAGTCGAAGAATTCCTGCGCGAATATGTTGAGCCTGCCCTTGCGGGTCACCAGGGATGGCGGGAGATGAGCGGCGAAGAGTTGCGGGTGTAGGGGGGCACCTAGGACAAGTAGAATGGTTCGGTGTCGCCTGAATTCCGAGCGACAACGAGCCTAAAAAAATGGGTACAATCCGGCATGCCGACGGATTCCTCTCCTGCCCTCATTTCGGGCAAAACAAAAATCACGGCGCGACTCAGATTTTTCTTTCTCACTTCGACCTTACTACTGGGTTCGGCTTCCTTTCTTGGCTTCACCTTACATCGAATTCAAGAGCCCTATCGAAAAGCCCAACGCCAAATTTCGCATAGGCGCTATATGCCCTTTTATGCCGATCTTAAGTTCTTTCGACAAATTCGTGATGCCCAAGGTGGCGACCATAGCTTATTGGTTTATGCCGCCAAAGGTCACAGTCTCGATAGCGCCTTAAAACGCATTCCCCTTCGTCGCCTAGAATCCTGGAAATCCGAATCCGATGCCGCTTCGTGGGCGGCCTTGCGTTTCCTTGCAGGCAAATTGGACATGCCTTCGGGTTTTATGCCAAAGGCAGGAAGTAAATCCCTATTGTACTGCCACCCTCCCTTCGAATTACCGGGAGCTTCACGGCATTGGTCTTTTGCCATGGCCGACACCACGTCGGGAATGATTTGGATTGGAAAAAACCTGGATACTTCCTCAGCCAAGTATTTGGCTGAGGAAGCTTTTTATCAGGCCGCCAATAATCAATACAATGTTTCGGAAAAAATGGAGGTGGATGAAAAATACCACTATTTAAAAATCTATGCTCCCAATGAACCCGGCCTAGCGACCTTATTAGCATTGCTTCATATTCAGGACCGTTCTCAAAGCGGCAATCCCTATTCGGCATCGTCTTTTGAGGATGGTGCGGTGGAGCAGGCCATTCAGCTTCAAGCCAAGGCCTTTGAAATCCATCCTGACTATTGTCTAGGCTTTGCCCGTCAAGCCCGTTACTATTCGATTCTTAATAATTTCCCTGCGGCCCGATCCAATCTGGAAAAAGCTTCAAAATGCGAATCAAGTATTCAGTATTTAGCAGCGAAGGCGATTTTGCATTTAAATGCCGAGGAATTGGATTCCTGCCGAAGGGTGGTCACCCGATTAGAAGCGGACACCTCTCCCGAAAAATCTTTTTATCCCTATGAAGATATTCCACTCAATCTTGCGAAACGAGAGGGCAATTGGATTGAAGCGGATAAAAATTATGCCCGACTTGTTTTAAAGGATTCCCATTCGCCCCAGACCTATGGTAATTTTGCGAATTACTTGGTTAGTAAATTTCGTTTTGATGAGGCTGCCGTTCTTTGCAAAAAAGCCGATGAATTGGGTCAATACCCCCTAGGCGAAAAAATTTGTCTCGAGGTGGAGCGTAAGCAAAAGCGCTATGGAGACAAACAAGAATTCAAACGGCAAACCCAGAAATGGGAGGATCGCTTTCATAAGGTAAACTCGCTCCAAGCCATTGAAAGCGAATTTGCTGGGGAATCCCTCGGCCTGGATTTCCTGGCCGCCTATGCACAAAACCTACAGGGACAAGGCAAGTCAGAGCCAGCTCTTGCCCAATTAAACCAGGCCTTGGAACGGAATAACAGCCACACTCCTTCTTTGCGCACAAGACTTTCGCTCTTCCGATCCTGGGGAGCGCGTGGGTTAGCCTGGACCGATTTCCGAAATCTTGCCCGGCTTGAATTTTCTACAAACCAAGATTCGATTGAAATGCAAGGTTGGTTGGATACGTCCAAGGTAGACACGGCGGCGCTATCGCGTGAACCGGCCTATTCCATGCGTTGCGGATTCACTCGAAACATACTGGAAGCCAAGGCCATTGATCGCCCGGAATGGATTTCCCTAAAAGCCATGGGCAAGCGTCGAATCTATTTGCGCATGGCTCTGTCTCAAGTCAAAGGCCGCACCTACAATTACACCTATACTATCAAGGATGGCCAAGGCAAGATCAAAGAAACCGGTGACCTTTCGGTTTCTCCCAAAACGGAATTCTATTCACAGTGGATATCCTATCGCTTCGGGCAGCCGCAGGAAGCTCCTGGATTTTGGTCATTTTACCTGTATCTCAATAAAGAATTGGTAGTGGCACAAACCTTACAGGTGAAACCATGATGGCCAACTCCGCGTCCCAAGAAAACTCGGTCGCCGTCACTTATCCGGTGCGATTCTGGGTACGGATGTTGCCCGCTATTTGGGTCATGCTTGCCCTTTCCCGCATCCTGCCGTGGAATTGGCAACAACTCCGATTGATTTTTTCACTGGATTCTAAGCCAGCCCTGGTGGCGTCGTTGACCTTAGGCCTAGGTAATTTGATCGCCTTCTTTTTTGTTTTCACCGGTTGGTTTTTCCTGCGGCGCAATACTGATAAAGTCTTGACTCTGGATCGCCATTCGCTGAGCTACGGTCGCAATGGCTTGGAGACGGCCTATGCATTGACTTCCCTCGCGGGTTTGCGCTTTCGAAACGGCCGTTTCAAACGCTGGTTTCTGATTCTCGAATTCAACCAAGGCAAAGTGAAAGTGGCTCCGGAATATGAAAACTCGAGTAGCCTACTTCAGACGCTTTTCAATCATCTCGGGGAGCCGCTTTTCAATCAAGACCCGCGTCGCTTGAATTTCTTGTGGCGAGTACTGCGTACCGAAATCAGTTGGGAAATGTTCAGGAAGAACTGGTGGAAAACCGCATTGGTTTCCAGCTTAGCTACAGGGTCAGGCAAATTATTGGCCGATGCGAGTCCGGCTACCGATATACGAATAGACCTGTGGCTTGCTTTCAATTTTCTTCTCCCCATTCTAGGGGAGGTTTTGATTCACGCCCTATTAATGCGGAAATGGGAAAAGTGTTTTAAGGAAAGTCCCAGCTTTACTATCGCTTTGCCGAAGGGCTATAGCGCTGCTGTCCACCGGAAAGTCTTATTACTCGGGCTATTGGTTTATCTCGTCGTGTATTTTCTGAACTTAAGCGACTTAATGCTGAATAGCTGACCCCGGTTCCGCACCCGAGTCAGCATCCCGACTATAACCGTAATATCATCGAGAAGCACTTCTGATTATTGCGAATGTCGTTTCCGCTTTGGGTCTTGGCCGGGGGCTTCGGTGATCAGAACCGAAGGGTGATTCCTGAACCAAGCAGAAGTTTTATATCCGAGCCTAATAGGCAGGTGGCATCGAGGAAATTGAAGAAAACATGCTTGTAGCCGACTTCAAGCGAGAGCTTTGGGCCACCGAAGTATTCTTCATGAACGGTGTCGTAGTAATAATTTCTAGAGTAGTAATACTCATCTTCCCAGGTCTCCTCCCAAAAACCCGATGTGGCGCCGAAATTCGCTATGAAGACATTATGGACATTCAAGGAAATCAGGTAGACGAGTCCGCCGCCGATCATTGTGCTATTGTCATCCCCTTCGAAGCCCGCATTGGCCATCACTCCCAGTATATGACGGCCCTTAAGTATCAGGCCCACTTCCAGAGTAGGGCCGAATACGTAACGTTCACCAATCATATTGGTCCCCTGGGCCGAGAGTCGTAGTTTGGCAGCCCTCACAGGCTCTCGCATGTCGATCTCCGCATTCACTAAGCCATCCTTCGCCACTTCCACGGTGTCCATGCGGGTCATGCGTCCTGCGACGGCGGAAACGCGATGGCTTCCCACGGTGGTCTTGACGCGCGTGATGCCTTTGCTGAGTTGGTGATTGTCCAAAAAGAGATCGGAGCGTTTTCCGGTCACGAGAATATTCAC
This sequence comes from Fibrobacterota bacterium, assembly GCA_043753995.1. Lineage (GTDB taxonomy): Bacteria > Fibrobacterota > Fibrobacteria > UBA11236 > UBA11236 > JAYUVP01. Next base: position 61,411 of record JAYUVP010000077.1, read on the forward strand.
CCAACCGCTGTCCTGCGTCATCGCCTGGGGCGCACTGGTTGCTACCGCTGGAACTGGCGTCAAGGCCGCGGGCAGCGCCACTTGCGCTCCGGGTATGGGCCGTCCCATGATGCGCGCCGCGATGCGAACGATGGACGTGCGCAAGACATCGGATAGTTCCCCATCCACTTCTTCCTGGAATAGGGTGTATCGCTTCTCCGGGTTATTGGCATCGTATAGGTAGACCGACGTCATGTAGGTCTTTCCAATGCGGCCGACATTCCCCCAGAATATCAGGGGCGCGCCGGAAAGAAAGCCGGCCTTTTTAGCGGTTTCCGTGTTGTTGCATTCGGCGGGGAGCTTTGTCCCGCTTTCCGCGGCCCGGATAACATGCTTCCCCCAATCGGCCTCGAGCGCGTTCTTGAGCTTGAGGGTGAGCACCGAGGCATCTTCTTTAGATAGGCCGGTTCCCGAAAAATCGTACAGAACGACTTCGGGCAAGTTGCCCGCCCGGGCTACCGTGATCAGCAAGAATAAAGTCGTTAGGAAGGGAAAGAACGCTATTTGTCTCGGCATGCCCGCTCCGGAAGAAGGGAAAATCCGCTTCCTGCGGAAAGCTGCAAAAGTAAACATTCCTCGGCCTTTCACTATTCGCCTTTCTCTAATTTGCTATGCTTCGAAGTCGCAATATTATCACCTGTAATTTTAATGATCTATTCCGGTCGCTTGCGACGGCCGGGCCCTGGCCATGGAGGATGCGATGTGCTTTTGGAAGTGGGTGTGGATGTCCGCCCTCTGCATTGTCGCGACAGCGCTTCCTGCTGCTGCGGTAACCGTTGACCAGGAATACATACACCGGATGTATAACGATGGGGAATTCCGCGCCGTGCTCGATTCTTTAGAGCCCATCATGGCCCGCCCGCAGAAATTCGCCCATGAGGACAGCGTTTTCATCGCCAAGCATCTCGCTGTGATTTATTCCGCCGATCCAGCGCAGCGGGAAAAGGGACGCTATTACATGTACCGGTTGCTGGAGCTCGTGCCCTCGGCCAAGCTCTTGGACATGTATGCCAGCGAAGAAATCAACCGTATTTTCGACAATACCAAAGAAGAATATTCGGCGCGCAAGTTGGCCGCTACCGGGGCTCCTGTCACGGCAAGCAAAAACGATTCTTCGGCGCATCTCACCGCCACCATTGCGCCTGCTCCGCCCAGGAATTCCCCGACGGTAGCGGCGACTCCAGTGAAGGAGGCTCCCGTTTCCGCACGGAGCACGCCCCCGGTAGCTCGAAGCGCAGCGCCGGAATCGGCTCAGCATTCTTCGTCAAAAGCATGGCTATGGGCTGGAGCGGGATTAGCCGTCGTTGCCGTGGGAGGTGCCGCCCTCTATGTCCTGGAGACACCCTCGAGCGGAGCAGTCGCTACACCCCTCCAAGTGGATGCGCGGACGCCATGAAGCGCCTACTCTCCTGCTTCGCCCAAGCCGCTTCTGCCCTCGCATTGGGATTTCTGGTTTTTGGTTGTAACTCGGGAACATCGACCGAGGACCAGCGCGTCGACTTGCAAGTGGATCCCCTCCTCGTGTACTTGCACCGGGTCAAGGTGACCCAACTCGATGCGCAAGGCCAAGCCCTCTCGGTACTCTTCAACGATTCTCTGACCTCGGTGGAAAGGCTAAAGAATCTGCCGCTGGTCGGATATCAAGGTGGCACCGTCGGCTTCTTCGTTCAGGCCTATCTCCCAACGGGCGAATTGATTTACGACATCACCGTCACCGTCGTGAATGGGGTCGCCTCGGTCAAGAAAAATCCCGGTGCATTCGCTTACGTTGCCGCACTCTCCTTGGAAAACAAAGTCGACAGTGACGGGGACGGATACTTCAGCCGATTCACCTTGCGGGTGGACCCAGGAACCTTTTACACCAGCGAGCAAGCTTCGCTCAAAATTGACCGTCAAATTGGCGCCGGGCCGGATTGGGCGGCGGTGGGCTCCACGGCTCTCTTTACGATTCAAGGCGTGTCCTATTCCGACTCGCGTGCCTTTACCATTGATGGCGCCGGATTGGCGGGAGAAAACATGTTTCGTGTGCGCCTGCTGAGTGCCAGCGGAACCGTCCTGGCTCAGAATACCATCAAGGTTAGCACCGAAACCGCCTTGGACGATACGCCGAAGCAGACCGCGTTCAAGTATACCCTGATCAATCAGACCGGGGCTTTTATGGTCTTGACCATTAAGGCCGGGGGAAACACCTATCTCGACACTCTCCAACCGGAAGCGCCGCTGAATCAGACGAGCTTGAACTTGAGCCTTCGCCCCGCGTCCATTATCGTGAGCGGATACAATCTCGGTCTGTATTCCGTCCTCAAGGATGAGGACAGGAAAATCATTTACAACGATACGGTGATACCGGTAGCGGCCACTTCCGCCAAGACGGACACTATTGTATTGCCTCAGGATTACCTGATCCTCTCGATTGACAACAATTCGTCGCAGGCGACGTCTAAAATCGTTCTCAATCAAGGCAAGACCACCGAGTGGTCGGGGAATTATATCCTTTCGGCCGGGTCCAAGGTGAATTTCGGGATTTTCCTGAAGACGGATGTATTGACCGTGCACGCCTATTCGGCAGACGGAACCTATTGGGCCTACCCCAATCCCCCAACCAACACCGACGCCGCTTGGGGCTTCAGCTACATGAGTCTCACTATGAATTGAGCCCTCGGTTTTTGCGGTCCCAGTGCAGGTGGGGGAAGGCCGAGACCCCGCAAGCGCAGCGCGGAGGCTCGGCTGAGGGGGCGGGCTCGCCCCTACTAAAACCGCAATATCATCGAGAAGCGCTTCTGATTATTGCGAATGCCGCTATCGAAGGAGCGTATGAAGGTTCCGTCGATTTGCAAGATGTCGGAAATCATGAAACCGAGACCTAAATCCAATTCATAACGCTTGCCGCTGTCGTCATAGAGATAGCCCGTGCGCAAGGCCACCACATTGGCATAGGCATATTCCGCGCCGACATTGAATACCGATAGAAAGACATTGTGCTGCCAAGTCTCCATGGGAGTGTGATCCTGATTGTTTTCATAGGGATAGGCCAGGGATTTCCAAGCGCCTTCCCAGAAGGGGGCGGGTTCATTGCCGTCACGATAGACGGCTTCGCGATTGGCATCACCCGCGATGGTCAGGCGATGATCGGCGGTATGCAGCACTTCATAAGCCACACCCACCTTCCAGGTGAAGGGAATGGGATCGCTTTGAGCCTGGTCGACATAGAATACCGAAGGCCCCATGTTTTGCATCACAAAGCCTAGAGAGAGGCCGCGCACCCACAAATCCTTGTACAAAAGGCCTAGGTCGATGGCATAACTGCGGGCGACACCGTCGGTTTGTTCACCCGTGGAACTGATGCCCTTGGCCAAGGCCGAGTAAATGAATTTGGCATTGATGCCGAGGCCAATTTGGCGCGTCAGGCGGGTGGCATAGGAAACGCCGCCGACCAATTCATAGGCATCGAACTTGGCGATTTCGGCGCCGTCGCCATTGGTCTGAATGTTTTGACCAAAGGAGACATAATTCAAAAATGCGCCTAGAGTTCCCCAATCTTCGATGGGAAAGGTACCGCCGCTATAGGCGTGATAGAGGTCGGGCAGGCCGAGGACGGGCAATAAGGCTTCATAGAAAAAACCGACTTGGGATTTAGCGCTATTGTAGCGTTCAACGCCCGCATCGGTGAGAAACCATACGTCGGGGCCTTGGGTTTGCACCGCGGCGACATGCTTGCTCTTGAGTCCATTGCCGGTGTGAAAATGAGACCAGGTGCCACGCTTGGTTTCAGCTTTTTCCTCTTCGGGTTTGTCCTTACTGCCACGGAACATTGTACGACCCTTGGGATTGGCATAATAGGGCGTGTGCTTCCAGGCACCTTCGCTCGTGCCTATCCATAGATTATTGCTTTCGTCGAGGCTAAGCGAGGTCACTTCCTGATTCTTGAAGTGAATGCGCTCCCAGGTCGCGCCAGTGAAATGCGAAAGGCCGCCGTGGTGGGCCGCATAGACATGTCCGTAGCGATCCAAGGCTAGGGCATTGGTGGTGCTGTCGAGTAAGCCGTCGGCGACGCTGAAAAGCTTCCACTTGGCGGTTCCGTTCTGGGTCTTGGCTGGGGTATAGCGGGCTATGCCGCGATTGTTGAGGGCCACATAAATCTCTTCGGCATTGTCATTCACCGTGATGGCGGTAATGTTTTGCTCGGGTAACACGCTTTGTCCACGGCGCACCATGACATTGCGGCGATATTCATAAAGGCCGTCGTCGGTACCTATCCAAACGCTGGCCCCTTTGACCGCCAAGGATTGAATTTTCAACTTTCGAAAGATGCCACCGCGTTCCACGGCCTGATCGGCTTGGGCGTCCACCTCGGTCTTGGCCATGGCGCTGTCCTTAGCGAGGGCGGTCGAGTCGGCGACCTTGGCTAGGGTGGTATCGATGGCCTTGCCCGTCGAATCGGTGGGCTTGGCGACTTGGGTGCTGTCGGCTGCTAGGGTAACGACTTTGGCCGTGTCAGCGGGCAAATAGGTGAAGCCTTCTTCCTTATCGAATTTTTTCCAGCCTTGATCGTAAAAGCGATAAAGGCCGCTGGCCGTGCCTACCCAAAGACGATCGGAATTGTCGAGGGCGAGGGCGGTGATGGCTTCGCCAGGGAACAGCAAATCATAGGGCAGGTGCAGGGAAATGAGTTCGGTTTCGTCGGCCTTGCTCTGGATGCCATTATAGGCCTTGACCCAGGTCACCAAGCTGTCGAGATTGTCGCCCGTGCCGGCATAGCGACGCACGATTTTGGTGATGTCGTCGCCTTCTTCGAGATAAACCACGAAGTCGCGATGCCAATTTTTGCCGTCATAATGCATGAGGCCGCGATTCGTGCCGGTCCATACCACGGAGCGGACCAAAAAGCCCGTGCGGGGCTTGGTGGCCAAGGTGGTGAAACGCAAATCCGAAGTCGCGCCGGGCTGGGCAAGGGCCTCGCTCTTGAGAATATCCTCCTTGGTTTTCACCACATCCCATTCATGGGAAACGGGACCAAAGGACAAGCCGGCTGGATTCCAAAATACCCCGAAAACATCGTCGGCCAAGGCCACGGCGGTTTCACCCATGCCCAATTGGCGGGCACCCACCGGCATGACCAGAGTGATCACGGCGGATCCCCCTTGGGCCATGACCCAGGAGGGCAAAAGCATGGAGAAAATCAGAACAAGGGCTAGCGAGGCATGAAAATGCGGGCGATGGGTAGGTTGGGTACGGGCGGGCAAGGCGCCTCCGGGGCTAAAGCGGGACAATGGTCCTCCAATCAGGTAACGGATACGTTCCGTTCAAAGGCAAAAGGGGCGACCAACCACCCGACGACGCTCCCCCTTGCCAGGCGGCCTTAGCCTCGATGACGCAGCCGCAGCCTAAATGAAAGGGCGGGATCAAGGTGGCATGCTTATGCAATTGCTCGCGGGTGACATAGGTGTCGCCCCCGAAGGGTTTGCAGGTTTCGCGGCAATGAGCGGGAACTTCGTAACGGTAGGTTTGAACGCCTTCCTTGTCTCCTTGTTCGACGTTATGGATACAAAGATCGGCCACTCGCTGCCACTCTGCGAGGTAGGCTTCGACCTTGCCCGCTGCCATGGGCGAAGCCGTCAGCAAGGCCCGTGCTTCGGCCTCGGCAGGCTTGCGGGCCATGACTTCTTCTCGCGGCGATTTACGGATCAGGGAGAAGACCCCGCTGGCATACATGGGTTGGGTTTCCACCCCGGGGAAAACCCGCTGGCGACTGCGCTGCAAGGTGGTGATGACCCCGACAGCCACCAACAATACCGCGAATCCGGCGATGATCCAGAAAAGCATGGAATACATCATATCGGTACCTTACCACTTCCTGACCGGGTCAGGCTTGTTCGGCTTGGGAGGATTATGGAAGGGGCTCTCAAGCGCGCACCAATTTAGCCACGGCCTCGACATGATGGGTTTGGGGGTAAAAGTCAAAGAGCTGAAGCGCCTCCAACCGGTATCCGCCCGCCAAAAGGACTTTCAAATCGCGAGCCTGGGTGACCACGTCGCAAGACACGTATATCATTTTTTCTGCCGCCGTCTCCAGTAAGAAATGTCGCGCATCGGCATGCAGACCCTCTCGCGGGGGATCGACCAGAATCAAATCAGGTTTGCGGCTCGCAGGGGACAGCAGATCAAGACGCCCCCACTCTTCGAGTTTGCCCGTATGCACTTCGACTCTGGGCCCCGCATTTTGCTTGATGAATTCGGCTGCCATGGCTTGTTCTTCAACGGCCACCACGGTTTCAAAATGATCGGCGAGAAAGCTGGCGAAGAGGCCGACGCCGCTATAGAGATCCATGGCGCAATGTCCAGGCGGATCCGGCAGGCCTTGCAAGACCCAGGGAATGAGTTTTTCAAGCATGGCCACATTGCTTTGGAAAAAGCCGGTCAGGGGGAAAACAAAGTCTCGCCCCAGAACGCGGACATTCACGATGCCGCCCGGAGTCTGGTCTTCGCGCGCGCTTTCGAGGCGTCCACGGGTGGCATGTCCGAAGGCCTGAAGGCGGGTGATGCGGGGATTCGTGGCCCGACTGCGAAACAAGGGCTGCAAGGCTTCATGCGCCACGGGACAGGCCGGGACCACGGCCACATTTCTGGTTTGACGTCCCATGAAACCCAGGCGGCCCTGCCGGTCGGCATGCACTTGCAGGCGATTGCGATAGCCCCAGGGCTCGCCGGTCTCGATGCTCAAGATCTCGTAGTCGAAGCCCCCCGAGCGGCGATAGGCTTCGCGGGCCATGGCCACCTTGAGCCGAGTCTGGGCTTCGGGGGCAATATGCAGCCAGTCGCAACCTCCGCAGCGGTCGGCCGCCGCGCAGCCAGGTGCCACGCGATCGGGAGATGCTTCCAGGATGGACACGGCTTCGGCGCGCGCAAAATCGCGCTTGCTATGGTGAAGGCGCGCCTGCACGCGCTCGCCGGGCAAAACGCCGGGAATGAAAATGACCTTGCCCTCATGGCGCGCCAAGCCATCACCGCCGGGCACCAGGGATTCAATGGTCAATTCCAGCAGGGGCTCGCCCGAAAGATCTTGTGTCATCGAAGAGTCGGGCATAGCTCCCAAAAATAGCCCGTTTGTTAGAGCCGGTCTCAAAACTCCTTTTGCAGTCGCCCGGCTGCGAACTTCGCCCAGCTTTGTCGCCCTCCATCGCGATATTTCGGGCTAATATCGCTGCTTCGGGCTTCGCGCTGGACTCGTTCTCGCTCGGGCTTGGTGCGACAAATGAGTTTTGAGACCGGCTCTAGCTACCTTCCGGGTTTTGTTTTCCCCAAAAATTTCTCTTTGCTCCTGGGAGTCGGCATGTCCCTTTTTCAACCTAGTTTCCACTTAGGCGCCACCGCTCTGGCATGGCTTGGCCTCAGCCTTGGGCTCTTCGCCGGCAATATTTTGGCTGCAACGGACTCGCTCGCGAATCTCGACAGCTTGCCCGTCGAAGATTCTGCCACTGCGGCCAGACGCGAGGAGGCTTTCGAGAAAAGCCTGAATTATCGTAGCGGCCAAATCCTCCTTGGCGACGGATTGGCGCGCCTGCATCTCGATTCGAATTCACATTATCTCGACCCCGAGGACAGCCGCAAGGTGCTGGTCGATCTCTGGGGTAACCCACCGGGTACGTCGGCCCTGGGCATGATTTTCCCTCATGGGCAAAAAGCCACCATGCCGCGCTGCTGGGCGGTGGTGATCAGCTTCGACGACGACGGCTATGTCAAGGACGACGATGCCGAGAAAATCGACTATGACGACTTGCTCAAGCAAATGAAAAAAGACATCGGCGAGGCGAATGAGGAACGCAGCAAAGCGGGATATAGCACGATTGACTTGGTAGGCTGGGCCGAAAAACCGCGCTATGATGCCGAGCAGCACAAAATGTATTGGGCCAAGGAATTGCGCTTCGAACATGCCCCCGACAATACCCTCAATTACAATGTGCGCATCCTTGGACGCAAGGGCGTGCTGGTGCTCAATGCCGTCTCCAGCATGGAAGACTTCCCGGCGGTACGCGAGGGCATGCAGCCGCTCATGCAAGTCGTCGAATTCGAGCAGGGGCATCGCTATGCCGACTTTGATCCGAAAATCGACAAGGTTGCCGCCTATGGCATTGCTGGCTTGGTGGCGGGGACGGTTTTGGCTAAGGCAGGGCTATTCAAAGTTCTGATTGGTTTACTGATTGCGTTTAAAAAGGTGCTGCTGGTTTTCGGCGCTGCTGCTGTAGCTTTTCTGTATCGGCTTTTCAGCAATAAACGCGAAGAGAAAAAAAATCTGGAAGAGTCGGTCAAGCGCATCGACGACGAACGCAAATGATCTCGTGGGGCGGGAGCGGTGGGAGCTGACGCTTCCGCCCCTCGCTTCGGCCCGCTTTACCCCGTCAGCACGGTCGGCCTACGCTACCCCACTTTTGAAAACTATTGCAATGTCTAATATTTCGCATTAATACTTGAACCCATGCTCCCCTCTGACCTCCAATCCGACTTCATCGCCATTGCAGACAATGTTGCACTTCGTGACGAAAAGAATTTCGTCATGCGCTCCGAAGCGATCGACTTTCTCGAATTCAATATCCTGGATCGCATCGAAGGCCTCTTGCCCATTTCCCCATCGCAAGGGCCTCTGCTCGCATTGCAGCAACAGGCCGAAAGCCTAAAGCAAAACCTTGAAGCCATTGACGATCGCCTATTCCATCGCCTTCGCCAAGAAATCCGAGAAACTGGAATCACCGGAGCAGCCTTCAAAGCCCTGGTGAATTCCTTTGTCGAAATTCTTCCGGAGGAAAGCGAAGATTCCGGCCAAGTCGGCTACGATGCGCTAGATACCTTCGTCAATGGGCTCTTGCATTTTCAGCCCATGCCTTCGGAGACCCTGCCCCTTGAACCCGGCATGGTCTTTTATCAGAAAACCCCGGCGCGCATTATTTGGGATATGGCGGAGAAGGCCCAAATGAAACCCGGCGAGATCTTTGTCGACCTAGGCTCGGGAATGGGTCAAGTTTCCATCTTGATGCACTTGCTCACAGGGGCCAAAACCAAAGGCATTGAATTTGAACCGTCTTATTGCGACTATGCCCGCGCCTGTGCCGCCGATCTTCATTTGCTTGAAGTTGAATTCATACAGGCCGATGCCCGCGAAGCCGATTTTTCTACAGGCCAAGTTTTTTTCTTGTATACGCCCTTCGAAGGTGAAATTCTCGCCGCTGTTATGCAAAGGCTAAGCCGAGAATCTTCCAGGCGAATCCGTGTTTTCAGTTATGGGCCATGCACCGTAGAATTATACCGACAAGCCTGGCTCCGGCCCCTTGTGTCGAATGAATTTGGCATTCCACAACTTGCGGCCTTTGATTGCCGATAACCAAGAATTTGTCGAACAGTAAGTCAATGCTCCGATACACCGACAATACCAAACCAAAATTTTGGCGGCCAATAGAATTCTTTTTTTACGGAAACTATTTCTACGGCCTTTGCATCGTCGGCATTCTCCTAGAGACCGTCGCACAATTCGATTTGAATTTGGGTGGACCGTTTTTTTACGCCATGGCTTTTTTAGCCACCGTCCTGTTTTACAACTACCCCTATGCCAGAAATCTTTCTGCGCATGGCAATAGCCCCCGAGCCTTATGGTCCCTTCGCCATCGCCATTTCATTTACTTCAATCAAGGACTTATCACCTTGATCCTATTCCTCGGCCTAGCATGGTTGATTCGCCAATAC
>JAYUVP010000078.1:0-24111 GCA_043753995.1 Fibrobacterota bacterium
AATCCTATCGCGCGGTCCCAATGTCATGCGGGGTTATTGGGGAAAACCTGAAGAAACAGCCAAGGTGGTAGACAATCAGGGCTGGTTGCATACGGGTGACTTGGGGCATATTGATAATGAAAAATTTCTCAAGATCACGGGACGCAAAAAGGAGCTTTTCAAAACGGCCAATGGTAAATACGTGGCTCCGGTACCCATTGAGCAAGCCTTAACCAGCAATAAGTTGGTGGATATGGCCATGGTCATCGCGGAAGGCCGACCCTATACGACGGCCTTGCTTTTCCCTGATTTTGAAAACATCAAAGTACTCAAGGCGGACATGGGCATGGCCGAACTTGACAATATGTCCTTCCTCAAAAGTGAAGCCGTCCGGGCCGAGATCCAGGAAACGGTCAACTCCGTGAATGGAAAGCTGAACCATTGGGAGCAGGTGCAGCGCTGGGTTTTAGCGACCCAGCCCATCACGGTGGATTCGGGTCAACTCACACCCACCATGAAAATTCGCCGACATGTCGTGATGGAAACATTTAAAGCTTCCGTCACCGAGCTTTATCAAGGCGGGAATTCCGCGGTAGGCTGAGGCCTTAAATCTTTAAACCGGTTTCCTCATGTCCATGGGATGGGTAAACCGGTATTGCATTGGTTCCCCTCGCCGAAGTACAATCAAAAGGCAGGGAGGCTTTATTCATGAGACCCATTAAGAGTGCCACCGTCATCGGCAGCGGAATCATGGGATCCCAAATCGCGGCGCATTTGGCTGGCTGCGGCATCCCCGTCCTTCTTCTTGATGTGCCCGCTGAGGGCAAGAATCGAAATGCCATTGCCGACAAAGGCAAGGATGGGCTCAAAAAAATTAAGCCTTCCCCTCTTTATTCCAATGAGGCATTGTCCCTCATTCGCACCGGCAATACCTCGGATCATATTGCCGATGCCGGTCAAACCGACCTCATTCTCGAAGCCATTATCGAGCAAGCCGGACCCAAAATCGAATTATTCAAGCGATTGCAACCCTTATTGGGCGAGCATACGATTTTGGCAACCAATACCTCGGGTATTCCCCTTAAAATTCTCAGTCGCGACCTCGATCACTCTTTGCAAGAGCGATTCATTGGTATGCACTTCTTCAATCCTCCGCGCTATTTGCGTTTAGTGGAAGTCATCAAAGGGCCGCAAACCTCGAAAGACACCGTCGATCGGGTCAATCATCTTCTTTCCGATGTGCTGGGTAAGGTGGCCGTACCGGCCTTGGATTCACCGGCTTTCATCGCCAATCGCATCGGTGTGCATGCCATGGTGGCGACCTTGCAAATTGCCCAAGAAATGGGGCTTACCATTGAAGAAGTCGACGGCCTGACGGGTCCATTGCTAGGCCGCCCCAAAACGGCAACCTTTAAATTGGCCGACCTGGTCGGGCTCGACACCCTTTCGCATATCGTGAAGAATTTACAGGAAAGTTTTCCGAGTGAAATTTTCAAGGTCGATCCGATTTTGGAAAAACTGATTGCCGCCAAGGCTTTGGGGCGAAAGAGTGGCGCGGGTTTTTATCGCAAATCCAAAGAAGGCATGGACGTTCTCGATCTCAAAACCGGGCAATACCGGCCCGAAACCAAGGCACGCTTCGAAGAATTGAAGGACGTGGTCAAGGAAGAAATATTCGAACGTAAGATGAAAAAGCTCGTGGCCGCCGAGGGGCGTGGCGCCGAAGCCGCCAGGCGGTTGCTGGCAACAACCTTGGCTTATGCCGCCCAAGTCGGACCTTCTATTGCCGATTCACTCGACTATGTCGATGAAGCCATGGAATTGGGTTTCGGTTGGGATGTCGGGCCTTTTAAAATATTGGATGCCCTTGGCGTCGAGGCTTTCCAAGCCATCTGTGAGAAGCATCGCATCGCCTATCCCACCTGGATTCTGGGCGAGGCTGAGGGGGAAAGCCGGGTCTATGGAGCTTCGGAAAAAGGCTTCAGCATTAAGACCGCCCCGGTCGGCGGCGAAGGCAAGCCCGGGCGAAAGGAATTAAAGCCTCGCGGCTTCACTCTGAGTTTGCATCGAAGCTTGCACAAGCCGGTTTATACCACATCCGATGCCACCCTTTGGGACATGGGTGATAAAGTGCTATTGCTCGAATTCCATTCTAAAATGAATTCCATGGGGCCTATTAGCCTCGACATGATTACGCGTTCGATTGAGACCGCATCGAATGGCTGGGCTGGCTTGGTTATTGGCAATCAAGGGCAAAATTTTTGTGCCGGCGCTAATATCGCCTTTGTCCTGCTTGATGCGGCCAATGGCGAGTTCGAAAATATCGATGCTGCGGTGAAAAAATTTCAAGCTGCGAGCATGGCCATCAAGTATGCCTCGGTACCTGTAGTGGTTTCGCCTCACAATATGGCGCTGGGAGGAGGCTGCGAATTCGTAATACACAGCAATCGCGCCGTGCTTTCTCCGGACACCTATTTGGGCTTGGTGGAAGTTGGGGTAGGCCTTTTGCCAGCTGGCGCGGGCACCAAGGAATTGACCTTGCGTGCCATGGATAAAAATCAACCCGGCATTCCCCTGGTGCGTTTGGCGAAGGCCTTTGAGGCCATAGCCACAGCCAAGGTTTCCACCTCGGCGCGAGAGGCCTTTGAAATCGGTTACCTCGACAAGCGCGCCGTCATTGCCACCAGCGAAACTACGAGGCTCGATCAAGCCAAGGCCGAAGTGTTGGCCATGAGCCGGGCAGGTTACCGGCCTCCGGCTCCCGCCAAGGCCATTGAAGTGCTGGGCACCGAGGCCATGGCCGCTTTCGAGACTGCCTTATTCTTGATGAAAGAAGGTGGTTATGCTAGCGAGCATGATGTTTTCATCAGCAAATCCATAGCGCGCATTATGTCCGGCGGACGCGTGACGCCCGGTACTATAGTGGATGAAGAATATTTGCTCGAATTGGAACGGGAAGAGTTTTTGAAACTCGTTGCCACCAAGAAAACGCAAGAGCGCATCGAATTCATGCTTAAAAAGGGCAAACCCCTGCGCAACTAGGAGGATACCATGAGCGAAGCCGTTATCGTCGCTGGGGCAAGAACCCCGGTGGGGAAGGGAGGCAAGGGTTCCTTTGCGCATGTGCGGTCCGATACCCTCGCCGCGCTGACCGTAACTGAAACCCTGAAGCGCGCGCCTGGCATCCAGGCGGGCGACATCGACGATTTGATTCTGGGCTGCGCTATGCCTGAGGCTGAGCAAGGCATGAATGTAGCGCGCCTAGTGGTCTTTGAAGCGGGCTTGCCGGAAACCGTACCCGCCTTGACCGTGAATCGCTATTGCAGTTCCGGCCTGCAGTCACTCGCTTATGCCAATGATCGCATTCTCCTGGGCGATGCTAAGGCCATATTGGCGGGCGGTCTCGAAAGCATGTCCATGATACCTATGGGTGGGCACAAAATCGCGCCGAACCCCGACTTGGTGGCCGTGCGACCCGAAGCCTATTTCAATATGGGCCTCACCGCGGAGCGCGTTGCCGAAAAATATGGCGTGTCACGTCAAGATCAAGATGCTTTCAGTTTGTCTTCTCATCAAAAGGCCATAGCCGCTATTCAAGCGGGCCGTTTTGCCGATGAATCGATAACGGTTTCCTGGACCGATGTTTCGGTGGATTCGCATCGCAAGGAAAAATCGACGCCGCGGTCCTTGGCTGTCGACGAAGGCCCACGCGCGGACACGACACTCGAAGCCTTGAGTGGCTTGAAGCCCGCGTTCAAAGTCAACGGCACGGTGACGGCGGGAAATAGTTCCCAGGTTTCCGACGGGGCAGCAACCTTGCTGGTCACATCGCGTGAATTCGCCAAGGAAAGAGGCCTCAAGCCCATGGGCCGCCTTATTAAATACGCAGTGGTTGGCTTAGCTCCCGAAATCATGGGCATGGGTCCTGCCCTGGCCATACCCGCTGTATTGAAAATGGCGGGTTTGACCCTCGACCAAATCGATTTATTTGAAATCAATGAGGCTTTCGCTTCCCAATCTCTCGCTTGTGTACGTGAGTTGAAAATCGATGCCAACAAGGTCAATGTCAATGGAGGCGCCATCGCCCTGGGGCATCCGCTCGGATGCACGGGTGCGAAATTAAGTTTGACTCTTTTGCATGAACTTAAACGGCGTGGCGGTAAATATGGCGTGGTCTCCATGTGCATTGGCGGCGGCATGGGTGCCGCAGGGGTATTCGAAGCTTTTTAAGGCATTGCTTTTTTCAGCCATCGGGTGGATGGTGGCTGAAAAAGTTTGCGCCGCAACTACCTGGGCACCTAATAGCGAACACTTTCGATATACTGGACGCTTTGATTTCAGCGATCCCTTAAAACCTCGATTTGATTGGCCAGCCACGAGCATCGAAGTGGCTTTTACCGGTGCTTCGGCGACGATTTTAATCAGCGGCGGAGACAACAATTTCGATATCTTCATCGACGGCGTAAAAAAAGACACCTTGGTTTTGCGCAGTAATGTCACCTCCTATGCAATCACCGGCCTAGGTGCCGGGGCGCATCAATTGCGGCTTTCCAAGCGCACCGAGGCCATTTATGGTCCTGCCGTCTTTGCTGGCTTAACGGTCGAGGACAATCAGGGTGAAGCCTCCTTGCCTGCCAAGCCTACGGCGAAAATTCTCTTCATTGGCGATTCCTTTACCGCAGGCTATGGCGATGAAGCCAAAATCTTGAGCTGCGGAGAAAGACGTCCCTATGACAATGCCAATCTCGCTTATGGGCCATTGACGGCCAGGGCCTTGAATGCGGATTTTCAAGTCATCGCCATATCGGGCAAAGGCATGGTTCACAATTATGGCGATACCAAACCTATTTCCGACGAGCCTATGCCATTGTATTTCGATCGAATCCTATATGCTAAGCCTGCCGGTAAGTGGGATTTCCCCTCTTGGATTCCGGATATTGTGGTCGTCGCTTTGGGGACTAATGATTTCAGTACCCAAGTCAAACCCAGCCTTGAGCAATACACGAGCGCGTATCAGGCCTTTTACGCCATCTTGCGTCTGCATTATCCCAATGCCCAATTGATTGGCTTGACCTATGCCGTAGATACCTTTCAGCCGGCTTATGTCGATACCCTGGTGAAAAGATGGACAGCCAAGGGCGATACCAAGGTGAAACAAGTGCGCCTGCCTTCCTTAGCCACCGCCGATCTCGGCTGTGATTATCATCCCAATGTTTCCGGGCAGCAAAAATACGCGGAAGTTCTAATTCCGGTCATTCGCCCAATGCTGCCTTCAAACGAAATACGCCAATCGCTTTTCCCCAAACAAAAAGAGCGGCGGTTAAACCGTCGCTCTTGGGTCGAAGCAAATCGCGACGGGCTAGGCCGTTCTCGCCTTGGGCTCAACCGGATAGTGCATTATACAGAGTTTCTTCGAGAGTGAAATAAATCTGGAATTTCAAGGAAGGCACGTCGAAGGTGGTGAAAGGCGCGGGCCCACTTTCGCCTTTGATGGGATAGTTTATGGTCAATTCGCTGCTGATGATTTTGTTCAACGTATAGTTGATACCGGGCATAAGCGAAAACAGATATCGCGAACCGCTGATGGATTCATCCGCGACGACATTGTTGAAGTAGACGTCATAATTGAGGCCTAAATAAAGCCCCAAATATTGCTTGCGTTTCACCAAGGCTTGAACAGGAATCGGATATTCTGGTTTGACGAAGACATGAATTTGGTCTTCCTTGGTATTGTCCTCGTTGACGGTATTATAGGTGTAGGAGGCATTGCTTAAGAGTCTGAATTGGGGCATATCCAGGCCATAGAGCGCGCCGAAAAGTATGGAGGCATAATTGCCCGATTCCATGATTTCAGTAAAACCAATAGGTAGGCTGATGCCGAGAAAGCCGCCTACATGGTGGGTGGGATGGGCGTATTTCAGCGCCAGCAAGGGCCGATCGAAACCCGCATGGCCGGCGGTATTTTGACCTATATAGTTGATGCCTAGCGAAGCTTCGAGCCCATCGACCATGCCGAATTTGCCCTGCAGGGGAATGGCGAGAGGATTTTTTTCCGCTTCATCGGTCACAGCCTCCCCCTCTCGATCGAAATATCCGTTCTGGCTACCGCGTTCCATGCCGATGTCGATTTCCATGACGCGTGGCGCCAAGGGTAAATATTCATCTAGGGCGAAGACTGAGGTTGCGGCTGCCAGAGCGCTGATGCCCAAGCGGGCGGCAAGGTAAGGCTTTTTCAAAGCCATTGCATTCTCCTTATCAAAAACCTGAAGCTATTAAACTCTTTTTCCATGGTCGATTGCAATCGACGCCGGGGTTATATTGCTAACCGGCATGAAGTTTACACGAAAAACCGACTATGCCTTGCGCACCATGCAGTTTTTGGCTCGCAGGCAAGGAGCGGCATTGTCCGGCAAGGGAGAGCTTGCGCCCGTGGCTGTTCAGGCCATTGCCGAAAGCTCGCACCTTTCTATTCGATTTTTGCATGGCATCGTCTCCAAGCTAAGCAAGGCGGGTTTGTTGAAGACCTTGCCAGGCCCAAAGGGCGGAATTGCCTTGGCCAAGGCTCCAGAACAAATTTCAGTTTTAGCCATCATAGAAGCCGTCGAAGGTCGCATCAGCTTAATGGAATGCCTGGAGCATCCCCATCATTGTGGTGATGCCAAATCTTGCTCTATCATGAGTGTTTTGCATGGAGCCCAGGCGGCCCTGATTCATAGCCTGCAGTCGAGCAATTTGAAATTGATGGTAGGAGCCAAAAGCGACCCTTTTCATCCGCTTCCTGAAACCCATTTTTTAAAGCCCAAGTTCGGCTGTCCTGTGCTAAAGTGACCCTCAAGGCTGTTTGACACAAAATTCCATGGCTTTTTGAGGGAAATCGATTGCGATACCCCCGCATTGTGAGCATTTTTAGCCCCTTTAGCTTTATAGAACCCTGGTGGATGAGGACTTTCCATGAAATTGCATGAGTATCAGGGCAAAGCCCTGTTGCGAGCCGCCGGGCTACCGGTACCTCGTGGCGAAGTGGTCTTGCGCGCCGAAGACGTGAAACCGGCCTTGGCCAAATTGAATTTTACCAGCGGAGTCGCCAAGGCCCAGGCCTTTACTGGCGGGCGCGGCAAAGCTGGCGGCATCAAGCTGTTCAAAAACGTGGACGAAGCCGAGGCAGCCACCAAACTTTTGGTTGGGATGACTCTTGTCACCAAGCAAACGGGTCCTGAAGGCGTCAAAATCGAATCGGTTTTGCTCGAAGAAGCCTCGACCATTGCCAAGGAATTGTATGTGGCCGTGACCTTGGATAGAGGCAAGGCCAATATCGTTTTCATCCTGTCGCCCGAAGGCGGCATGGACATCGAAGAAATTGCCGAAAAATCCCCGGAGAAAATTCTCAAGCTCTATCCGGAATGGGGCAAACCCCTGAGCGCAGAATTTTGCAAACAGGGCGCGGCCTTTTTGGGCCTCACCGGCGGCCTTGAAGCGGAATTCGCCAAGGTGGCGCAAGGCCTCTATGAGATTTATCTGCAGCGCGACTGCAGCATTCTCGAAATCAATCCCCTGGTGATCAATGGCGCAGGACATTTGTCCTTACTCGATGCCAAGGTCATTCTCGATGAGAATGCCCATTACCGCCAGACTTCCGCGGGAGGGGATCCCGATGCCGACAAGGACCCGTCTGAAATCGAAGCGGCCAAATTTGGTCTTTCCTATATCAAACTCGATGGCAATATCGGTTGTTTGGTGAATGGCGCCGGACTTGCCATGGCGACCATGGACATCATCGCTCATCACGGTGCCCAGCCGGCCAACTTCCTCGACGTGGGCGGATCGGCGTCCGAAGAAGCGGTGACCAAGGCATTTGAAATCATCACCAGCGATAAAAATGTAAAGGCCATTCTGGTCAATATTTTCGGCGGCATCATGCCATGCGATCGCATCGCGCGCGGCATCATCAATGCGGTGAATGCCACGGGACTCAAGGTTCCCCTGGTCGTGCGCCTTGAAGGCACCAATGTGAATGAGGGCAAAGCCCTGGTGCAAGGCAGCGGACTCAATATCATTAGCGCCACCGATCTCGAAGACGGCGCGCGTAAGGCCGCCCAAGTGGTAAAGGCTCAAGCCTGAGGGCTGAAGGAAAAGCAAATGGCCATACTCATTGACGCGAATACCCGCCTGATCACTCAAGGCATCACCGGCAAGGCCGGTCTTTTTCACTCGCAAAAATGCCGTGATTACGGCACCCAGGTCGTCGGCGGCGTGACTCCCAAAAAAGGCGGTACCGAAGTCGACGGTTTCCCGGTCTTCAATACCGTAGCCGATGCAGTCAAAGCCACCGGCGCGAATTGCACCATGATTTTCGTACCCGCTCCTTATGCGGCCGATGCCATCATTGAGGCCGCCGATGGCGGCATTCCCTTGATAGTCGCCATCACCGAAGGCATACCCGTCATCGACATGTTACGGGTGCATAATTACCTCAAGGGCAAACCAGTGACCTTGATCGGTCCCAATTGCCCGGGACTTGTCACAGCGGGCGTTTGCAAGGTCGGCATCGCACCCGGCTTCATACACAAAGCCGGCAAAATCGGCATTGTCAGCCGCTCGGGTACCCTGACCTATGAAGCCGTGCATCAAACCACTCTGGCTGGCCTCGGCCAAACCACCGCGGTGGGCATTGGCGGCGATCCCATCCATGGCCTCAATCACCTCGACGTGGTGAAAATGCTGAATGAGGATCCCGCGACCGAGGGCATTATTCTCATCGGTGAAATCGGTGGCAGCGACGAAGAAATGGCCGCCGAATTCATTAAGAACAATGTCAAGAAACCCGTGGTCGGTTTCATTGCCGGCGCCTCGGCCCCCAAGGGCAAGCGCATGGGACATGCTGGTGCCATCATCGATGGTAATACCGGTGGAGCCGCAGCTAAAAAAGACGCGCTACGCGCCGCTGGAGTCATCGTCGCGGAAACCGCTGCCGAAATCGGAGCTAAAATGCTGGCTGCCATGAAGGCCGCTGGTAAGGCTTAATTACACTAACAGATTAGCCGAAAAGGAAAGCTATGCCTCGTTCAAAAATCGCGCTCGTGGGTGCCGGTCAAATCGGCGGCACCATGGCCTTGCTCGTTGCTCAGAAGCAATTGGGCGATGTGGTCCTCATTGATGTTGCCGAAGGTGTGCCCCAGGGCAAAAGCCTCGATATCAGCCATGGTCGCAGCCTCATTCCCACCTCCTCCAATTTGTCGGGCAGCAATAGCTACGATGCTTTGGCAGGAAGTGATGTCGTCATCGTCACCGCCGGTTTGCCACGCAAGCCCGGCATGAGCCGCGATGATTTGCTCGATGTCAATTTCGGCATCATCAAGCAAGTCGGCTTGGCCATTCGGGAAAAGGCGCCGACCGCCTTCGTGATCGTTGTCACCAATCCCTTGGATGCTATGGTCTATGCCATGCAGCGCGTCACTGGCTTTCCAGCCAGTCAGGTGGCCGGCATGGCGGGCGTGCTCGACAGCACCCGTTTCGCCAGCTTGGTCGCCAGCGAAATCGGCGTATCCGCCGAAGACGTGCGCGCCTTGGTCATGGGCGGACACGGCGACACCATGGTTCCTCTCACACGCTATTGCACGGTGGGCGGAATTCCCGTCACGCAATTGCTTTCCAAGGCCCAAATCGACGCCATCGTTAAGCGCACAGCCAATGCGGGCGGCGAAGTGGTGGCCCTACTCAAAACCGGATCGGCCTTTTATAGCCCGGCCCTTTCTGCCATAGTCATGGCTGAAGCCTATCTCAAGGACAAGAAGAGCGTGCTCACTTGCGCCGCGCAATTGCAGGGTGAATATGGTGTCAAAGGCGTTTATGCCGGTGTGCCTGCCATCCTTGGCGCGGGTGGTGTCGAGAAAGTGCTTGAAATCGAACTCGATGCAGAAGAGCGCAAGCTTTTCGACATTTCCATGGTGGCCGTCAAGAGCCTAGTGGAATGGGTCGACAAGAAAATCGCTGGCTAAGTACCGAATTTCTTTGATTGGTTAGCAATTGAATCGCTCGGCTGTTGATTTCGTCCTGCTCGGGGCGATGGAGGCCGAGGTTTTGGAATTGTTGCGCCATGCCTTGGTCTTGAGCGAGGATAAATGGGCGGGCATTACCCTGTCCCATATTTCTTGGCTGGGTCGCCATTGCGTGGTGGCGCATTGCGGTGTAGGCAAAGTTTTTGGTGCCATGGTTTCTCAGCATTGCCTAGATGCCTATCATCCCCAAGCCTTGATTTTCACCGGAGTCGCCGGAGCCTTGCATCCCGATCTGAATATCGGCGATGTGGTGGTGAGCCGGGATTTGATACAGCACGATGTCGATGGGCGTGCCCTTGGTTTTGAGCGCGGACGTCTGTTGTTAACGGATTGGAAAATTTTCCCGGCGGACGAAAATTTGCGGAAAAAGGCCATGTCTGCTCACCTGGAGGGCTTTACCCTAAGAGAAGGTCGCATTCTCACGGGCGACCAATTCATGACAAGGGAAAACATCCGCAGCCATTCCTACCTCACCGAGGAGCTGGCGGGAGACGCCGTGGAAATGGAAGGCGCCGCTGTGGCGCAAGTCTGCACCCTAAATCAAACCCCATTCTTGGTTGTGCGCACTATATCCGATAAGGCGGATGGAGAAGCCGTTAACGACTTCAACGCCTTTTTGCCTGTCGTGGCGCATAATAGCTATGCCGTATTGCGGGCGGTATTGGAATGAGGAGAAGAGAATGCAGAGTCAGTTCCTGGGTATGCGGATTTTGGTTATTTGCGGTGCCATTGTCAGTGGTCAAGCCTTAGCGCAAACCTTAAAAGTCGAAGTGGCCGTGAATGGCCCCGTTACCGCCATCAGCCCCTTTATTTATGGCGCCAATGACTGGTGCAATAAATCTGACATTCCTTTTACTTCATCGCGCTCCGGCGGCAATCGTTTGACGGCCTATAATTGGGAATCCAATGCCTCCAATGCCGGCTCGGATTACCTGCACAATAGCGACAATTATATGGTTAAGGATTTTTCGGCAGCCGACCAAAAAATTCCCGGCCAGGTAGTTTTGGACCTTCAGAAAGTTTTTGGTGGTCGGAAGCAATACACCTTGGCCACGGTACCTGCCGCCGGATTTGTCGCTGCGGACATGAGTGGACAGGTGGCGACCGGCGAAGTCGCACCGAGCGCGCGCTGGAAGAAAATCACGGCGGAAAAGCCGGGAGGCAACTATTCCTTAACACCTGATGCTAGTGATGGCGAGGTGTATACCGATGAATTCGTCAACGCCATGGTGAATAAGCTCGGCAAATCCACTTCAGGCGGAGTCAATGCCTGGTCCATCGACAATGAACCCGGACTTTGGCGCTATACCCATCCCCGCATTTATCCTAATGCCCTCACCGTGAGCGATTTGATGGCCAAGTCGGTTGCTGCCGCTAAGGCCGTGAAGAAAATCGACACCGCCGCCGAAACCTATGGCCCGGCAACCTATGGCTGGGGCGAGATGATGGCTCAAGAAGGAGCCGATTGGACCGCCACGCTTTCCAAGCAATATGACTGGTTCATTTCAGCCTATTTGGCCTTGATGAAATCGGAAAGCGACAAGGCAGGCCAACGTTTGCTCGATGTTTTGGACTTCCATTGGTATCCCGAATCCCAAGGCAGTTGCCGAATCATAATTACCGATTGTGATCAAGTCTCCACCGCACAAGCCGAAGCCCGCATGCAATCCCCGCGATCCCTTTGGGACAGCACCTATGTCGAAAAAAGCTGGATTATCGATTCGAACGGCAAGAAAGCGATTCAGCTGATCAATCGCGTCAAGAAATCCATCAAGGAACGATATCCAGGCACCAAGATGGCTGTGACTGAATATGAATACGGCGGACATGATCATTATTCCGGGGGTCTGGCCCAAGCGGATGTGCTTGGCATATTCGGAAGTCAAGGTTTATATATGGCCACGATTTGGTCGACACCGGGAAAATTCAGTGGCGCGGCATTCCAACTGTTTTTGAATTATGACGGCCAAGGTGGAAAATACGGCGATCGCTCCGTTCCGGCCATGGCCTCGGACAATGCTGCCCTTTCGACTTTCGCTGCTTTGAATAGCAAGGATTCCACCCGATTGCATTTGATTGCCATCAATAAAAAAGCCTCGGCCCAACAAGTTCAATTCGCCTTGAATGGCAATATCTATACGGAAGGCAAGGTCTATGGTTTTGACGAGGCGTCGAATGGGTCGATTACTTCTCGTCAAGCCGTTACCGGAATTACAAGTAATTCCTTCACCTATTCCCTGCCCGCGCATTCGGCCATGCATTTCATATTAAAGGGCACCGTGGTAGGGCTTGGCGTGAACGAAATCAACCAGCCCAGGGTCCAGCCCTATTTTCAGATGGCCGGCCGCGATTTGATTCTCCGCCGTCCCATCAGCGAGGAGAGTGACCTGGAATACCGCGTCCTGGGATGGAATGGTCGCCACCTGGCGAGCCAGGTTTTAAAGTTCGGTCAAGCCCAAGCCGCGATTCGAACCCTCCCTGTGGGGCGGCACATTCTTTCTATTTCTCGCGGGGGACAGCGGGTTCAGGTTTCTTCGCTGCTTGTGAAATAGTGTTTTGGCTGCCTGTGAAGGCAGTCGTCGTTCAGTTTAGGCTGCGCCAAAGCTGAACGACAAAAAGCAAGGCAAGCGCCAGGGCTACAAGGCTAATCCAAAGGGGAAAGCCTTTTCGCCTGGCGCCCTTGGCCCGATGGGATGTTTTGATGCCCAATTCGGATTCCAAATTCTCGGCATAATCCTCTTCGTCATTCCAGTCGACCGCACCTTCGGTAGAATCCGACCAACCGGTTTTTTCATCGGAGCCGCAATGGCGGCAAGCCTTGGCCTTGGCATCTATGGTTTCCCCGCAATGCGGGCAAGCGATCCAGTTTTTCATGATGTTAAAATGCTCAATAATTCCGGATTCGCCGATACCTTGGGAAGCAGGGCCTTAAAGCGATTCGAGGGCACCCACTAGGATTTCAGTAAAGGTGTTTTCATAGCCGATGCGCACTGTTGGCATTCCGGATTGCGCTGTTTCCTGAAAAGTATTTTGGCCGATGAGCCGCAAACCATAATTATTGGGAAAGGTGGCCAGCGGGATTTGAAATAGGCGACGACTTTGGCCATTCGAGAAGTAACCGCTGAGTACGCCATTTTGATCTATCGAGATTTGCTTCAGCCTGCCAACCGCAAAGCCATTTTGAATGGTTATGGCAGCGGACGACGGCGAACGGAAAAGCGTTAAGCCGGTAAAGTCTTTCGGCCCTCCCGCTTTGATCTGAATTGAAATGGGATTGTGGCCTTGGCTTGTTCGAATCACTAGTCGATTCGACTTGTCATTAAAAGCAAAGGTGGCGACCGAGCCATCATCCTGAAACCACATAGTGCCATCACGGCCTTGTTCAATAGAGGCCTTTCCCTCGGTTTGAAAAGACCACAACCATGAATTGGGACGATTTGTTGGCGTGAACCGTAGCTTTAATAGGTGGGCCTGGCCTAATTCGTCGTAGATGGTAATAGAGCTTTCCACGATTCGTGCATCCATGGCATTTTGCATCGTACTCATGCTCAAATTGTTGTCGAAATTATTAGGACTCGGGGAAGCATTATGCGCATTAGAGGCATGAGTAGAAATTTTGGACAAGCCAAAATTTACACCGGGCTGACCACGAAGGATGATGGCACCATCGGGAATATTGTCTTGGCTACCGGCAGGGTTCACCGAAACGGAAAGGTTTGCTTCCAATGTGCCATCGTAAGTAGGCAATTTGAAAGAATCTCGAATAAGGTTAAAAAGCATTTGAAGGGTGATTTCACTGCTCCCTAACCCTTCACCATAGGTTATCGGGGTAATTGGGGTAATGCTATTTGCGCCAATATTTCCGGTAACGCTAATCAGGTCGCCGTCTTCAAGCCCCAAGGATCTGCCACTGGCATCAAACAATTGAGACAGAGAGTCCTGAGGCACGGCGGGTGCACGCAAGGTTTCGGTGGTAATTTGCATGAACGCGACTGAGTCAGGGATGGTTTCGGGTAAGGCGAAGGCCTTGGTCACCTTAGGGCTGCTAATGGGTCGGTCGGAGGTGATTTGAAAATTCTTGATTGCTTTGGAATTGGAGTGGATGGAGATAGCACCGCGTAAGGTGGCAGACTCGTGAGATTCCACTATCGCGACTTGGGTAGATATGCCCGAACCTACGGCAAGGCTTCTTAAAAAGGTGGTCACGGAATAAACCAACTCCCCCAAGGTGCCTTGATCCTGGATCTGAAAAGTTTGATTGACATCGGTACCATTGACATTCACGGAAAAGGTGAGAACGTCTCCATCCCGCATTCCCAAATCTTCTCCATCGGCGCCCTTGAGGCTGACAAGCAACGTGCTTTTTTTTGCATTGTGAAGAAAAGCTTGGGATACAGAGATGCTGCCTTTGGCATAGGCATCAGAGTCCAGGTTGCGCGCCAATTGGATTTCGCTTGTCGCCTTGGGAGGCGCTAAATCTTCATAAGGCCATTGTATATCGACAAGCTGCGACAGATTCAAAACTCCCACTTGCCCGCTGATGGGCCTTTCTTCGCCATAAGGGTTGGAATCGTTGTAGAGCCTGATGCCCTGCAGGCGCGCCTTGTCATTTCCCAAGGTCAGAAATCCATTCGCATTTTGAACAAAATGACCGGGTCGGCGAAAGTAAATGTATTGGCTCTGATTTTTTAGAATGAAAAAGCCCTTGCCTTCCAAAGCCAAATCCATGTTTTCGCCGGTCGAAAGGATTTGCCCTTGTTTGAAATCGTAGGCATTCACCCTTACTTGGCCTTTTTCAACGTCCAGGGAATCGAAGGACGATTCGCTTGCGGGGGAAACGGAGGAGTTGCAGTGGTTTAATGCGGCCATGCAAAACAGGGAGACGGCGATTACGCCAAGCGAAGGAATTCGGTTTATGCATTTATTCATGGTTTGTGAATTATTCCAAACTTGGGTGATTGTGTTCAGGATTTCAGCAATTACCCTGCCAGTATCGCATCCTGAGAATAGGGCGATTGCCGCGATTTTTCGAAATCAAGATGTCGAATGGCTAGTTAATCAGGAAATACGGAAAATTCGGCAGGCAATATTTACCTACCGAATGGTGACGAAGAGAAAATTCTACCGAGAGATCAAATCTGTAAGGAAGGGCGAATTCTATCGCCTGTGCGTAATTCCGCGCTCATCACAACAAGGCTTCTTGCAGCGATTGCGGGGGTGGGGGAGTGAGGCCTAAATGCTTATAGGCTCCCAAGGTCGCGACGCGACCGCGATGCGTGCGTTTCAGTAAGCCCGACTGAATTAAATAGGGCTCATAAACTTCTTCAATGGTTTCGGTTTCTTCGCCCAGGGCGGCACCCAGGGTCGAAAGGCCCACGGGGCCGCCGTCGAATTTGCTGATAATGGTGCGCAAGATGCCGCGATCCATTTCGTCGAGTCCGGCGACGTCTATGCCCAGCATGTCCAAGGTTTTGATGGCTATAGCGGTATCGATCAACTTTTGGCCCTTTACTTGGGCCACATCGCGACAACGGCGCAAAACGCGATTGGCTATGCGCGGGGTGCCACGGCAACGCGAGGCCAGGGCATCCAGGCCGTCTCCGTCGATTTTCATTCCGAGTATTTGCGCGCTGCGCTTCAGGATGAGGCGCATTTCGTTTTCGCTATAGGTTTCAAGACGGAAGGTGAGTCCGAAGCGATCGCGCAATGGCGAGGTTAGCATGCCGCTGCGCGTGGTGGCGCCAATCAGGGTGAAACGCTTGAGCGGCAAATTGATGCACTTCGCCGATGGCCCCGATTCAAGCATGATGTCGATTTTGAAATCTTCCATGGCCGGATAGAGAAATTCTTCGACGACGCGTGAAAGCCGGTGAATTTCATCGATGAAAAGCACGTCATGGGTTTCGAGATTGGTGAGCAAGCCCGCCAATTCCGAAGGCTTGTCGAGGGCGGGGCCCGAGGTGATTTTCAGATTTGCGCCCATTTCCCTGGCGATAATATGCGCGAGGGTGGTTTTGCCTAAACCAGGTGGCCCGGCAAAAAGCAAATGATCGATGGGCTCATTTCTTTCCTTGGCGGCCTGGAGAAAGACGCTGAGATTTTCTTTGAGCTTTTCCTGGCCGACAAATTCTTGAAGGGTTTGCGGCCTTAAAGTCAATTCTTGTTCGGAGTCGTCGCCGAATTGTTCAGGGGCAATAATGCGTTCTGACATGGCCGTCACACTTCCTGAAGCGCCTGGGCGATGAGTCGGCTGGAGTCAGCCTTGTTTCCGAGCTTGGTCACGGCTTGCTGCACCGCGGTTTGCGCGGCGGCATCACGCACGCCCAAAGTGATAAGGGCAAGAACAGCATCGCGCATGGCTTCGTTTTCGGGGGTGGAAGGGGACATGCCTGCGCCACTCGGCGCCAAATCCATTTTGGCGAAGGCATTGCGTAGCGAAGCAATGAGAACCTCGGCGGTTTTCTTGCCTATGCCCTTAATGGCCGAAAGTCCACGTACATCACCCGACAAAACCAATTCGGCCAGCCGCTGCGGCGAGGTCGAGGACAACATGCGTAAGCCCATACGCGGGCCAATTCCCGAAACGGAGATCAGCTTCAGAAAAACTTGCTTTTCGCTTTCATCGAAAAAGCCATAAAGTTCAAGCAGCTCTTCTTTGACATGCAGCCAAGTGGGTAATAGCACGGTGTCACCTACCTGACCCGCCGCTTCGGCAGCGCGCAAGGTCACGTCAATACCAAAGCCTACGCCACCCACGTCGATAATCAGTCGGGCGGGCTGCTTGTGAACTAAACGGCCGCGAAGAAATTCAACCATGCCTAAAAAGTAGCCGCCAAATCGTCCTTGCGAGACAGGACCGCACCTAGCGCCCGCGTATTTGTATCCAGTGGCAAAAGGCCACGGCCAGAGCATCGGCCGCATCGGCAGGAGCGGGCAATTGGCGAAGGCTCAAATGGGTTTGCATGACGGCCGCCACCTGGCTTTTGGAGGCATGTCCGCGCCCCACGACGGCTTGCTTCACCAGGTTGGGGGCATATTCCGCTATGGGCAAATCCTGGGCGGCAGCCGTGGCCATGATGGCTCCACGCGCATGGCCCAAGATGAGGGCCGAGCGGGCGAATTTCCCGTGGAAAATGCTTTCCAAAGCCATGGAGGAGGGCTGATAGGTCTTGAGCAAGGCGGATAATTCTCGCTGTATGCGGGCCAACCTTTGGGGCAGGCTTTCGCCGTCCTTGGCGCGAATCACACCGTATTCTAGGACGCGAATTTGCTTTTTGCGCGCTTCCAGGAAGGCGTAACCCGTGCGTAACGACCCTGGATCTATGCCCACGACCAAGGGATGGTCGGCGAAGGCCTGCGCAATCTTTTCTTGATCGGAGAGGTCGGTTATCGCCGAGGGCTTCGTCTTGGGGCGAAGTGGTGCGGACTTGGCCACCGGCTCAACCGAGGCCATCAAACCGGCAAGCCCCCTTTGGGCGAGGGCGGCTTTAAACCGCGCCGAGACGGTGCGGCTCAGAGGTTTTCCAGCTCCTGGCTGTCAAAGTCAGCATTGGTCCAGATATTCTGCAAATCGTCATGCTCGTCAAGCATGTCCAGTAGTTTTACCACCTTGGCGGCGGCATCCCCAGTGACGAGGACTCGGTTTTCGGCCACCTTGGCGACTTCATGGCTGGTGGGATGCAATTTTTTGTTTTGCAGGGTTTCCAATAAGCCATGATAAGCCGAGGGTGGAACGCGAATTTCATATTCCTCGCCATCGGTAATCAGGTCTTCGGCACCGTTTTCGGTGACGAGTTCGAAGAGGGCATCTTCGGCAATGGCCGACTTGGGCAAGGTGATCGTACCGATCTCCTTGAACATCCAGGCGACGGCACCTTCTTCTCCAAGATTGCCGCCGTTTTTGCTGAAAATATTGCGCAATTCGGCGACGGTTCGCACGCGATTGTCGGTCATCGCAGCCATGATAATGGCCGTGCCAGCCGGGCCATAGCCTTCATAGGTGATTTCCAAATAGGTCACCCCATCGAGCTCGCCCGCACCCTTGGCGATGGAGGTTTCGATATTTTTCTGAGGCATATTAGCGGCTTTGGCCTTAAGCACGGCCGTGCGCAAGCGCGGGTTGCCATCGAGATCGGATCCACCCAGGCGGGCCGACACCGTCAACTCGCGGATTATACGCGTAAATACCTTGGCGCGCGCCTGATCGATTTTGGCCTTTTTACGCTTGGTGGTAGCCCATTTGGAATGACCGGACATGAGACCTTGGCTCCTGGTGGTGAGGCTAGTGTAATGTAATACGGAGACTTAGGGAAGTCTGCATCTCGCTTGGTGAATTGCCCATTTGACCTGAGGGCTCCGGCGCCCTAGGGCGCCAGCGCAAAAACGTTCAATCTTCCTGGCGATAATTCATGAAGCGATCGATGGCTTCAGACATTTGTTTGGCAATGCGCTTCTGACCCTTTTTACTGGCCATGAAGGCGCGGTCGCGATCATTGGTTAAAAAGCCCATTTCAAAAAGTACTGCCGGCATATAGGCGCCGACTAAAACGAAAAATCCTGCTTGTCCCGCGCCTGTAGAATATTTGGGTATGTCGAAACCGTCGAAAGCGGTGATGATTTTTTCCGCCACGACTTCGCTTTCTTTGCTGTATAGGTTGAGCTGATGCTCCAGCAAAATCCAATCGACAGGGGAAATCTCCGCCTTACCGGCCTTGCCCTTCTCTTCTTGGATGGCCTGATTTTCCCTGCGGGCCAAGGCATTGTCTTCTTCGCTGGCACCCGCTCGAAGGATATACGCCGTAAAGCCTGACACCTGTTGCTTGCGCTTTTTCGTGCCGTCGATCGAATTGCAATGCAAGCTGAGGAATAAATCGCCGCCATGCTCCGAAGCGAATTTGGGCCGGTCTTGCAAGGTCAAGTAGCGATCGTCCTCGCGTGTCAGTACAGCCTTATAGCCCAGCTTTTGCAATTCCGATTTCAATTGTATGCCAACGGCCAAGGTGATTTGCGCTTCCTGAACACCGGCGACGGAAGCGCCTTGGTCGTGACCGCCATGGCCGGGATCGATGATAATGGTGCCCTTGCCAGTTCGTGCACTCTTCAACGCGACTGGCTTGTCCGCCTTGTTCTTAGGGTCGACCTTGCGAATAAGAAAACGCAACCCAGGTAATTCGGTGTCGAATTCGCTTTCTACCGTGTCGACATTGCCCCGCAATTGCAAAGTCAGTTGCACTTGATTGCTATCCGAGGTGAGCAAAATCGATTGCACCAAGCCCTTGCCTTCAACTCGAGAAGGGGTGCCTTGGGCAACCTTGGCACCGGGAAAGCGGGCGATAAAATTGGGGGGTACCCAAAAAGTTTCGGGATTGGAATTACCGAGAACCTTTAAATTTACCAGAGTCCCATTGCTCCGACTCTCACAGAGGATAGGCCCTAAAAGCGCGTTAATTCCGGCCGCAGTGGATTTCGGTAAGCTGTTAGAACTAGGGGCTTTAGGTGCTTCTGGTTCGGACTTGGCCGAGGTCTTGGTCGCGGTGTTTAAAGCAAGAACTGTGGCTTCTAATCCGGCTTCGGATTTCAATAGTCTAAGAAACGGATACAAGGGCAGATAAAGTCTTTGCTGGCTGCGCCGCATGGGATAGGTCAAATTGAAAATGCGATCGGATAGGCTGCAAAAAGCATTGTCCAGAGTAAAGACCCAAGACTTGCCCTGCTTGTCCTTGGCCACCCATTTCTGACGATCCGGAACCCATTGCCCGGGAGCCTCTAAGAGGGAGTCGAGGGCCTCCATGCCAAGATAGGGAGTGCCCTCGAAAACTGTGTCGGTCAAGGTGATGCGCCGGGCTGGAGAGCTTGGCTCGCCAAGGACTTGCACTTGAAGCTCGACGCCTGAAGCGATCGCGCTTAGTGCGAGCAAGCTGAAAAGGCTTAACCGAAAGGAAGAAAACCAGGAGCGCATGGATTTATCGATTGCGGGCGCGCAAGGCACGGGCAATTTCGCGTTGGGCTTCCAGCTTACTCTTGTCGGCGCGCTTGTCATGATCTTCTTTGCCGCGGCAAATGGCGATTTCAAGCTTAAGAAACCCTTCCTTGAAATAGGCTTTCAAGGGAACAAGGGTTAGACCTTTGCGAGCGGTGGCGGAATCCATGTTTTCGATTTCACGACTATGCGCCAGTAATTTGCGCTCACGTTTGGGTAAGTGATTGAAAATATTACCCTTATCGTATTCGTCTATATAGGCATTCACCAAAAAAAGCTGGCCGTCTTTGACCTGACAAAAGGCTTCGGTAATGTTGAAATTGCCCTGGCGAATCGATTTGACTTCGGTGCCCTTCAATACCACGCCGACCTCGAAAGTTTCGAGGATGTGGAAGAGGTGGCGGGCCTTGCGGTTTTCCACCGTGGGCTGATGATTGTCTTTAATGGCCATGGAGATGGGGAAGAGTAACGCGAAGCCCGGCCAATCACAAGGGCTAGGGATTACGGTTAGGTAAAGAAAAAACGGTTATGGCAAGTAGTGGGCGTTAATCTTCGTCGCCGGCATCCTCAGCGCCGCCTTCTTGGCCATTCAAAATGACTTTTAGCTCTTTACTGGCTTCGAAAATGGGCTTGCGACCAGCCTCAATTTGAACCATTTCACCGGTGCGGGGATTACGCGCCGTACGCGCTTTTTTGTCTTTAACCTTAAAGCGACCAAAACCACGAATCTCAATGTTTTTGCCGTCCATGAGCGATTTGGCAATCGCGTCGAGAAAGCATTCCACGATGATTTTAGTGTCGACTTGGGTCAAGCCGGTCCTTGCGGCGATTTCATCGACGATGTCTTTCTTGGTGACATTGCCCATGCGCAGTGGCTCCCCGGGGTCAAGTTTGGCGCTTCGAGCAAGTTCACTCCAAGCGAGAAAAACAGCCGTAACCTCCCGTAGTATAACCTTTTAGGTAAGGGGTCGCAAGAGTAGGCGAAGGGAATGAAGTGTGAGTTTCAACCCCAGTTCCGCATCTTCAGGGCTACGACCTTGTTCAAAGGGTCTAGGGCATAGGCCTTGGTGATGGCTTCGCGGGCTTTATCGAATTGCTCCAGGGCCTCATAAGCCAAGGACAATTGCAGCCAGGCGGCCACCCAATCTTTTTGCTTTTGCACTGCGAATTCCAAATGCCGGGCGGCTTCCTTGGGCTGATTATTGCCGAGCAAAAGCATTCCCAAACGAAAATGAGCCTGCGGGTGCTGAGGCTGCAAGTCTATGGTTTGGTTGTAGCAGGTAAAGGCCCGCTGACGAATGGCTTCGACGATATCGATTTGCTTTACGCCAACTTGTCCGGCTTGTTGCAAATAAACTTCACCCAGGTTGTACCAAGTATTGTAATCCTTGGGTGAGCGCTTCAGTGCCGTGATCAAGGCTTGGCGCGCCTCTTCGAATTGCTCTTGATAATAAAGCGCCATGCCTAATTGAGCTTGGGCCTTCGCATAGCCCGGTTGCCATTCCAAAATCCGCTCAAAAGTTTTCTGTGCCTCGACAAATTGCTTGGCGCGCATTTCCCTGCGGCCCACCTGATACAGGGCCGGAATATGCTTGGGCTTGATCTTCAACGCTTGAGCCAGATACCCGTCGGCGGTGGCATCTTCGGGGCGTTGCTCCGAATGCATGGTTCCCAAGGCCGTGAGCAAGTCGACATCGCGGGGTTGCTTTTGCAGTAATTCCATGGCCTTAACCATGGCCTCATCGACCTTGCCTTCGCGGTATTGCGCCATCATCGCAAGTACCGACAAATCCTTGCGTTGGGGCAATCGTATTAAGGCGGTTTCAGCCAGGTCGCGGGCTTGGGCATAGCGCCCATGGGCCATGAGTATGCGCGCCGCCAAGGCCAAAAACTCCGGGGGATTACCGCCCGCGGCCAAGGCGCGATCGACAAAGGGGAGGGCCTTATCGATCTGTCCGTTCTGGGCATATTCTTGAACCAATTGGCGAATCAATTCGCCATCACCGCCTTCGCCCAGGTCCTCGTCATGCGAGGAGTTCTGGTCACCATGGGAATCTTGATTATCAGCATGACCTTCCGCTGCCTTGCCTCGCGAATCCTGGGAGGAGGCGGGCTGGCCATGTTTTTGTTTTACTGATGCGTCTGAGTGCGCAACCGTGTGGGAATCTGAATGCTTTTCTGCCTGAGCCGCTGAGTGCGAATCCGAGCTTGCGCCATGGCCCAGTTTTTCGGCATGGCCGCTGGCTGCATGGTCTTCACCGTGCCCACCATGCGCCGAACCCCTCGCCTCGTCATCCCCTTCGCCATGCGATCCATGTTCCGAGGCATCACTATGGGCCTCCTTGGCCTTGGTACCATGCGGATGGACCACGGCAATGGGAGGAGGTATGGCGGACGAGCCGAGTTCACCTTCTTCCTCATGGCCGGACGGTTCTTGCAATTCCTCGCCATGGCTAGCGACCGTTTCGGTTTTCTTTTCGTCCTTCGCATTTAATCCAAAACTGGCCCAAACAATGAGACCCAAGCAAAGCGCCAAGGTGGCTCCGGAGCCGACCACAAGCTTGGCGATAGGACCAGGAAGGTCCTTTAGCTTGGGCAGATTTTTCAACTTGGGTAAGACCATGGCTCTATGGGATCATAAAGCCTGGAAGACCGAAAACCCTAGAGCGAGTCCAGAGCCGGTCTCAAAACTCCTTTTGCAGTCGCCCGGCTGCGAACTTCGCCCAGCTTTGTCGCCCTGCATCGCGATATTTCGGGCCAATATCGCTGCTTCGGGCTTCGCGCTGGACTCGTTCTCGCTCGGGCTTGGTGCGACAAATGAGTTTTGAGACCGGCTCTAAGTCGGAAAGACGAAAGAGCAACCCAAAAAAACCAAACCGAGTAGCCCAGAGGTCTGGGCCACCGATTTTATTCGCTTTTTAAACGCGTAAAACCCTGCTGGCGATTGGCTTCATAAAGCGCTAAGGACAAGGCCACCGAGGCATTGTAGCTCTGCACCCGGCTATCCATGCGCAGCGAAGCTCTCATCGTCAGCGCACGGGCAATATGCGGAGGTAAGCCGCGATCTTCACCGCCGACTACCAAAACCAAGGCTTGGCGCAATTCGATTTCGTCGAGGTTTTGGTCTGCACCGCCCCAAAGACCTAATAGCAAAAAGCCTGCGTCGCGCAATTCCTTCAGGGACTTTTCGATGTCAGTGACGCGGCAAAGCGGCACGGCATGCTCGGCTCCTGCGGCGGCCTTAGCAGCCGTCGGCGTGAGGCCAGCGGCTCCACGCGCATGCCACAAGACAGCATCAGCGCCTAAGCCCGCAGCCGAGCGAATGCAGGCGCCGAGATTGCGTGGATCTTCCATGGCGGCCGGGACCACGATTAGTGGAGGAGGATTATCGCGCACGCGATCGATGAGTTCATCGCGCAGGGGTTCCCAATCGTCCAGGGCGCGCGCGTCGAGAAAGGCGACGATGCCTTGATGCGGGCCTTGGAACAAAGCGTCGAGACGCGGCTTGGGCAATTGATGCACGCGTATGCCCGCTTGATCGGCCAAACGCTGCAGGGCATGGAGCTTAGGTGCCGTGAGGCCGAGTTGCACCACAACGTGATTGATTTGATTGGGCGCATTGCGAAGCTGGGCTTCGACGGCATGCAAGCCGGCAATACAAACCGAGGTGTCTATGCGACGTGGCATGGTGAACTCTTAAAGGCTAAACGTTTTTTTTCAGTCGGCTATTTCCGGGACCGGCTCATGGACGGCGCGGCCCGAATCAGCGTCGGTAGGATTTTCAGAGCCCGGTTAGGCGGCTCGGCCCTTGTTGGCCACTATGGCTTCGCGAAACTCTTCGAAGAGATAATGCGAATCTTGCGGGCCTGGCGAGGCCTCAGGATGATATTGCACCGAGAAGGCCGACACCTTTTTGCAACGCAAACCCGAGACGGTTTGATCGTTCAAATTGATGTGGGTCACTTCGACATTCTCTTTGTCGAGGCTTTGCGGATCGACAGCATAGCCGTGATTCTGCGAGGTGATTTCCACCTTGCCATTGCGCAAATCCTGCACAGGATGATTGGCGCCGCGATGGCCGAATTTCAGCTTGAAGGT
>JAYUVP010000079.1:0-11353 GCA_043753995.1 Fibrobacterota bacterium
GTCCTACTCATCCTTTCAGGAGCAGCCGGAAATCTCATCGATCGCGTGACCATGCATAAAGTCACCGACTTCATCGACGTGGGTATTCCGAATATTCAACCGCGTTGGCCGATATTCAATGTGGCCGATAGTTGCGTCTGCGTTGGCGTCTGCATTCTGCTTATCCTTCCCATGTTTATGAAAAAGTCCGAAGCCAATTTGAAGACCGCGGAAACATCGCCCAATCCGACCGCGGGGAAGGACAGTGCCGAGCATGCTTGAGCTTGGCCAGTCTTTTCAATGTGAACCCGAAGAGGCCGGAACTCGCCTCGACGCCTTTTTAGCCGCTCGATTGGAAGGCGTTTCACGCAATCGCATTCAGCAGTGGATAGAGGCTGGCCATTTTAACTTGCAGGGAAAAACGCCTAAGAAAAATGCCTTGCTCGAAGCTGGCCACAGCATTGAAGTGATCAAGCTTCCCGAGGCGGAAGTCAGTCACCTCATCCCGGAAGACATTTCACTTTCCATTGTTCATGAGGATGACGACATCGTGGTGGTCGACAAACCACGCGGCATGGTCACCCATCCTGGCCATGGCGTGCCGTCCGGAACCCTCGCCAATGCCTTGGCGTTCCGTTATCAAAATTTACCGACCACCAATGGCGCCTTACGCGCTGGTTTGGTGCATCGCCTCGATCGTGACACCACCGGCCTCCTAGTGGTGGCCCGCAATGAAGCCGCGCAATTGAGCCTTTCCCGGCAATTGCAAGATCGAAGCCTCGGACGCACCTATCGGGCCATAGTTTTTCGTTGCATGAGTCAGAGCGAGGGAAGCTATCAATGGCCGCTGGGTCGCCATGTACGCGATCCCCTTCGCCGCTCGGTACGCGACGATGGCAAACCCTCGGAAACCCATTTCCGGGTGCGTCAGCGTTTTGCCTTCGCCAGCGAACTTGAATTGAACTTAATGACGGGACGCACCCATCAAATCCGGGTGCATTTGTCGCATGCCGGGTTTCCGGTCATGGGCGACGCCCTCTATGGTGGAACCAAGGCCAGCCTCGACAAAATCGAACCGCTCTATCGTGGGCCCGCGGCTGCAGCACTCAAGCTTTTGCCGGGCCAAGCCCTGCATGCCTGGAATTTGCGCTTGATTCATCCCAGCAGCGGAGAGTCCATGGTTTTCGAAAGCCCATTGCCCGCTGATTTTGCTGCGGCCTTGAACTCACTTACGCCCTTCCGTCTGGAAACCGATGAAATCGACGACGGCGAAAAGGCCTGAGGAAAATCATGCGCAATCCTGAACGCATCAAATTTGAAAAGCATTTTCGCCGTGGGCATCGCAGCTATGACTCGCAAGTCGGTGACTGGTGGGAATGGCGCGCCTCGGACGGACCCCATCGTGCGGCCTACCGCCATGTCATCTCTTGCATGCAGCGCTATTTCCGCCGCCAGGGAAAGACTCCCCGCTTGCTCATGGACTATGCTTGCGGCAGCGCCACCTTCCTCTCGCACTTGGCCGTGGCCTTTCCCAAAACGCGCCTGGTGGGTCTCGATGGCTCCAAGCATATGCTTGGCATGGCAGCCCAACGCCTCAGCGAATCAGGACTTGAGGCCGAAGTCGTGCCCCTGGAAAAAGCCTTTGATAACAAAGGTCCGCAAATTCGATTGGTGCAAACCCGTCTACCCAATTTCGACTTGCCCGAAGGCTCATGCGATGGCGTGGCCTTTGTCTTTCCCAATATCACGGCTGTGCCATCCGACCAACCTTATTATGACAAGCATGGTTACAAGATTCCGAAAGACGTCGCCGTGGGTCGCATGTTAGCGCGCTTTCGTGAAATGGATCCCGAAGACGAAGTCGGTTCCATGGAAGTTGAAGATCGCTATGACGGTCTCATGACCGAACGCGTCGTCGCCCGCAATATACGCGGGCTCTTGCGCAAAGGGCGGCCTTGGTTCAAGGTCGATTATGCCAATGCGCATCGAAAAGAATTAAGTGAGCTGACTCAGTGGCGTACTTTGTTTTCAGAGGGCGCCTTGACCATGCCTATCAAAGAAAAGCACAGCGAAGTATTTTTTCGTTATTGCAAGGACGAATTCAAGAAGAGCCGAGTCATACTTGACGTCTATCATCAAACGCGCGATGCCAGCGACAAAACAGGTGGGTATTTCGTCACCTGGTTCGAAGGCGTTTGAAGAACCTTAAAACAAAAACAGCCGAGGCCACTTAAGGCTTCGGCTGTTTCGATTTTCTGACTAGGCCGCGGAGCCCTTAGAATCACTCGTCCGCTTCGGCCCCTACGGTGGCTTTCGCTTCGCCCTTGCCTTTGCCAAAGCGTCCTTTGCCTTTGAATTCACGCGGCGGAAACTCGAATTCCAGTTTTCCATCCTTGGACAATTTCAAAAAGGCATCGAAAAAGCGCCGGGTTTTGGCGGATTGAAATCCCTGAATGAGTTCGGTTTTTTGGCCCGCTAACATGCGTAGCATACTGTCGCGGGTAATGGGCTTGCCAAGAATGACCTTGCCCATCTTAAAGCCTTTTTTATCGCCCTTCATAGCGCTTTCGCTTAGATAACCCGTGAGGGTTTCCATCACCGCGGTGCCGTCGATGGGAGAGTTGCCGAGCGACTCTTGATTCACGATCTCCGGACCCTTACCATCTTCGCCCATGGCGTCTTCGAAGACGAACTCAACCTTGTTTTCCTCAGTGAGCCGAATCGCCGCAGAAAAGGACTTGCCCATTTTACTACGAAAACCCGATAGCGGACCGACTCGACGCTTTTGCAGCAATTCAAGAATTTCGCTTTCGGCCATGTGTCGGCCGCCAAGCACTTTTCGAATCAAGATTTTGCCGTCGCTCGATTCCCATTTGCTGAGGGTTTCGAACATCGGCTTGCCATCTATGGGATTAGCGAAGCTCGCTTCCTTGCGATCGCGATCTTCGTCATAACCCTTGATATGGGAAACCATTTTGCGGGTGAGATCCTTGATCTCTTCCATAAAGGCCGGACGCGTGATGGTTCCGCGCTCCATGGCATTCAGCTTGTATTCCCATTCACCGGTCAATTCGGGGCTCGTCAACTCTTCAATGCCGATGGCCTCAAGCAAACCGAGCAAGTCCGTGCCCTTGGCGGTAGGAATCAACTCCTTGCCCTCGCGCACGATATACTTGTCGTCAATAAGCCCTTCGATAATGGCGGCTCGCGTTGCTGGCGTTCCGAGTCCGCGCTCTTTCAAGGCTTCGCTCAGCTCTTCATCGTCTACGTATTTGCCGGCGCTTTCCATGAAGGAAAGCAAGGTCGATTCGGTCAAACGCGGTGGAGGCTTGGTCGCTTCTTTGCGTGCTTCTAATTCCATGGCGCGCCAGCGCACGCTTTGCTGCACGGGCGGAAGCAGGGCTTCTTCTTTTTTGTCTATGCCGTAAATGGCACGCCAGCCAGCGTCTTCAAGCACCTTGCCTTCCGTTTTGAAGGTTTCGCCTTCCACCACGGAAAGACGGGTCGTAACATGATATCTCGCTGGCGGGAAGAACACGGCCAAGAAACGCTGTACCACCATGTGATAAATACGACGCTCGGCATCGCTTAATTCACCGGGCATCACATTGGTGGGAATAATGGCAAAGTGATCGGAAACCTTGGTATTGTCGAATATGCGCTTGTCCATGCGCACATAGCCTTTATCAATCGCCTCCGCGGCGAACTTACCGTAATCGGTGTCGCGGAAGGTGCGCATCAAATCACGCGCCACCCCGACATAATCTTCAGGCAAGTAGCGACTAGCGGTACGCGGATAGGTCAGGACTTTGTGCTTTTCGTACAAGGCCTGGGCTATGCTCAAGGTTGTTCTAGCTGAAAATCCGTAGCGGGCATTGCCTTCGCGCTGTAGCGAGGTCAAGTCATAGAGGCCTGGCGCGCTTTGCGAAGAAGGCTTGCTGGTTTCCGTGACTTCAGCAACCTTACCAGTGCATTTGGCGACAATGGCCTTGGCGCGCGCCTCGTCCCATAGCCTCTCGGGCTTGGCAACATCGTCCTTTTCCTTGTCGGCTTTTTTGAAATTCGGGTCTATCCAACGTCCAGGATATTCGGGGCCGTCATTGGCGCCGGCACGAAAATTCGCATCGACTTCCCAATAATCTCGCGAACGAAAGGCATCGCGTTCCCGCTCGCGCCTCACCATCATGGAAAGAGTCGGCGTTTGCACGCGTCCGCAGGGCGTGAGGAAAAAACCGCCTTTCAGGGATTTATAACCGGTCAAGGCGCGTGAACCATTGATTCCAATAAGCCAATCCGCTTCGGAACGGCATTGCGCCGCAGCGGCGAGGTTTTGCATTTCGCCTTCCTCGCGTAAATGCTTGAAGCCCTCTTGTATGGCCGACTTGGTCATGCTTTGCAGCCAAAGCCTTTTGTACTCGAATTTGAGCGGCTTAGTGGCACCGACATATTGGGTGATATAGCGAAAAATCAATTCGCCTTCTCGGCCTGCGTCGCAGGCATTCACCACGGTCTTTACGTCTTTGCGCTTCAGTAATTTCGCCAGAACATTGAGCTGCCCCTTGGTTCGGACTATGGGCGTAATAGCGAAAGTTTCAGGCAAGAAAGGCAAATTGTCGAGCGACCATTCCTTGAAACGATCGTCCATGGCCTTGGGATTGGCGATGGCGACTAAATGGCCAATCGCATAGGAGACCAAGGTTTCAGAACCTTCGTAATACCCTTCTTGCTTTTGGAATTTTTCGGAAAGGGAGCGGGTAATGTCGAGGGCCACACTGGGCTTCTCGGCAATGACGAGGGTTTTGGGGGTCTCGGCTGCCAAAGAGAATCTCCTGAATGGTCTTAAAGTATAGGAATGTGTAGGTCGAGCTACAAATTGGCCCAACCTTTGCTTTTTATAGTCATCTGCGCAAGACGGAAACATGGCGGTTTCCTCCCCCACCCTGGCCTATCTTTAGCGCTTCAAATCAACCCTGCTAGGCTATGCCAGAATACCCCGATCTTGAAGTCTATCTAGACGCTTTGCGGCAAAGGGTTCAGGGCCAAACCCTGCTTGCCCTAAGGTTAAATAGCCCATTTTTATTGCGAACCGTTTCTCCCGCCTTGTCCGAGTTTCACGGCAAAAGAGTGGAGAGCCTTTCCCGATTGGGCAAGCGATTGGTATTTGGATTTGAAGGCGAAAACTTTCTGGTTTTGCATCTCATGGTTGCCGGTAGACTTCAGTGGAAACCACAGGGGACAGCCCTATCCGGAAAAATCCAGTTGGCGGCATTCGATTTTTCTCCCGGCACCTTGATCCTGACTGAGGCAGGAACCAAAAAACGAGCCTCCTTGCATGCCGTGCGCGGCCAAAGCGCCTTAGAAAAGCACAACCCCGGCGGCCTAGAAGCAGTGGCATCCACCTTGGCCGATTTCACCCAAAGGATTCGCTCCGAAAATCACACTTTGAAGCGCACCTTAACCGATCCTCGGATTTTTAGCGGCATAGGCAATGCCTATTCCGATGAAATATTGCATCGCTCCCGACTCTCGCCCGTCCAATTGACTTTGAAAATGGACGACGCATCGATCGCTCGCTTGCATCAAGCCGTGCAAGAGGTCATGCTGGAATGGAAGCAGAAGCTTCAAGCCGAGGCGAATTCGGGTTTTCCTGCAAAGGTCACCGCCTTTCACCCCGAAATGGCCGTGCACGGTCGCTATGGCAAACCTTGCCCTGAGTGCGGAGAATTGGTGCAGCGCATTCGCTATGCCGAAAACGAAACCGATTATTGCCCCAAGTGCCAAAACCAAGGCCGCTTATTGGCCGACCGGGCGCTTTCGCGCCTACTGGGGGCCGATTGGCCGAAAACCATGACCGACATGGAAGAAAAGTGGGCTCATTGGGGAATTGCAAAAAAGCCGCTTCCCGAGCCCAAGGAAGAATAAAGGCAAAACAGTTTAGACGCTAGCGCCCGATCCCTCTATGGTGCGCTGCAATTCGTCGGCCAAAAGGGTTTTTGCCTTGTCCCAATGGCGTGTGAGCACATCGGCGACGAGACGGGTATTTTCTGTTCTTTCGCCCTTAATGCGATATCCCAAAGCCTGGAACATGTGCAAGTGATCATAGCCGCTATGTACGGCTTCACTCTCAACTGCAGTCAAACGCACTAGGGTCTTCAATTCAAATAAAGCGCGCAAGAGGTGTTCGGCATATCGTTCATCCTGCAACATCCCATAAACGCGATGCCAGAGCGGGCGCTGACGTAATGGAATACCGTGGCCAATAGAATTTTCAACCGTGGCTGCCACGGGTAAAACGACCTGCATTTCACGGAAACGCTGTAACCATTTCCTTGTTTCGGCGGTGCCTGTATGCGTTTGCCATGCGGCGATATGTATGACGAGATCGGTGGACAAACCCTCACCCGCCAGGAGTCGAATCGCCGCAGCGGTATCGAGGCTCAATCGCGAGGGATCTTGAATCACCAAATGCTTGATGCCTTCCGCTTTCGCGCGCAGGCATAAGGATTCCAAGCCTTCGCGTAATTGGCCGGGACGAGCAGGACGAATGTCCTGACCCAAGCCAACCACTTCCAATTGGCTCATGAGGCAATAGGCCTGTAATTCCACCGACTGGGCATCCAAAGAGGCCTGCGGAGCTTCCTCTGGCCATGAGGAGCAATACAAGAATGCTTTTTCACCGTACATAGTTTGTTTTCGCAATCGTCAGACTTGGCTACAAGCCTTTTGTAAGCCAAAATATAGTGCTGGGTCGATAAGGTCCCGTAAAGTCTGTGAGCATTTCCCCCACATGTTCAAAAACCTCCAACAATCGACACCCATACATTTCATAACAACTGATTTTCCCCCAAACCTTGGAGGATTAGAGACTTATGCCTGGGAGATTTCACAAGGTTTATTGGAAATCGACCTAGTTAGCGCGGCCTTAAATCGGGTAGCTCCACCGCCTCAAATTGTTCAAGGGCCAAGTCATGGCCCGCCCCGATACCGTTGGCATCGCCGGCGTGACCGTGTGGGAGCTGGCTTGTGGAGCGCTTTCGATGCCTGCATATTGCCGAGAGCCACTCGACTGCATATGCAATGGAGCACGGCCTTGCCTTCCTATTTACGGCGACGAGTAGGGTTCCCTGGACGTTACATCGTCCTCGCCCATGGCGCGGAAATCGTCGAAAGCAATCCATGGTTGCGCTTGACCATGAAACGCATTCTCGAAGCCGCAGACGCGGTCGTAACAGGATCGCATTTTACGCGGAACCTTCTTCTTGAACAGGGAGTACGACCACGTCGCCTGGAAATCATCGCCTATGGGGCCCCGCCGCCGCCACCCGAAACCGATCGTGCCACACCCGGTCAAAGCAATAGATTGGAATTGCTATGCGTGCACAGGCTGGTACCACGCAAAGGCACGGCTCTATTGTTTCATAGTTTGGCCACATTGTTGGAAATGCCTTGGCATTTGACCGTGATTGGCGAGGGTCCAGAAAGGGATAGCTTGATGCATTTGGCGAATCAACTGGGCCTAGAATGCAGAGTGTCATTTCTTGGTGCCGTGAATGAAGACGAGAAAAAGAAATGCCTAGGCAATTCCGACTTATTCATTTTGCCCAGCCTATCTCCTCAAGGCAATAATCATGTTGAAGGATTGGGGCTCGGCTTGCTTGAAGCCCAGGCCTTTGGCGTGCCGGTCTTGGCAGCGAAAACGGGGGGCATTCCGGAAGCCCTCGTCGAAGGACAAACCGGCTGGCTTTTTCCTCCTGGCTCGGTTTCCGCGCTCGCCCAAGCTCTAGGGAATTGTCTTTCCAATCCTCAGGAATTGATAAGGCGAGGGCGAAATGGCCCGACATTCATCGCCAATCATTATGACTGGGGGAAAAATATTCGGGAATGGAAAGCCTTATTGGCAGCGCTTTCGGAACGGCCGTAAAACGGCCTAATAATCAGGAATATTTTTCTTCGCCAATGCGCAGGTTGGCGTAAAACTCTTCGGGGGAATTGGAAAGTATCAAGCTGCGACGAATGTCGGCATCCGACATGATGCGCGAAATCGCCGATAAGGCACGAATATGTGGCCCGGTGGTATTGGATGGCGACACGATTAGGAAAAGCAAGTATACCGGCTCTTTGTCTATGGCCTCAAAATCCAATCCTCGTTTCACCGAGCAAGCCACCACGCACATGCGATCGACAAAGTCGACTTTTCCGTGAGGAACAGCTAAACCGCAGCCAATACCGGTGGACATTTTATCTTCGCGGCCCAAAACGGCTGCCAAAATTCCGGCCCGGTTTTCGATCTGATAGGCCTGACAAAGCAGATCGACCATCTCTTCCAGGATTTCACGTTTGGTTTGCCGATGCGAGTCGATGATGACGCACTTTTCGGTAAACCGTTCGGAAAGCTTCATTCTACCCTTCCCGGTGTGAGATCTAAGGTTCCTGCAGCAATTCTACCGCAGGGGGGCCCAAATCTAGCATAAGGCGTCGGCCTTCTGGCTTAGAATTCGGCCCCTAAAGACCAATATTCGCGAGAAGGGTTTTTATGCGAGCCTACGCCGTCGACCGGCTTGCCCCAGGTATACTTGAGCACGAAGATCCCAAGATTAAGGCGCATGCCCCACCCCCAGCCCATGCCCAATTGCTCCAGGGCATTGCCGCTAGACCAAGCTCCGCCATAATCGATGAAGACATTTCCCATGACATAACGAATGGAAAACGGTATGGGCCAAAGTACGGTGAACTCTTCGATGAAGGGATAGCGAAACTCCACATTGCCCAAAAATTTGCGCGTTCCCGCATATTCGAAGTAATCATAGCCGCGCAACGGGAAATCGAAGGCGCCGAAATACCACTCTTCCAGCTTGTCCGGGATATTGGCTTCATTGGCATGCGCATTGAAGGTTAAATCCTCGCCGCCGACCCAGTAAACGTGCGGGTTACGGTAACCTCCGATGGCTTCCGAAGCGCCGGCGGAAAGCCGCAATGCCAAGGTGTATTTCTTGCCGAACTCAAAATACCGGCGTATGTCGGCATCAAAAACCGAGTAGGAGTATTTATCCTGAAGGGCTGGTGGCACATAGGAAACCTGTAGCCTCGCTCGCATGCCATTGACGGGGCCGACCATGCCCCATTGCGTGTGATCATGAACAAAGGACAGCGAGGTGAAAAGCGCGTTGTTTTGTGAATTACGGGCAGCCTGGCTACCTGAATCACTGCTTTCGGCCTTGCGCGAAGCAAAAAATGTGGTGGCTGCTCCCTCCAAGCGGGTGAAAGTGGAAAGTGGATAAGAGGCTCCACCTCCGAATCCCCAGCGTCTATCCAAAACGGTGGAATCGAAAAGGGTATTCGAATCTCGGAAAACGCTACGCGTGGATTGTTCGGCACGGTGAAAAGCCGAAATGGAAAAGTCAGGCTTCAAAGGCAAATAGCTGTAAACGATTTCACCATTGGTATTGTCCCAGCTTCCGTTGATGGAAAGGGCCATGCCGATTTCCTGATCGCCCATCAAATCACTCATGGTGAGATAGGCCATGCCACCCGCCCCATAATAATTGTCCACGCCTAAGGCCGCATTGGCATTGTCCAAGCTGAAAATCGGGCGATAAGGCTTTTGCTTGAAATTGCCCGCAGCATCCACATATAGGCTGCTGTCCTGCAAAAAGGGCGAACGCTTAACGACTTTGGCGGATTTTTTTTCTGCTGTGACCACGCTATCGCTGAGAGTTAATGTTGCCGTGTCGCGGGCGGAGGCAACCACACTCGAGTCTTGGACTTTGGACGTATCTTGGCGCGTCGAATCGGTCTTGGCAAAAACTGGGGCGGCCGAATCACGGGCTGTGGAATCCTTAGTGGCGGTTTGCGTGCCCATCTTTGAGGAATCGGTCTTGGTCGCGGCTTTCACTAGACTCGAATCTTCCGATATTTTTCGGCTTGATTTACGGCTCTTGCGCTTCCTTTTGCCGTCTTTTCCGTCGCCGGAATCCGGCTTATAGCTTTCCAAATTCGCAAAGGTCACAGGTCTGAAAAAAGTTTTAGTAGAATCTTCGGCAACTTGAATGAAGCGGGTTTTGGGCAATTCTCCAT
The DNA here is from genome assembly GCA_043753995.1 of Fibrobacterota bacterium. Lineage (GTDB taxonomy): Bacteria > Fibrobacterota > Fibrobacteria > UBA11236 > UBA11236 > JAYUVP01. The sequence goes on from JAYUVP010000079.1 coordinate 10,054, forward strand.
CCATGACCTTGCCCATGGGATCTTTCATCAAATAAATGTCCCACCCGCCGGCCTCGAATAGCGAAAAAGTCATGAGCTTGCCGTCACGTGACCAGGCCGGCGTGAAACATCCCGTCAGCAGATTCGAAATGGGGTGCGATACCCAAGTGCCACCCGAATCCTTGGCCAAATACAGATTGTCAAGCCCGGAACGATTCGACACAAAGGAAATGAGGCTATCCGAAGGCCCATAGCTCGGCATTTTTTCATCCCAACGGCCCGACGCGATGCGCTGCAATTGCCCTGTCACGAGGTCAAGGCGATACAAATCTTTAAATGGCAATAGGCTGTCGTAGTGACTCAGAGGATCGCTTTGCGGAGTCATATCGGTGGAGGGACGGTCGCTTTCAAAGGCCAAATAGCGGCCCGAAGGTGAAAAGACCGGCTTGTCATCATTCGCGATGTCATGAGTTAACTGACGTGTTACCTGGGTCGCGATATCGGTGATGAAAAGATCGGTGATGCCGCTCTTGCTGGCGCTGAAGGCGATTTGTTTGCCATCGCGGGACCAGTCTGGCGAGAGTATGGCTTGAACATCGGGCCGAATTTCCCCAGTGATTTTACCGGTTTTAACATCGATCAGGTGAATGGCGTCACGACCTTCCGTCTTGCTGACTATGGCTAGTCGCTTGCCATCGGGGCTCCAGGATATCGCCGACTTGAAACTATGGAAGCTTTCATGCTTGCTCCCTTTGCCGCCCTGAATCACGGTCCGCGTGACTTTTTCCGTTTTCACATTGAGGATGTAAATCGCCTCCCAAGATTCCCGGTCAGAGAAAAAAGCGATCTCCTTGCCGTCTGGAGATATCGATGGCTGGAGGTTATAGAAGCTATTGTCCTTACCATGGCGGGTCAGTTGGCGAGCCACGGTTTTCCCATATTGCCTTTGCCCGAGCTCAGGCCAATACAGATAGCGCAATTCGCGCAACCAAATCTCTCCTGCCTCTTCCAAAGACGTCTTGGTCACTTTTTTAAATGCCTGGGGCAAGTCGCGCTCTTCAGTCAAGGCTGCGATGAATCGCGTCACTGTACCCTTGCCATAAGACGCGTCCATCCAACGCAAGAAAAGCTGGCCGCCTTTGTAGGCTAGAAAGCCTCCGAAATCTACGGTTGGTGGGGCGACATAGCCGAAAGTTGTCGCATCGATCATGAAAAACTCCGAGGCGAGATCCCATCCTAAGGTGGCGTATTCGGCCAAGCCTTCATTCACCCACAATGGAAACTGATAACCCGCTTGACGGGCCATAGCCGAGGCCCCTTC
>JAYUVP010000080.1:0-2314 GCA_043753995.1 Fibrobacterota bacterium
TCGCCGCTTCCGATGGAAAAGGGGCGACCTTCCCAATTGTGTCGTCCTCGCATGGGTTCGGCAAATCGGATAGTACAAATTTGGCGACGAATGTCCTTATTCCGTAGGTGCAATGTGAAAGTGTTTAAGATGGAATCCTGTCCCACATGCTGGTAGGGTTCGGCGCCGCGGCGAAGGATATCGACAGCCACATGGGGGCGATTGTAAAGCAGTAAGGCGCAAATCACCAATAAAAGCGAAGACAATCCCGCATAAATAAAGGGCCGAATCCGAATTTTGCCTTTGTCCTTGGCTTGCAAGTCGCGCAAAGAAGCATAGCGAATGAGTCCTTCGGGCTTTTTCCATGCCGTCATGGTCTGATCGCAAGCATCTATGCAACGGGTACAACCAATGCATTCCAATTGATTGCCATGGCGGATATCGATGCCGGTGGGACAGACTAAAATGCATTGCTTACAATCCACACAATCGCCAAGAGCTTCTCGCTTGGCTCCCTTACCACGCGGCTCGCCGCGTTTGGCATCATAGGCCACGACCTTGGTTTTTTCATCCAGCAAAACGCTTTGAAAGCGAGCATAGGGGCAAACGATGACACAGGCCTGCTCCCGGAAATACGCGAAAACCCAATAAAAAACCGAGGCGAAAACAAAAACCAGAAGAAAACCCGTCCAGTTTTCTGCCGGGGGATGGGACATGGCATATATCACCCCGCTGGTACCCCAAAAATAGGACAAGGCCGTATTGCTAATCAACAGCGCCACGGCAAAAAAGAGAACATGCTTCACGATCTTGCGCCATAGCCAATCCCAATGGACGGACCCCGCATCGCGTTTTTGTCGGATCAAAGCTTTGCCTTCAATAAGTCTTTCCAGGGGTCCGAAAATAAATTGCAGAAAAACGGTTTGGGGACAAGCCCAGCCGCACCAAATGCGGCCCCAAGTTGCCGTAATCAAGAAAACCAAAAGCACGCTACCAAAAATTCCGGGGAGAAAAAGTCGCAGGTCTTGAGGAAAGAAATAGTGCCCCAATAAAACCAATTTGCGATCAAAGACATCCACGAGTAGGGCCTGCTCACCTTGCCAGCGCAGCCAAGGTGTGCCGAGATAAAGGAGCATGAGAAGATAGGCCACCCAGGTACGGCGACGTGTGAAATAGCCAAGGATTTCACGGGGGTATAGCCAAACGCGACTGCCTCCCTGCCCTATGGTCGAGGAGACGTCATTTTCTTCAAGTGCTAGTGCCGCCAATATTGCGGAAGGGGCGGACGGATCGGAAGAAGGAAACCTTTCCAGATTCGAAGACGAAGACGAGGGGGAGGCTTCCTTTTCCATGCTATTCACTATTCCATCTTTTCGCCTTGCGGCGCCTTGGGATTCTCTACGGTTTTTCCTTTAATGCTAAGCAAGTAGGCCACCAGCCAATGCACTTTCTGAGCCCCGAGGTTGGGTCCCCATGCAGGCATACCTTTTTCTACCCATCCCTGCTCCACCGTGCGCACGATATCCTCGGGCTTATTGCCATGTATCCAATAAGCATCCACTAGGTTGGGGCCAACTATACCTTGCCCTTTTTCACCGTGACAAGCCACACAATTAGCTTTGAAAACGGCTTCTCCGCGGCTGATATTGCCTGGGTTCTTGGCAAAAGCCAACAAGTCGGCACCCACGGGTTGGTGAAAGGGAGCTGCCGCTTGAGCCCGCTCAATGGCGACCTGTTCGGCCTTAAGGACAGCGCCGCTCCACGCAAGATTGCCACCTTTGTTTGCGTATTTGGCTATACCCCAGGATTTGCCGAAGTAATAGCCCGAATACAAAAAGGCGAAAACAATGCAACCATAAAACATGTACAGAAACCAAGTCGGCAAAGGATTGTCATATTCCTTGATGCCGTCATAATCATTGCCATGATCGAGAATCTGATCGTGAGATTCCATCACTGCTTCTCCTTGTTTGCTTGCGCCTTGCCCTTGGGGCCGACTGTCGTTTCACCATCTTCAAGAGCCAAATTGCCGAGGCGGCGATAAAAATCGCTGGAACCTGACCGGAAAATCCAGAGGAGGGCGAAAAGAAATAGGGTGAAAAAAATCGCCAGCGAAATGCTGGGCCAATTTTGCAGGCCAGCCGATTCCATCACTTGACGCATCATGGTTTCACCTCGGCTTTCGCCTCCGTGGTCACCTCGGCGGCCGGACCTTGCTTTATATCGGTGCCAAGGCGCTGCAAATAGGCCACCAAGGCCACGATTTCCTTCGACTCCATGCCATGCAAGCCTTCTTTTTCCAAGTCTTGGGCAATGCCCTTGGCTTGGCTCATGG
>JAYUVP010000081.1:0-33990 GCA_043753995.1 Fibrobacterota bacterium
CGGCATTGATCACAATGACGAAATCGCCGACATCGTGATGCGCGTCGAATTCTTTTTTGTGTTTGCCGGTGAGCAATCGTGCAGCCTGGCTCGCCAAGCGACCCATGACCTTGCCCTTGGCGTCAATGACCCACCACTTGCGGGCGAGGGTCGTAGGATTTGTGCTGACTGTGGACATTTCAAACCTATGTTCAGAAGTAAGGACGGGCAAAGGTAGTATGCGCGTTTTGGGGCTGCAAGCTCTATAGCCCCCTATTCTAGCGCTTTTTTTTGCCTGAAGAGGCGAAAAGGGCTTCGGGGCGGGGGCTCGGGGGGAGTGGAGGCCGACCTTGCCCAGAATTATCGCGGGCCGAACGAGGGGGCGGAGCCCCTCCCAAACATCGCAAATGGGGAAATACGCCGTTTTTTGCCTTATAAAGAGTGGGACGGTTAATGAATGGCCTTGGCAAAGGCTTGGACCAGGGCGGGGTCGGCGTTTTTTTCGAAATGATTCCCGATGACTATGGCTTGGGCTCCGGCGGCGACGCGTTCGGCGGCTTGTTCGGGAGTGCGTATGCCTCCACCGACAATGAGGGTGGCGGTGGTGAGGGCGCGTGAGGCGGCGATGAGTTCGAGCGGGACGGGGTTTTGGGCGCCGCTGCCCGCTTCGAGATAGGCCCAGCGCATGCCCAACATTTCGGCGGCGAGCACGTGGGCGGCGGCAATGGCGGGTTTGTCGGCGGGCAGAGGGCGGGTATTGCTTATCCATTCGACGGCGGTGGTTTTGCCGCTTTCGACTAGGAGATAGGCCGTGGGAATGGCTTCGAGTCCGTATTTCTTGACCATGATGGCGCCCTTGACCTGCTCATCGATGAGGTATTGCGGATTGCGTCCGCTGACGAGGCTGGTGAAGAGGATGGCGTCGGGGCCGGGGGTCACATGGCCGCTACCTCCAGGGAACAGAATAATGGGCTTGCCGGTAGCTTTGAGCTCTTTGGCGATGCCAGCGAAATTGGGATTGCCGATGAAGGAACCGCCCAGTAACAGGGCGTCGGCGCCATTTTCAGCTGCAAGTTTACCTGCCGCGACGATTCGCTCAGGAGTGGTGCTGTCGGGATCAAGAAGGTTGAAAAAGAGCGCGCGCTTTTGCTTCAAGCCCTCAAGGAGCTGGGTCTCGACTTTGCCGATCATGCTCTTCTTTCGATTAGTGCCGCTGCCGATGGATGAGTATCCATTTCCGGGCCACGGGGTTTAGCCCGGGCCGGAGTGGGGGAGAAAATACGATTCGCGGGGAGGTTGTGCCATGGGGTGGGGAAGAAAGGGTGGGCGAGGGGGGCGTGGACCGAGGATTCAGGCGGGAAGTGGGGTTGCGGGTTTTCGATTGCGTGCCGGTACGCTGCCTTAACCTGGGTCAATTCCAAATTGCCAAAGAGCTCAGGGAGCTTGCCGGACAGGGACGCGCGCAGGAAATGCTTATAAGGGTTAGGACGGCCGATATCAGCGAAAACATTGGCACTGATTTTCTAGTGCTTGATTCGCTCAGGCATGGGCTTCCCGCGACCGTTTCGCGTCCTTGAATTTATTCCGCATGCTTCAGATTTGATTTCGTAGAAGCTGTGCTCGGCGAACACGGACTTTCGGAAGATTTCCGAGACGGCGTCTCGGAGTTCGCAAACCCTTTCTACTCCATTTGTGCGATGGAATGGCCGACCAGACCCCAAGGTTCTGCTCGACCACGGTATCCACCCAATTCGCTGGTTTACCCCAACACTCGCGCCAAAATCCGATTCGCTTCGTCGAGCACCAGCTGTTCTTTATGAACGGCCTTAGACCCGGCCTGGGCGCGATCGGGACGGCCTCCGCCCTTCGCTTCGGCGACGCCAGCTAATTCCTTGATGAGGTCGCCAGCCTTGATCTTCGCTTGGGCCGTTTTGCCGACCAAGGCAGTCAGGGAAAGATTGCCATCATGTACCGAAGTGAGCAAAGCAATACCGTTTTGCAGCTTGCCTGCCAGCGCATCCGCCACGGCCTGCAAATTGTCTTTCTCCGCCAAGGATCCGCTGAGCTTGGTCACCAAAACGGTGAAGCCTCCCAGGGTTTTGCCTTGTTCTTGCAAAAGCGTCGCGGCTTGACCTTGGGCCTTATAGCTGCGCAATTCGGCGACTTCTTTTTCAAGTGCTTTCGCGCGAGCGGCGAGGTCGGCAACCTTTTGATTCTCTTCGCCGGGCTTGGCTTTGAGCAAGGTGGCGATTTCGCCAAGAGCTGAGAAGCGGGCATTCACGAGTTGCAAAGCGCCAGCTCCGGTGACGGCTTCGATGCGCCGTACGCCCGAGGCGATAGAGCTTTCGGAAGTGATTTTCAGCAGGCCGATTTGGCCAGTGGCGCGGGCATGGGTGCCGCCGCAAAGTTCCAAACTGACATCGCCCATTTGAATGATGCGGACGCGGTCGCCATACTTTTCGCCGAAGAGAGCCATGGCGCCTAAGGCCTTGGCTTCGTCTATGCCCTTCACGGTTTGGCTGATGCCGTGATCCGCTTGAACATTTTGATTCACCCAGGCTTCAACGCGGGCGATTTCTTCGGGAGACATGGGTTTGAAATGAGTGAAATCGAAGCGCAGGCCTTCAGGAGCAACTCGCGAGCCTTGTTGCTGCACATGATCGCCGAGCACTTCGCGCAAGGCGGAATGCAAAAGATGGGTGGCGCTGTGATTGCGCATGGAGGCATCGCGGGATTCGCGATCGACTTCGCCTTTGACCTTGGCCAAGGAGGCGGGCGTGAGAAGACCGGCTACCAATTCGCATTTGTGTAAAACCATGTCGAACATCTTGATTGTATCGGTAACACGCAGGGTAACGCCTTGACCTTGAATGAGTCCGGTATCGCCGACTTGGCCGCCGCTTTCGGCATAAAAAGGCGTCTTGGCCGCGACCACTAAAACCGTATCGCCTTCTTCGCGATAGCGCGCAATGGGCATGTCGGCGCTCAAGGTTTCATAACCGACGAATTCAGATTCAAGCCCTTGGGCAAGAATGGTCCAGCCGTCGTCGCCGGCAATGGCCGCATTGAACTTGGCGGCTCCGCGCGCGCGTTCGCGCTGCTCTTGCATGTGCTTGGCATAACCCGCTTCGTCTATGGACAGGCCTTGTTCTTCGGCCAGCAAGCGCGTGAGGTCGGTAGGAAAACCATAGGTATCATACAAGGTGAAGACTTCGGCTCCGTCTATGGCCGTGAGGTTTTTCGACTTGGTTTCCTGTGCCACCTTGGCGAAGCGATCGAGGCCAGAACCGAGGGTTTTACCGAAGCGCTCCTCTTCGGCGAGAATGACTTGGGCGATATAATCCTGGCGGGCGCGCAATTCGGAATAGGCGCCGCCCATGTGTTCGGCGAGAGTCGCCACGAGCTTATGCAAGAAAGGTTGCTTTTGGCCGAGTTCGCGGGCGAAGCGGCTGGCGCGGCGAAGAATACGGCGCAGCACATAGCCACGGCCTTCATTACCGGGCGTGGCACCATCTGCGATAGCGAAGCTGAGGGCGCGAATGTGATCGGCGATGACGCGATGCGGCGTGCCAGCGACTTCGCGGGAATAGGTCACGCCCGATAGGTCGGCGATTTTCTGAATGAGGGGCCCGAAGACATCGGTGTCATAATTACTGCCGCTGCCCTGAATGATGGAGCAAATGCGCTCGAAGCCCATGCCGGTGTCGACATTCTTGTGCTTGAGCGGCTTGAGTTCGCCGCCGGGGATGCGCTCGAATTGCATGAACACATTGTTCCAGATTTCGATATAGCGGGCATTGGTGCCATTGACGCCTTCGACGGGATCGGCGAAGGTGGCCGCGCGGGTGGATACATCACCCATGTCGAAATGGATTTCGGAGCAAGGCCCACAGGGACCGACTTCGCCCATTTCCCAGAAATTGGACTTGGCACCGAAGCGCATGATGCGATCGTGGCCGATATCGGTATGGTTTTTCCAAATCTCAATCGCTTCGTCATCGTCTTGAAAGACCGTGGCGTAGAGGCGCTCTTTCGGCAGTTTCCAGACCTCGGTGAGAAGCTCCCAGGACCAGACTATGGCTTCCTTTTTGTAATAGTCGCCGAAAGACCAATTACCGAGCATTTCGAAAAAGGTGTGGTGATAGGTGTCACGACCCACTTCGTCGAGATCATTGTGCTTGCCCGATACGCGCAGGCATTTTTGCGAGTTGGCAACACGCTTCCAGCCTTCGCGATTGTCGCCGAGCAAGGCGGCCTTGAATTGATTCATGCCTGAATTGGTGAAGAGCAAGGTCGGGTCGTCATTAGGCACGACGGGCGCCGAGGGAATATGGATGTGGGCCTTGGTCTTGAAAAAGTCAATAAAGCCCTGACGGATTTGGTCGCCGGTCAAATAGGGAATGCCGAAGCCCTGCGCTGGAGCGGCAGGCGAAAGGGTCGAAGCTGAATTGGATGGATTGGACATGCCGGAATTCCCGTTTTTGAGCAATGCGGCCCTGGTTCTGGCCGGGAGAGCAAACTTAATTAAGCGGCAAACAGCCTTTTGCGGGACTTGAGTTAAACCCCAAGTTTGAGACAGAAAAAGTGGCTTGACAGCTCTTTTGGAATCGTCTTGCCATGCTGTAAAATCACTTCAGAGTGGCCCCCCTATCTGGCCCCCCGTGGAGTTTCATGTCCCATTGTTTTGGCTTTTCTCGCCCTGCCCCCGGGTCGTGGGGACAGCGCGGCATCACTCTCATCGAGCTCATGGTGGCCATGAGCATTACCTCGGTAGTGGCCTTGATGGGCTATGGTTTTTACCGCTATTGGTCAGGCCAAATGACGCGGCAGAAAATGGTAGAGGCCCTTCAAAGCCATGCCCGCGAAGCCACGCAATCCATCAACCGCTATCTCGTCTCGAGTGGGGTGGGTGCCGATTCCTTGTTTTTTGATCCGCATAAGTTGCTCAATGCGACGATTTACAATGGTGGGCACTTGGTCTATGAGGTTTCCAAGGATTCGACCAAGCTCACTTCCTACGGTAATTTTAGCGGCCAAGTCGCCAATATCAGCCAGCCCATGTTGTTCGTCACCGATCGGGCTGCGATGGTGGACAAGCCCGAGGCCTTGCGAGGCTATTCCTATGTCTATATCACGGCAGGCTCGGCGCAAGAAGTGGCGAAGGTGGCGTCGATAGACGCGACCGGCAAGGTGCGCTTCACCCATGACACCTGGATACCGTATCCCAAGGGGACTCTCATTTTTCCTCTGGAGCGGGTGGTCATCTACGCTCCCGACAAAAGGCATTTGCAAATACGTCGCGAGAGTGCCGACGGAAAACCTGGCTTTGTGCGCGACTTTCAACCGTCGGGTTATGTCGGCGACTCCCTGTCGTTCCGGGTGACAGGCATCCATCGACTGGCAGGCAAGCTTTCCTATGCGCTTCGTTTCACCACGCGCACCATGGATCGCTCGCATCAGGTTTTATTGCGCAATGCCGATCAAACCATTTTGGTCAGGGGTTTCTAATGGCTTCCGGCAGCAAGTTTTCCAGGGATGCGCGACAAAAAGGAGCCGCACTTTTTCTGGTTTTATCCGTGGGGGTGGTCATTGCCCTGGTGCTCTTTGCGGTATTGCGTCAAAGCGGATGGAATCGCAAGGACAGCGTTATAAAAATGGTGGCTACTAAGGAATTTTATTTGGCCGACGCAGGCTTCAATTGGCTCAAAACTAAAATCACCTCAGCCAATCGCAGCGGTGGAGCGCAAGCCGTGGACAGCCTATTGGCCGCGGTCAAAGGAGGCGGTTGGCGTTTGATACAATTCGGCACGGAAAAGCAAGGCTATTTCCGGCTGAAAAGCTATCAGGTGACTCCGCAGCCCTTGTCCGTGGAGATGTCGGTGGAAGGGCGTCGTGACACCAAGGACACTGGTCGCGGTAGTCCCGAAACCGTAGCCGGCATGGTACGTGTACCGAGCTTGGCCCGCTATGCCCGCTATATCGAAGGCAATAGCACCTTGACCTATAATTCGGGGACTCTGGTCGATGGCGAAATCCTGGTGGCGGGCGACATCAATTTGGTGAGCTCTCCTGTGCATTTCACCCGGCTGGTATCCACCGGCAGTAAAATCCTCAACCGTACCAATGGGCAATACGACTTCGGCTTCAAGGAAGGACAAGTCGACATTCCCACCTTGAATGACGTGCATGTGAATGCCTGGGACAATTTTCCCGCTGGATTTGTGGACCCTAAAAAAACCTTCGAATTCATGTCGCAAAACGGTGGAATTTATCTGTATGGGCCTGATCCGGGAGGCAACAATCCACCCTGGATTGGATTGAATGAGGCGAAGGCCTGTTCCCAATCACAAAGCGGTCCCTGTGACACCCTTTTCACCACCTGCTTCGACACTCTCAGCCTTTCGCGCCGGTCGCCAACGGTCGTGCTTGGATCGGCGGTGGCGTTGGATTTGAGCTCGATTTCGCTCAGCGGCGGTAAGGTCAGCGTGACGGTGAGTCCGGTGGTTTATGATGCCGGTCCCGACGGTAAGAATTATTTCGTGTTGGGTAAGCCGTCGCGTACGTATACCCGCAATTACAATACCTTCAAGAACAATGCGGTGATCTATTTCCCAGGCGACGTCTATATCACCGGGCAATTGTACAAGGTGCCGGTCACCATCGTGGCGGGGGACGACGTTTTTCTCTATGGGGGTTGGGTCGGCCCTAAAAGTACCGAAGTGGATGCCAACAATATGCCGGTGACACTCGGCATCATCGCCCAAGATCGCATTTTCATTCACGAGGCTGCCCCGCGCGAAATCACTTTACGTGCCGCCATGCTCGCCGAAAATGATGAAATCACTTATAACCAAAACAATCGTGGACCCTCCTGGAAATACGGCTATGTCTGCACACGCGAGATTTATGCCCCTGCCCGCATGCCCAAACCAAATGAAGTCATCGATTACAAGTCCTATTTCAAGCAAAACTTCATTTGGGACAATCATCGCGTGGAGTTTTCAGGTGTGGGTCGCGAACCCGACGAAGAATGCATCACGGCTACGAATTGCCCCAATTCGAGCTTGAATGATTTCGGTTTCATCGCCCTTGGATATCCACGCCCGGCGGGGACAAATTGGAGTCTGAAATTTGAAGGTGCCCTCATCACGCGTCAGCCAGGCTCCAAAGGTCCTAGCAATTCTTGCAATATGGGTTGGGACTGCGACAGCGATCCCAAGCGATCGACTTGGCGCTATGACGACAATCTAGGCGTGGCCTATCCACCCAAGTTTCCCGCTCCAGTCGTGAATGATCGCAATCCCACCCAAGTGCTGGGCTATAAGCGAAAAGGTGGATTCAAATGAAGGTGTTTGGTTTGACGCAAAATCGCTTACCGGAAAAGCCCCGCACGCCATGGCCTCTTTTGGCGCAACAAGGCTTCGGCTTATTGGAAGTATTGACTGCCATTTTGGTTTTTGTCTTGATCGCCTATGTAGCGACGCGCGCTTTTCACAATGTGGTCGACAATCATCGTGCCGCAAACCAAGTCACCCATATGACTGACTTGGTTTCTTCCACCGCTGAAGAACTTTCCGCCATCGGCGTCGCTGTGCTTACGCAATCGGGATCCTCTTATTTGCAATGGACCAAGCCCACCATGGTAGGTCGCGGACCCATGTATTATCGCTATCGCATTGTTCCCAAGCCCACCGTGGGAGGTTCAAGTGATTCTACGTTGGCCGGCCTTCAACTTGAAGCGGGCACCTTGACCGGTGGCAAATTCACGGGCAATCGAACTTTCGCAGCCCTCATCGCTCCTCATATGGCCTCGCTCAATTCGGACGGCAAGGTATCCACCGAACAGGAAAGAAAATTGGAGGCTGCTTTTTACGCGGGCTTGCAGAAAGGAATGAAAAGCACGCTTTCCTCCAATCCATCGCAAAGCCAAAACTTCGTGAACTCGTATTCTTGTTATGACAAAGGCGAATGTTGCGGATTCATGAAGGCCTTCATGGCCGACACCTCACTGAAGCCCACCGACGGCCTAAATCAAAAATGCCATCACCGTTGCGCCTTGTCTGGCGACGTGCCAATGGCCACGTGGCAAAAAAGTTGTGGAGTGAATTTTTGTTCTCTGGCTCCTTGGCGCACCAAAAGCCAATGCTGCGACGCAATCAATTCTGGGCATTGCTTGCCGGGATCGCTTTGCGCCAGAATTTGCGTCGAATGCGTGGGCGAAAATGGTTCCACTTGTCCCCTGCCCAAATGCGATGGCGGCTTATGGAATGATTTGATCGACTGTAAGAACGGAGCCTTTTGCGACGGCTCGGCCCTGCCAGAAAGCGATGTCCCCGGTTGGGGCTATGTCGCGGGCATTTGCAAATTGCCTACCTGCCAAACCCTGTCCAATGAGTGCACCGAATGGAAACCCAAATCCTGCTGCGGCGGTTATTGGGGTAAAATTGCCCAGGGCGAGGCACCGGATCCCGGGACCCAGATTTGCGCAACAATCAGTAAAAGAAGTGAGTGTTGCGATGTCAACATTTCCAGTTTTTTCTGGAACTTTCGTTGTGGAAGCGACGGCAAAATCATGGTCATGCAAAACGGTGGGACGTGGTATTGCGCCGAACACAAATGGGACAAATATTGTGCCGTGCAATTGGGCTGCAGCGAGCCCTCCATTCCACCGGGCTCGAACTCAGGCAGCGGTGTTGTTCCCTGCGTGAAGCCACCACCCAATTTGCCGGTCACGCCTTGGCAAGACCCTTTCCCCAAACCGAGTTCGGGCGGCAATTTTTTCGGGGGCGGGGGTGGTAGCGGACCCATGCCCACGTCGCCACCTTCTATCGGCAATGGCTTTAATAATTCTCGGTCGCCATTCAATCGCGGTGGTGGCGGCTTCGGTTCTTTCGGGGGGCGGGAGTAAGAGACTACGGGCTTGCGGCTGGGTGGGATGCGGTGGCTATCCCTGCCTTCCATGTCCGAAGCAATTCGAGGGGATGATCCCAGGGCAAAGCTTCGCTGGGTAGGGCATCCTCCGCAATGGAATCCTGCCGCGCATAGCCGAACAAATCACGCTCAATAGATATGGGGCAGGGGAGTCCAGACCGCATTCGGTGCCAAGAATGGCCCGAAGGAGCAAGGGCCGAATCCAGAGGCCAGGGTCGAACCGTCACCTGAGGCAAGACCTGCGAAAGTTTGTTGAAATTCATGGTGACATCGCCTGCACGAGGCGGCATCGGCCCGGCGGCATGGCGATAACATCCCATGAGTAGCTTCGGGGCATAATCTCCAACCACATTCACCACCTGCGCGATTTGATTGAGGCTGAGCGAGCGCGGCCCGCCCACATGCAAAATGCCTTCGGTGAATTCGCTGGGAGCCGGGCCGGTCACGAGCAATTCCGCTAGGACAGCATTGAGATCTTGCGCATAAATGGGAGTACGAACTTCGTCATAATAGAGGGTAGCTGGCAAGGTACGGCGAAACCGGCTGTCTATCCAGTCTATTGCCCCGGCATGGGCATTGGCGGAGGGCCCCATGGGTAGGCTGACACGTAATACCCAGGTTTCAGGCAGTCCTTCGCGAATGCGCCTTTCGGCTTCGGCCATGACCTTGCCATAAACCGTGACTGGGGAAACGGCGTCGCTTTCGCGATAGTCCCCCAGAACCATGCTGCCTCGGCCATTGTCTCGGGGCGACCCAGAGAAAACGAGGTCGCTAGAAAGGCGTATTAGCCTTGCCCCATGATTTCGGGCAGCTTCCATAAGGTGAAGGCCGATGTCAAGATTGAGGCGGCGGGCCAAGGTGGGGTCGAGTTCCGCCGCTTTCAGGGCGCACCATCCTGAGGCATCGATGACGGACCGGTATCGCCCTTTGGCGAATAAGGCCTGAATGGCGGATTTGTCTTCAGGGTTGAGGCGAATCAGTCCGGACGGGGACTGGGTCTCGGGAAAGGAGGCCGCAGGCAATTCGCTGTGTTCCGGCACCAAGCCATGAACTAGACCTGGGAATAAGCGATGAAAAAAAAGAAAGGCATTGTATCCCGGCACCCCGGGAACCCCGGCCACGAGAAGGGGGAGGAAGGGTTCGAAATGCTTTAAATCAGGAGAATTAGGGGATAAATGCGTCACAGGGGAGAGCAAGGTAAAAAGCGGGACGAAAGGCACGAAAAAAGTGCCTCAAGGCCATGGAGTTTTTTGCCGAAATCTCAAGAATGCTTGCAACTGGGAATCGAGGCTTACCATAATGGGTTTTAAGAGTGGGACGGTCCATAGCGACCGGGGACTTTCATCATCCAATGTCTGAACTAGGCCAAATGGTCGCCCAAGCGACCTCTTTCCTTCTGCCTTCCTTGGGCAGTAAATTCCCATTTATGGGTAGGGATGGAGCTACCCTTAAGCCCCCGGCTTTCGCCGGAATTCAGGGCAAAACAGGCATGATGGCAAATTCAGATTCGACTTTCAGGGATGTCATCGCCCAGGTCAAGGAAAACGCCGATATTGTGACCATAATTGGCCAATACGTTCCTTTGAAAAAGGCCGGTTCGCGCTGGTTAGGTGTTTGCCCTTTTCATCATGACCGACGTCCCAGCATGAATGTGACGCCGCAAATGGGCATTTTCAAATGTTTCGCTTGTGGAGCGGGCGGCGATGTCATTCGTTTCGTGCAAGACTATGAAAAACTGTCCTTTGTAGACGCTTTAAAAGCCGTGGCCTCGCGGGCCGGCATTGCCATTCCGGAAAAGTTCGCCGAATCCGATGGTCCCGGACGGGAAAAGACCGAACTCGCCCTCGCGGCCAATCAATTGGCCTGCCAGTATTACAGCGAACAAATCGAAAAGCGCCCCGATGTTCTGACCTATTTGCAAAAACGTGGCGTCACGGACGAAGCTCGCAAACAATTTCAATTGGGCTATGCCCCTGAGTCTCTGGACGGTTTGTTGCGGCGCGCGGAGGCAAAAAAAGTTCCTATCGAAGCCCTGATTGAAGCGGGAATTGTCGGCGAATCGCAAGGCGGCAGGCGATATGAGCGTTTCGGCGGTCGTCTGATTTTCCCCATTTGGAATCTATCGGGGCATGTCATCGGCTTTGGGGGACGCACGCTCGACCCCGAGGGACAGCCGAAATACGTCAATAGCCCCGAGTCGCCACTTTATCATAAAAGCCGTGTCCTTTATGGCTTTAATTTCGCGCGGGGCGCTATCGACAAAGCCCAGGAAGTGGTTTTGGTCGAAGGTTATATGGACTTGCTCAGCCTTTGGCAGGCGGGCATACGCAATGCCGTGGCGGTTTCGGGCACAGCCCTGACGCGCGATCATGTTCATATTCTGGGCCGCTTTGCGAAGCGCGCCTTTTTGTTTTTTGACGGCGACGCTCCCGGGCGCAAAGCCGTGCGCCGTAGCCTGGAACCTTTGCTGGCCCAGGGCATTGAAATCAAGGTGCCGGTTTTACCCGCGGAAGATGATCCCGACAGTTTTGCGAGCAAACGCGGCGGCGATGGCGTGCAAACCCTTTTCGGGCTGAGCGAAGACTTGGTGGGCTTTCTCTTGCGCGAAGCGGGCAAAGCCCCAGAAGCCATGTCACCTGAAGAAAAAGATGTTTTGCTCAAGGATGCGGCGGCGTTGATGACGCCCATGCCTTCGGAAGTGGTGCGCCAGGGCCATCTCGAAACTTTGCGCAAGGCGCTTAAAGTCAGTGCCAGCGCGGTACGCGCCTCCATGGTCGCAGCTAAGGCTCCTGCACAAGGCCCAAGGCCAGCCTTACATGGCGGCGGGGGATTGCCTGGCTTGATTTTACCCGAATCGGGCTTTCGCCCTCGCGAAGAAGCCGTTCCCGAATGGCAATTGCTGCAATTGGTTTTTGCCTATCCCCACGAGGCCGCGCAGCGCCTCGGCGATCTTGACCTCGACGCGATGCAAGATCCTGCCGCCCGCGACCTCTTGGATCATGCCCTGGCCTTGCAGGCAGAAACCGGCGATATCGACTTGCAAGCACTACTGGAGCGTTTGCCTGAAGCCCTGCGCGATGCCTTAATGGCCCTCGAAACCCTGGAGCCCGAATCGGATGCCGATCGGCGCGCTCTGAAATTGAGGCTTTTGAGTGATGTCATTCACAATTTAGAGTTTCGCGCCTTGCGCCGACGCATGGTGGCCGAAACCGACCTCGGACGTATCTTAGAATTACAAAGACGTGTTAAGGAACTCACAAACCGCAACAAAGGTGGGATGCCATGAATGAACTGGACGGCAATATCCTCAGACGCCTGCAGAAGCAGGCCAAACTGCAGGGCTTCATCGCCGAAAACCAGATTCGCGCGCTTTCGCGCTCCGAGGAGGAGTACGAAAGTCTGAAGGGATTCTTTGGGGAATCCGGCGTTCAAGTCAGCGAATTCGTGGTGCGGGCGCGCAAGCCCACCAAGCCCGACACCATCAAAAAAGTCACCCGCTACAATGACCCCACCTGGGTTTATTTGAATTCGGTGGGCAAGGTGCCCCTGCTTTCCCGCGAAGAGGAAATCAGCATCGCCAAGCGCATTGAAGAAGTGCAAAAACGCATTGGCGCCATCATATTCCGCTCGCGCAGCATGGTCAGTGAAGTGCTGAATCTCGGTCGCCAAGTCATGGAAGAAGACTTGCGCATCGAAGAGATTTTGCAAATCGACAACGATGCCTGGACCGATCCCAAGGTCTATGATTCCGAGAAGGACAAGGCCATTGCCGGCTTCATGCGCCTTCGCAAGAATTTCGACAAGCTCGACGAATTAGCAGGCAATTACCAGGCCCTAAGCGCGTCCGATGAAGCCGAAGGCGAAGGCCAAATGCAGGCTGTCGCTAGTGAAATCGAAAATCTCGAATTGCGCTTGGTGAATGATTGCATAGCCCTGAAGCTCAATCACAAGCAAATCGATCGCCTGGTCGGCAAATACAAGGAAGAGCTTAAAGGCAGCGAACAGGATTTCGAACGCCTGCGCCGCATCAAGCAATGGGAAACCGTGCGCGACCGGGCCAAGGAAGAATTGGTCGAAGCCAATGTCCGCCTGGTGGTTTCCATAGCGAAGCGATATACCAGCAAGGGGCTGGAGCTCATCGATTTGATTCAAGAAGGCAATAGCGGGCTCATTCGCGCTGTCGAAAATTTCGACTATACCAAGGGCTATAAATTCAGCACCTATGCCACCTGGTGGATTAAGCAGAGTATCACGCGCGCCATCGCCGACAAGGCCAAGACCGTACGCATCCCAGCCAATATGCTGGATATCGTGCGCAAGGTCATGCGGGTTTGCCGTGAAATTCAGCAGACCACAGGCAAAGATCCAACGCCGGATGAAGTCGCCACCAAGGTTGGCGTATCCATCAAGAAGGTGCAATTGGCCATGGACGTGTCGCAAGACCCGATTTCACTCGATGATTATGTGTCGGGCGACCAAACCAATACCTTTGCCGATTTCATCGAAGACAAAACGGTGGAAAAGCCTTCGCAAAGCGTGCATATGCGCATGCTTCGCAAGCAAATCGACGGCGTGCTCTCGGGTCTGGACGAAAAAGAGCAGGCCATCGTACGCATGCGCTTTGGTCTCGATGACGGCCTAGTGAAGACGCTCAAGGAAATCGGCGATAAATACCGCATTTCCCGCGAGAGAGTCCGCCAAATCGAAAGCAAAGCCCTGGCGAAATTGCAGCACCCCACACGCATCAAGGCTTTGGAAGGCTGGGGAACCGAAACCGACGATCTTTTCGTGGGCTGATTTGAAATCGGCGATTTCCGCTTTTCTGCTTTAGCATTTCGCCGGGTGAAGACAATCACCCGGCGATTTTTGTTTTTAGTCCCTATGATTTGAATCCATGCGGTGGCCTCAGTCTCCATGCGATTTGCGCAATCCTCAAGCGCGGCCTAGCGTCGGCTTTCCGTTAATGGTCTTTTTTCTGTTTTGCCTGGTAATCGCTCAGGCTTCAGCCTTGGACTATGTCATGGGAGCCGATTTGTCCTTCCTGAAGCAACAGGAAGATGCTGGGATGAAATTCAAGGATTCCGGCTTGGTCAAGCCAGGCTTGCGCATTTTCAAGGATCACGGCTATAACTGGCTTCGCTTACGGTTATTTCATACCGTAAAAAACTCGCCCGTGCCTTTGCCCAATGACTTGCCTTATACCATTGCCATGGCCAAGCAGGGCAAGGCCTTGGGTTTCAAATTGCTCCTTGATTTGCATTACAGCGATACCTGGGCCGACCCGGGAAAGCAAACCCTACCCAAGGCTTGGCAAGGCCTAAGCCACGAAGCCCTAACCGACTCGGTTTATCGTTATACCCGTGAAGTACTGCATCGCATGGATTCCGAAGGGGCGTCACCCGACATGGTGCAAATCGGTAATGAGATCAATAACGGGATCTTGTGGCCTGAAGGCAGCATTGCGAATTGGCAAAATTTTACGGACCTCCTCAATGCCGGCATTCGTGGCGTCGATTCATCCTTAGCACCCAGGCCCTTGATTTTATTGCATATCGCTTGCGGAGGAGACACCGCGACGACGGCTTGGTTTTTCGACAAGGTGCTCGCCCAAGATATTCGCGTCGATGTTTTAGGACAGTCCTATTACCCCCTATGGCAAGGCACACCGCAAGATTTGGGGCGCAATCTCAACCGAATGAGTTTGCGGTATTCCAAGGATATTCTCGTGGTAGAAACGGCCTTTGCCGAGTATCCATCCGGCCAAGGCTCGCCTTTTCCACTTACGGATGCGGGGCAGGCCGATTATCTCCGATCCATAGACTCCATCGTGCGAGTGGTTCCAGGCGGTAGAGGCAAAGGGCTGATGTGGTGGGAACCCACGGGTAACGAATATCTGGGAGGGCCACGTGGCCTTTTTGACCGGCAGGGGAATGCCAAGCCGGCATTAAAAATATTTGATGGCCGGGTGTCGGCCCTAAATGCAGAAAATCACTCGTCGAACCGCTTTATACATGTGGGCATTACCGGAAAGCCTGGATTTTCATCGACCAAGGTCCTATTGTTGTTAATGAATGGACGACAAATCAGAGACTGGCGGCAAAGCCGCCCAATCCCCGACGGAGACTGGCGAAGTTCGCCTAGCTCCCGCAATTGAATTCGAGCTTTTGCCTGAGGACGGATCGCAAACGGCGGTCAAGCCCCTGGAATTAGAGCGCACTCTCGATCGCGCCAAAGAAAATTTGATTGCGCACTTGATAGAGCGCAATCCCAATCTTGATCATGCCTTGGTGCGCAAGGCCATAGACTTCACCCTGAAAGCCCATCAAGATCAATTCCGGCATTCGGGCATGCCCTATGCCGAGCATCCCTTCGAAGTCGCTAAAATTTTGGCCGATCTCAATATGGACGGCACGACCATTGCCGCTGGACTCCTGCACGACGTGGTCGAGGACACCAGCTATGCCCTGGAGGACGTGAAGCGCGATTTCGGGGAGGAAGTGGCCTTTCTTGTCGAGGCCGTTACCAAAATCTCGCTGATTCAAAGCAAGTCGCGCGCCGAACAGCAGGCCGAAACCTTCCGTAAAATGCTGATCTCGATGGCGAAAGACATTCGCGTCATCATGATCAAATTCGCCGATCGGCTGCACAATATGCGGACCCTCGGCTACATGCAAAAGGAAGATCGCAAAAAGGCCATTGCAGCGGAAACGCTGGAAGTTTATGCGCCCTTGGCACATCGCTTCGGCCTGGCTAAAATCCGCTGGGAACTCGAAGACCTCGCCTTCAAGAGCCTCAACTCCGACGCCTATCGTAGCCTGGTCTCCAAGGTGGTCGAGAGGCGGCAAGAGCGCGAGGCCTATATCCGCCTGTTGGTGACCCCAGTTCGCGAAGCCCTGGAGAAGGCGAGCATCCATGGACTTGTCTTTGGACGGCCCAAGCACCTCTATAGCATTTGGCAAAAAATGCAGGCCCGTGGCTGTCAATTCGAAGACATTTACGATCTCTATGCCATCCGCATTATCGTCGACTCCGTGGGCGAATGTTATGGGACATTGGGCTTGATTCACCAACTTTGGACGCCCTTGCAAAGCCGGTTCAAGGATTATATCGCCACGCCCAAATCGAATATGTATCAGAGCCTGCATACCAGTTGCATCGGCCCCATGGGCAAGCCCATTGAAGTACAGATTCGCACGGAAAGCATGGACCGTATCGCCGAAGAAGGCATTGCGGCCCATTGGGCCTATAAGGAAGGATCCGCCCCTCACGAGTTGGGCAAAGAAACCAAGTGGCTCAAGCAATTCCTCGATATGCAGCAGGATTTGACTGACTCGCAAGAATTGATGGAATACCTTCGCGGCGATTTGGCGCCCAAGGAGATTTTCGTTTTCACTCCCAAGGGTGATTTGGTTCAGCTACCCAAGGGCGCGACGCCTCTCGATTTCGCCTTCGCCTTGCATTCCAAGGTGGGCGTGCGCTGCATCGGGGCCAAGGTCGATAGCGAAATGGTGACACTCGATTATCGCCTGCAAACCGGGGAACGCGTCGAGATTTTAAAATCAGATAATCAGCATCCTTCCAAGGATTGGCTGAACATGGTGGCCACCCCCAAGGCCAAGCATGCCATTCGCCGTTGGTTGCGCACCGAAGAGATGGCGCATAGCATTCAACTCGGCAAGGAAATCCTGGAACGCGAGTTTCGCCAAGCCCATGTGCCTGTGGCGCAGCAAGAGAATTTCAAGCTTTTCGGTCCGCGCTTCAATGTGAATTCCTGGGAACAGTTGTGGGAAAAAATCGGCCACGGTGAAATCACTCTGGGAAGCCTATCCGGCTTCGTGCAGGAGCTGAACCCCGAGTACAAAAAGCCCTCGGTGC
Organism: Fibrobacterota bacterium; assembly: GCA_043753995.1. Classification (GTDB taxonomy): domain Bacteria; phylum Fibrobacterota; class Fibrobacteria; order UBA11236; family UBA11236; genus JAYUVP01. Next base: position 16,786 of record JAYUVP010000081.1, read on the forward strand.
TCGGCCGCATGATTTTCAAAAGGCCGGCGAAAGAGGAAGGCTCGGTTTTGGTTTCAGGCATGAGCAATATGCTCATTCGGTTCGCGACCTGCTGTAATCCGGTACCTGGTGATCGCATTATCGGCTATGTTACCAAGGGCCGCGGCGTATCTATTCATCGAGCCAATTGTTCGGAAGGCTTGCTTTTGCTGAAGGAAAAAGACCGCATCATTCCCGTGCAATGGAAGGTCGCTGCGGGCACGGTTTTCGATACTACGGTGGAAGTGCAAGGCAAGGACAGGCCCGATTTATTGCGCGACATCACCGACGTATTCAGCAAAAGCCGCATCAATATTCAACGCGCCTCCATTGTCACCTTACGCGATCAAGTTCGGAATCGATTTCGCTTACAGGTCGCGGACGCCGATCAACTCGAAGATGCCATAGAACGACTGAAAAAACTTAAAGGCGTTGCTTCCGTGACGCGCCGCAGCGCGGGAACCTGAAACTCCGATGATCACTTCCATCACCTGGTTAGGTGTCGGTCTGGGCATTGTTGTCGCCGGTATTCTGGCGGCGCTATTCTGGATCAAAAGCCGCAGGACCTTACGGCAAGGGAAAGCGAAGAGCGGCCTTATTATCGCTGGAGTGGGCGCCGACCTGGAAAGCAAACCCCCCGAACCCTTACCACCGTCCTCTCCGCCCCAGAAAAACGGACCCTATGAGCCGCGCAAAAATCGAAAGTCCGTGCCCGATAGTGAGGAGGAGCCGGTTTCGCCAAAATCTTCGCCCAAAAGCTTAGCGGATATTCTCCAGGCACCTACCGGTTTGCAAGGGACCTTGGCCCAAGTACCCGTTCACGATTTCCTCCAATTTCTCGCCCAGGGCAAGCGCTCGGGTGTGCTTCATGTCGTTAGCGGCAGGCGGCTTGGTTATGTGAAGTTTTCCGGTGGCAGGATAGCCCATTGTTCTTTCCGGGGGTGTTTCGGTCTTGTCGCCCTTCAGGCCATGTTGAAATTGAATGAGGGCGATTTCGAATTTTTTGAGGGCCCGGAGGCTCATTTGCCAGTCCAAGCCGAAGGGGGTGAGCCGCACTCGCCCATGGACGTGGTGGAAACCTTATTGCAATTCGACGCCCGCAATCGGGCCGGAGTCAAACTTTCTTCCGAAGAGGGTGAGAATTGAGCGCGCTGATGTTTCGCCGCAACCGAGCATTTTTCGCGCGCGCGCGCGACGAAGCCTATCGGCAAACCTATTTGCGATTTCAAGAGCTGCAAAAGGCCTTGAAAAACCCCCTTAATCAGGAAAAGGAGGCCTTGCGATCTTTGGACGCTTTCATCCTCTCCCTGGAAGAGGTCTTTGATCCGGCTTCCGAAGCCATACGCGGATTGAAGCGGCGCCATATTAGAATGTATCGAGAAGATCCGGAGTATGGCATTCTGGAAGAGGAGGTCGTGCTTTGCCATTTTCTTGAGGAAATGCTGAGTAATACCCGTTTTTTGCGCGCTCGCTTGAATACCGATTTCAAGCTGAGGCTTTACCGTCAGCGCCTGAGTCGAATACAAGCCCATGCGCCCGTGGGAGATGGTTTTATCAGCCGGATTTTGGAAACCGTCGATCGCTTTCAAGGCACCGAATGGGTGGACATAGGCAAGGTGCTTGAAATGATGGATCAGCGTTGGCAGGTGGGCAATAGCCTCTTTGGCGTCATTCGCCAAAAGCTGGGGCACTGGATCAAAAACCCAATAAGCCTTGCCTCCGAAAGCCCTCCTGATGGGAAAATCGAGGCATAGGGTCAATTCGACGCAAGGAAAAGCGGCCAAACTTGAAGGCCCTCACCCGAGGAGCTAAATTGGTCCCCTTTTTGAAACTACGGAACCGACCATGAGACCTCTCGACAACCTTCGCAATATCGGTATCAGCGCGCATATCGATTCCGGCAAGACCACGCTCACCGAGCGTATCCTCTTTTATACCGGCATGATTCACCAGATTCACGAGGTGAAGGGCAAGGACGGCGTGGGCGCCACCATGGATTCCATGGATTTGGAGCGTGAGCGCGGTATCACCATTCAATCAGCTTGTACCCGTGTGCAGTGGAGCAAGCCCCCGTCTTATTTGAATGCTGAAGAAGCCAAGCACACCAATATCAACATCATCGATACCCCCGGACACGTCGATTTCACAATAGAAGTGGAGCGCTCCCTACGCGTTTTGGACGGCGCCATCCTGGTGCTCTGCGGCGTCTCGGGCGTTCAGTCCCAATCCATCACGGTGGATCGCCAAATGCGCCGCTATCAAGTGCCGCGCGTGGCCTTCATCAACAAGCTGGATCGTTCAGGCGCGAATGCCTACCGCGTGACTGAGCAGTTGCGCGACAAGCTCAGCCACAATGCCGCCATGGTGCAGATTCCCATCGGCGCCGAAGACAAATTCGAAGGCTTGGTCGATTTATTGACTATGAAGGCCTATCGTTTCGAAGGGGCCAGTGGTGAAACCGCCGTCGAAATCCCCATTCCCGACAATTTATTGGCTACCGCCAAAGAGCGTCGCACCATGCTTTTCGATAACTTGTCCAATTTCTCGGACGAACTCACCGAAGTCCTGCTCGACGAAAAAGAACCCTCCCTCGAATTGCTTAAAAAGGTGATTCGCGAAGCCACCGTGGCGATGAAACTCACTCCGGTATTCATGGGTTCCGCTTTCAAAAACAAGGGCGTGCAATTGCTGCTTGACGGCGTCGCCGACTTTTTGCCGAGCCCCTATGACGTGGAAAACATCGCTCTTGACATCACCAAGAACGAAGAAAAAATGGTGATGGAGTCCGACTCTTCCAAGCCATTCGTGGGCTACGCTTTCAAGCTGGAAGAAGGTCGTTTCGGCCAGCTGACTTATTTGCGCGTCTATCAAGGTCGCGTCGACAAGGGCAAGCCGATTTACAATCAAACCACCAAGAAAAAGCACAATGTGGGCCGCTTGGTTCGTATGCACGCCAATGAAATGGGCGACATCACCAGCGCCGAAGCCGGCGACATCGTGGCCTTGTTCGGCATTGATTGCGCAACAGGAACGACCTTCACCGACGGAACTCTTGAAGTCAATATGACTTCCATGTTCGTTCCCAGCGCCGTGATTGACCTGGTCATAGAGGCGAAGAATCGCGACCATCTGGCCAATCTTTCCAAGGCCCTCAATCGCTTCACCAAGGAAGACCCGACCTTCCGCGTCAAGCTCGACGAGGAAAGCGGTCAGACCATTATTTCCGGTATGGGTGAGCTTCATCTCGAAGTCTATATCGAGCGCATGCGTCGTGAATACGGCGTTGATTTGACCACGGGACGTCCGCAAGTAGCCTTTCGCGAGGCCATCACGCAACGTGCCGATTTCAGCTATACCCACAAGAAACAAACGGGTGGTTCGGGTCAATTCGCCAAGGTGGCGGGTTATATCGAACCGATTCCCGAAGGCGAACTCGAAGGCCAGAATTATGAATTCGTCGACGACATCGTCGGTGGTTCCATTCCCCGCGAATTCATCCCTTCTTGCGACAAAGGCTTTCAGTCCTGTATGCCAGCGGGTGCGGTCATCGGCTTCCCGATTGTGCGCATGCGTTGCGTCGTCAATGACGGTGCCATGCATCCTGTCGACTCCTCGGATTTGGCTTTCCAGTTGGCTTCTCGCCAGGGCTTCCGCGAAGCTTATGGCAAGGCCAAGCCGATTATTCTTGAGCCCATCATGAAGCTCGAAGTTTCGGCTCCTACCGAATTCCATGGCACGGTCATGGGCCAAATCAATCAGAAGCGCGGCATGATCACGGGATCCACCGAAGAGCATAATTTCACCATCGTGACCGCCGACGTTCCCCTTTCGGAAATGTTCGGCTATGCCACCGATTTGCGCTCGGCCACCCAGGGCAAGGCGGAATTCACCATGGAATTCTTGAAATACGCTCCGGCTCCGAAAACGGTCTCCGAAGAATTGATCAAGAAGTATTCGGCGAATGCGAATCGCCGTCTGGAATAAAACCATCCGAAGGGGTTAACCTTTCGGCATCGTTTGTAAAGCCCTGAGGCCCCCGGATTCGAAAGAGTTCGGGGGCTTTTTATTTACGACAGCGGAGCCAAGCCACCCTTGCGTAACCAATCATTGATATCCTGTCCCGGCGGCAAGCGCATGCGATGCGCGGCAATGCCGGCCTCGCCTAGCAAGGCTTCGACGCGATGGGCACCCGCTTCCCCTGCGGGGTCGGGATCGAAGAAAATGAAAACGCTTTTGTCGTGAAAGAGGGGTACCCAAGCGGGTTTGAAATTCGCCGCGCCGGGTACGCCCACCGAGGGGAAGCCTTGTTCCAGCAAGGTGAGGGTATCGATGACGCCCTCGCATAAATACACATGCCGCACAGCAGATTGTAAAAGCGGGGCATTGTAGGGCAAGGGAATGCTTCCGCTCAGCGATAATTCTTTGGGGCTGACCGTTGACGTCAAGGCACGTGCCTGCAAATAAATGGGTTTGTTTTCCTTATCGAAATAAGGAAATAACAGCACATGGCGGTAATAGCGCAAATGCCCCTCGGCATTGAATAGGCCCATACGTATCAAGGTTTCCAAGCCAAAGCGATCCACTAGGGCGCGGCTGATGCGGCCATAATCGTCTATCCATCGCAAGCCTTGCTTTTCCCAGGTGTGTTTGAAAATACGCCGAGATTGCAAATACTTCGCCGCGGCTCCCGAAATGGGAGAGCTCAATTCCAATAAACCCTGTAGCACTTCTGTGCGTTCGGCGGCCGGGTCTTTCGTTGTGGTCGGGATTTCAGTCTCGGCTTGCAGTAAGTTTTTTTCAGAGCTCAATTGCGGGGACGCAGCCGGTATCTGGACTTGATCCCTTGTTGCCGATTTTCTTTCGGCCTGAGGCGGGAAGGGTGGCTTCGGGCCTAAAGATTTTGGAATTGGGCGATACTCTGACGGATTCGTGCTCGGCATGCCGCTTTGACGCCGCAACCATTGAATGGCCTCACCGAAGCTAAAGCCCTGAATGAGGCGTACCAAGTCGATGACATCGCCTTTGACATCGGGGCAAACCCAACATTTGAAGCTGCCGCGATCGGGCCAAAGCGTCACCGAGGCGGTTCTATCGCCATGTGTATGTCTATCGGGTCGTGGACATCGGATTTTATGGGCGACGACAACTAGGCCCAGGGCTTGCGCCACGGCTTCGATGGGATTGGCTTGCTTTAGGTCTTCAAGTTCGGCTTTATCCAAAAGCATGAGAATAAGGTAGGATAGGCCGGGTTAGGGTATTTTTCGGTCATGGCCTTGCTAATGCGTGAACATGTGCCCTTGGCACCCTTGACCTCATTCAAGGTAGGTGGGGCTGCCCGCTGGTTTGCTGAACCCGCCACCAGCGAGGAATTCGCTGAGGCTGTGGCTTTCGCCCACCGCGACTCTTTGCCTTACTTTTTGCTCGGCAAAGGCACCAATTTGGTTTTCAGCGATGCCGGTTTCCCCGGGGTGGTGATTGCCACCGCCTCGCGCTTTCAAGGGATTGAGTGGGACGGAGCGCGCGTCACGGCACAAGCAGGGGCCTTGCTGCATACCGTGGTGGGCCAAGCCGTAAAGCGCGGCATGTCCGGGATCGAGCGTTTGGCGGGAATACCAGGTACCATGGGAGGCGGTACCTATATCAATGCGGGAGCCTTCGATCAGGAATTAAAAGACGTTGTGACTTCGGTCATTTCTTGCACGCCTGCGGGAGAACGGCGTCAGCGATCGGCAGCCGAATGCGGCTTCGCTTATCGCCATTCACGCTTTTTCGAATGGGATGAAATCATCCTCGAAACCGTGATGGAGTTAAAACCAGGGAATCCTGTCGATATCGAAGCCGCACAGCGGGACATTCTCTTGCGGCGAAAGGATAAGCAACCCCTGCAACTGCCCAATGCCGGCAGCATGTTTAAGCGCCCACCAGGCACCTATGCGGGCTTGTTGATTGAGCAGGCTGGCCTCAAGGGATTGCGCTGCGGCGGCGCGCAAATATCCGAAAAGCACGCGAACTTCACGGTAAACACCGGCGGGGCCACAGCCCAGGAGATATGGGATCTTACTTCCGATGTAATTTCGCGGGTACGCGAACATTGCGGCATTACCTTAGAGCGCGAAGTGATTTTTGTTGGAGACTTTCTCCGATGGCCGAGGTGATGCATGCAAATGAGCCGTAAACATTTTTGGATTTACGATGTCGTTCTACCGGCCATTGGCGTTGGCTTGGTTGGAGCGTGGCTTTCCGATCGGTTCGCCGAAAGCGCCATGCTATGGGGCGACAGCGTGGCCCTAGGTGGCTTCGGCGCTTGGTTTCGCCACAGTGAATTTCGCAATTTCGCGTGGAATTATTCCGAATGGTTTTTTTCGGCCCTACCCATGGCGGTATGGTTGTTCTGGCGACGGATGAATCGCCAAACTGATTTGCTCACCGGCAAGACAACTTGGGACCGCCCTATTTATCAACTCTTGCGAGACTTTTTTCTTTGGGTCGAGGACGGTGGGGAAGTGGCAGCCTTGCGTCGTGATTATGAAGCCCGTCTCGCGCATCAAGCCGAAAAAATTCGCCAGCTTGACGACGAAATGAATCGCGTCGAAGATTATCATGCCCAAGTCGATGCTCAATTCAGGGAAAATCCCCTGCTTTAATGATTGGCCGTACATGAAGCGTTATTGGTTTTTGTTTTTCGGCTTAATGGCTTTTTTTCTTGTCTTATTCGGCTTAGCTGAAATCCTGCAAATACCCTTACTTGTGGATCCCACGCCCTGGCTTCGCCAAGCCGGCCCTTCGGCCATGGTCATTGGGGTAGGCTTGCTCATTCTCGATGTGCTATTGCCGGTGCCTTCCAGCGTAGTCATGGTTTTACATGGCGCGCTTTTCGGCTTGATTTGGGGAGCCTTGCTTTCCTTGATTGGTTGTCTTGGCGCGGCCACTTTCGGCTTTGCCCTGGGCCGCCGCGGCGGAGCGATATTAGAGCGCTTAGTGACACAAGAGGAGAAACGCCGCGCCGATGCGCTTTTAATGCGCTGGGGCGCCATGGCCGTTCTTATCACGCGCCCTTTGCCACTCGTGGCCGAAGCCACCGCCATTCTCGCGGGCGCATCTCCCATGTCTTGGGGCCGCATGCTTATCGCCGCATTTTTGGGATCTTTACCCGCGAGTGTGCTTTATGCCTGGGCGGGATCCAGGTCGGCCGAAATCACGGACGGTTTGCTCATGTTTGCCGCTGTCATTGCCCTTGCCGGGCTCTTTTGGGGAATCAGCCGAATCGTGGAAAGGCGCCTGCACCAAAAAGCGATTGGCCATTCCGCGACCTCGATGCCTAGGTCAAAACTTTAAGCCCCAGTTTGTCCGCTTCTAGTGGGGTCTTGCTGCGATTTAAGGCTGTCACCACCCAATCGCCATTGCGCCGCGCCAGCTCCATGTACAAGCCTTTGAAATAAGCCGACTCGGTCAATTGTCCGCCCCAACCGAAGCGCATTCCTTCCCATGTCTCAGCGGGTTGACCTTTTTCGCGCAAATGCTTTTCGGCCAAAGCCGCGAAATCGGAGGGCTGAAAATGGTCGCAGTTACCGTATTGGTGATCGATTTCTGACATGGCCATTAGATACATTTCGCAGACCATGACGACCGTAAATCCACCTGAGACCATTCGCAATATCTCCGAAACTTATTGGGCGGCTTTGTTAGCCCGCGCGCCCCAAGGGGACTTGGTTGAGGAATTGGAGCGCCATTCCCAAACCGTGCTCGACAAGCTCGATTCGGTTACCGACGAAAACCTTGACTTCGCCTATGCTCCCGGAAAATGGACGGTGCGGCAATTGATTGGGCATTTACTCGATACCCATATGGTTTTCATTTATCGGGCCACCTGCTTTTCTCGCGGAGAAACCCACGCGCTACCAGGTTTTGATGAAAATGCCTATACCGAGAATTGGCTGGCATCACGCGCGTCTGCGGCCCAGCTTGTCCGGGCCTATGCGCGCTTGAGTCAGGCTACGGTTTCCCTTGTCTCCTTGATGTTACCCGAGCTGTGGCAAAGAGCGGGCATTGCCAATGGTACCCGGGTGAATGGGGAACAAATGCTGCGCATTTTGATGAGCCATGAAAGCCATCATCTCGGAATTCTCACCAGCCGTTATGGATTGGGATAAAAGCATGGCTAAGTCCTCAAAAAATATCGCGACCTCGAAATCCCCGATCGCCTTGAAAGGCTCCACGGCTGCTGGCCCCATGGCCATCTTTGCGGTTAAGAAGGCCAAACATGCCGAAGTGAAGCGCCTCGCCGAGCGAGAACCCAGCCCATCGCCGGAAATCACCTTGGCCGTGCAATCCATTCTGAAACAGGTGCGCCAGGGTGGCCATTCCACCGTGTTGGAATTGGCGCGTCGCCACGACGGCCTGCAAGGTGCCTTGTCGCCCTCGCCAGCAGTCTTGAAGCGACTCGCTACCCGCTGCAAGCCCGAAGTGCGGGCAGCCATCGACAAAGCCATCGCCAATGTGCGTCGCTTTCATCTTAAGCAGCGCGAAAAAAGTTGGAGCTTTCGCGGGCCCGACGGTGAAATGCTCGGGCAAGTCATTCGCCCCCTGCGCCGCGTTGGCGTTTATGTGCCGGGAGGCAAGGGCATTTATCCCAGCACCCTCATCATGAATGTCGTGCCCGCCCAAGTGGCTGGCGTTAAGTCCATCGCCGTGGTCACTCCCGCGCCCTTGGGGCTGTCGCCCGAAGTGGCCTATGCCGCCGTGGCCCTAGGTCTTGACGAAATCCACTTGGTCGGCGGCGCTCAAGCCGTTGGCATGCTGGCTTATGGCACGGAGAAGGTGGAGCGCGTCGATAAAATCGTGGGACCTGGTAATGTTTATGCCGCCGTGGCCAAGCGCGAAGTTTTCGGTACGGTCGACATCGACATGATTGCCGGTCCCTCAGAAATACTTGTGCTTGCCGATGATAGCGCCGATCCCGATTGGGTGGCGGCGGATTTGCTTTCCCAGGCCGAGCATGGCTCGGGATATGAAGCCGCCATTTGCATCACCACCTCGGCTCGTCAAGCCGATCTCATTGCGGCCTGTGTGGCACAGCAAGTTGAAGGCTCTCCCAAGCGCGAAGCGTTAGAGGCCTGCCTGCAACGCTTCGGACGCATTTTCGTGGTACCGAATTGGGATATTGGCTGTGAAATTGCCGATGCCCTGGCCCCTGAGCATTTGGAAATTCTCACTCGCAAGCCTCAGCTATTGCAAAAGCGAATTCAGAATGCCGGCGCCATTTTCCTCGGGGCTTATAGCTCTGAGCCAGTGGGTGATTATTTCGCGGGACCGAATCACGTTTTGCCAACCAATGGCTCGGCCCGATTTTTCAGCCCGCTTGGCGTTTACGATTTTTACAAGCGTACCAGTTTAATCGACTATGGCGCCAAAGCCTTGAAGAAGCACGGAGCCAGCATAGCCGCCCTAGCCGACGCCGAAGGCTTTATTCATCATGCGGCGGCGGTGCGCAAGCGATTGTCGGATTGATGCTGAGACGTTCCGCCGCATAGGTATTGAGTCTCTTCAACGCACGACTTTATACGCCGTCTCGATTCCACAGCAGCCATTTTTCCGGTTTGTTGCCTGAGGCTGTAAGGAAAGATTCGAAAGAACCCTTTTGTACGTGGCGAATGGGTATGGTCAATTGGCCGGAGTCGGCCTTAAAGCCCTGAAATTCTTCGTTGCAATTCTTTCTTTGCCGAGAACTGGCATATTGCAATTGCAATTCGGCGTCTTTTTGTTCCCAGCGGCCTTTCATTTCGAGCATGAGGCAATTTGCGAGGCTGTGGGCTTCACTAAAGCTGCCGTCGGCTTGGAACTCTCGGTGCAAGTCATAATGGTCTTCGCGGTATTCGGGGTCGGAGACGGCATATTTACCGGTTTCCAAAGGTTTTTCCTTTTGGCAGGCCAGAAGCCCCAGGCTCACAGCAAAAAACACCCTTTTCCAACTTTTCATAACCTGTCTCCTTAACGGCTCCAATTATCGCATTTTGGGAAATGCGCTTTCCGTATTGCCGCCGACTCTTAGGTAGGCTAGATTTGCTTCCCCTCGGTATTTCCGGGGAATATCATCGCCGTGCCGGTGCGGGGTTTAGCTCAGTCTGGTAGAGCATCTGGTTTGGGACCAGAGGGTCGCATGTTCGAATCGTGTAGCCCCGACCACCGACACGGCGTATTAAGAGCACCACTATCAACCGCATTCCGGCTACGGCCGGCTGCGAAGACCGACTACTTCGTTAGGCTCAGTTGCGATAATTCAATCATTATCGCGCCTTCGCCTGCCTTGAAGTCCGCCTTCTCGCTCGCCCTCGCTATCGAAATCCGGTTAATAGTGGTGCCCTAAAGTCAGGTCTCCACCGGACGACAAATAAAAACGCGTTTTGTTTAAATGCTTTAATAAATAAGCCAAAAAAATTCGCCCCTACCTTGCGGCCGGGGCGAATCCCACCCCCTCCTCAATTGAGGAGGCACTCCAAAATCATTTTACAGCTTGTCTATGAATTCGTCCACGGTATGAGTGGCATTCAATAGGATTTTGATATCGACGAAGTCGTCTTTACCAATTATTCGTTCTCGTTTAGGGCGGCCCGCGAAAAGAGGAATAAATTCCTGTCCTAAAACCTTTTCGAGTTTGACCGACCTATCATCGCGTATCGGACTCATATCGTGCCCACCCTTTCCTGATGTATAGAGCATAACGCAATCGCGGTGCCAATGCATGCCATGTCTATGAATGTCAGCAAATTGTTCAAAAGGAGTGATTTGACTGAAATTGGACAAGGGGGTAGGTGTACAGTTTTGGACCTAAGTGTCCAATTACTTTACAACGGTGACACAAAGGGCACCGGATCGAGTTACTAGGGCGCCCTAGAGTTCTTGATTCAACTGGGGCGAGTCGGTGACCGTGGCCTCAAGTTGATGCTCTTTTAACTTACGCCACAGGGTCGAACGGGATATCCCGAGCCGCCGGGCAGCTTCGGTGTGGTTGTGCTTGCACACTTCCAGGGCTTGGATGATGTAATTCTTTTCCAATTCGGCCAGGCTGACTATGGCCTCAGGTTTGTCGGGATTGGCAGGTAAGCCTGAGGCGGCGGACTCGGCTTCAACCGGGGTTTCGCCCCGGGGTAAGGCTAGCATGGGGCGGGCGACATCGGGTAATACCAAGTACTCGGGCAAATCCTCTAGGACCAGCTTGTCGCCTTCGCAAAGTGTCACGGCATGCTCAATGATGTTTTCGAGCTGGCGAATATTGCCGGGATAGTCGTAACTCAATAGGATGGCTTCGGCATCCTTGGCCATGCCGGTGATGTTTTTCTTGTTCAGTGCGGCGTATTTCTTGACGAAGTTGCGAATCAAGCCGGTGATGGAATTGCGGCGATCGCGCAAGGGAGGCAAGGTGAGATGGAAAATGCTGAGGCGATAATACAGATCTTCGCGGAAGGTGCCTTGCTGAATGGCCTTATGCAAATCGCGATTCGTCGCTGCGATAACGCGCACGTCGACATAGCGCGATTCGGTGTCGCCGACGCGGCGGATTTCGCGTTCTTGTAAAAAGCGCAGTAGCTTGACCTGGGTTTGCAGGGAGAGTTCGCCGATTTCGTCGAGGAAAAGCGTTCCTTTGTCCGCGACTTCGAAAAGGCCTTTTTTATCGGCTATCGATCCGGTATAACTGCCGCGTCTAGAGCCGAACAATTCGGACTCGACGAGATTTTCAGGAATGGCTCCGCAATTGACGGCGACGAAATTTTCATCGCCTCGCTGGGAAAGGCGATGAATGATATTCGCCAAAAACTCCTTGCCGGTTCCGCTTTCGCCCGTGACCAAGATGGTGCTTCCCGTAGGAGCCACCTTGATTACCGTGCGCAAGATTTTCTTCATGCTGGGCGAACTACCGAGCAAATCCTCTAGGACGCGCTCTTCGAGATCGCGGCCATGCTTGCGGGCGAAGGACCGGCTAATGGCCTTTTGCGCCAGGGTTTCCAGCAATTTGATATTGACGGGCTTAATGAGAAAGCTATGCGCGCCGCGTTGCACGGCGCCTTCTGCCTTCTGGGTATCGCGCACCGTGGCCAAGATGAAAACCTCGATGCCGGGATTTCTGTCTCGGGCTAAGTCGAGTATGTCGAGACTGTCGATGGTGAAAAGCTCGGTCGACAGGAAAAGGGCGGTGATGCCGCCCTGGGACAGCAGCTTGATGGCGCTTTGGCCGCCGCTGCTTTCCATGATCTCGGTATCGGGAATGGACCAGGTATTGAAAACCTCTTTCTTCAACTCCGAATCGGAGTCGAGAATAAAGATTTTGCTTGGTTCAGTCATGCTAATGAATTCCCGAGTTCGCTAAACCTAGCCCCCAAAGAATTGCTTGGCTTTCTCGAAAAAGCTTTTGTGAGGCTTTTCGACCCATAACTTTTGCAATTCCTTGAGCAATTCCGTCTCGCGGGCCGAAAGCTCAACGGGCGTGTGGCAATGCAGCTTAACATACAAGCTGCCTTTTCCCGCGCCATTGAGATCGGGCAAGCCCTTGCCCTTGAGCCGCAAGACTTTTTCGCTTTGCGTGCCCTCGGCCACCTTGAGGTCGACTTCGCCATCCAGTGTATTGACCATGACGGGTCCGCCCAGGGCCAAGGTGGTGAAAGGCACTTCCACGGTGCAATGCAAATCATTGCCGCGCCGCTCGAAATACTCGTCCTTTTGCTCCTTGATAGCGACCAGCAAATCGCCCGAAGGTCCACCTTGTTGGCCGCGATGACCTTCGCCACGCAAGGTGAGATAATTGCTTTCCTCAATGCCTGCAGGTACGTCGATCGAGATTTGCACTTCTTCAAGCAAGCGGCCAGCGCCTTCGCAATCGCTGCAGCGCGATTGCACCGACGACCCCATGCCACCGCATTCCGGGCAAGTCGTGACATTCACGATTTGTCCAAAAAAGCTGCTTTGCACTTGGCGCACCTGGCCTTGCCCGGCGCAAACCTGGCAGGTTTTCTTTCCCGTGCCGCCCGCGCCTTCGCATTTGGCGCAACGATTGTAGCGTCGTAGCTTCACCTTTTTGGTCACGCCGGTGGCGATGTCCAAAAGGGAGAGCGTCAAGGCGATTTGCAAATCCTGTCCACGCGGAGGACCGCCGCGACCGCGTCGACCGCCGCCTCGACCGAAAAAGTCGCCTCCGAAAATGTCTCCGAAGGCGCTGAAGATGTCCTCGAAATTCGAGAAGCCCTGCGGTCCGCCCGGACCGCCGCCGCTCATGCCGGCATGGCCGAAGCGATCGTATTGGGCTCGCTTTTGCTCGTCGGAAAGGACGGCATAGGCTTCGGCGGCTTCCTTGAAGCGTTCTTCGGCCTCTTTATCGCCCGGATTTTTGTCCGGGTGATATTTGATGGCCATCTTTTTATAAGCCGTCTTGATGCCGCCTACATCGACTTCGCGGCTGAGGCCCAAGACCTCATAGTAGTCGCGTTTCTGAGCCACTAGTCGACCACTTCAAAATCAGCGTCGACTGCACCGTCCTTGCCTGCGCCTTTTGCGGCTCCGGCTTTGGCTTCGGCACCGGCATCCGCACCCGGAGCGGTCTTAGCATTCTCCGCAGCGGCCTTGTACATGGCCTCGGAAAGCTTGTGACTGCTCTCTTCGAGTTTTTGCATGGCGGCCTTGGTGGCTTCCAAGTCATCGCCCTTGGCGACTTTCTTCAAGCCTTCGATTGCCGCCTCGACGGTTTCTTTTTCCGCGGCCGAAATCTTGTCACCATGTTCCTTGACCAGCTTCTCGACATTATAGAGCAAGTGTTCGGCTTGGTTATGCACCTCGGCCTTTTCCTTCTCCTGCTTGTCGAGCTCCGCATTGGCCTCGGCTTCCTTGACCATGCGATTGATGTCGTCCTCGGAAATGCCCGAGCTCGCTTCAATCTTGATCTTCTGCTCTTTGCCGGTGGCCTTGTCCTTGGCCGAAACATGCACGATACCGTTGGCATCGATGTCGAAAGTGACTTCGACCTGGGGCATGCCGCGAGGGGACGGGGGAATGCCGGTCAATTCAAAGCGGCCCAGAGTCCGGTTATGCCGCGCCATTTCGCGCTCGCCTTGCATCACGTGAATGCTGACGGCGGTTTGATTGTCCTCGGCGGTGCTGAAGACCTGGCTCTTGCGCGAGGGAATGGTGGTATTGCGCTCGATGAGGCGAGTCATGACCCCACCCAAGGTCTCGATGCCCAGGGAAAGCGGGGTCACGTCGAGCAGCAAAACGTCTTTCACCGCACTGTCGCCAGCGAGAACGCCTGCCTGCACGGCGGCGCCCACGGCCACGACTTCATCGGGGTTCACGCCCTTATGGGGTTCCTTGCCGAAGAATTCCTTGACCTTGTCCTGTATGGCCGGAATACGGGTCGAGCCACCGACGAGTATGACTTCGTCGATTTCCTTGATGGTCTTGCCGGCGTCCTTCAGGGCGAGACGGCAGGGTTCCATGCTCTTTTCGACGAGGGCCAAGGTGATTTGATTGAACTTGGCGCGAGTCAAATTCAGTTCCAAATGCTTGGGACCGTTTTGATCGGCGGTGATGAAGGGCAGATTGATGGTGGTCTGCGTCGATCCCGAAAGATCGATCTTGGCCTTTTCCGCCGCTTCCTTCAGGCGCTGCAAGGCCATGCGATCTTTGCGCAAGTCGATGGAATTCTCTTTTTGGAATTCTTCGGCAATCCAATCGATGATGGCTTGGTCAAAGTCGTCACCGCCCAAATGGGTGTCGCCATTGGTGCTCTTCACTTCGAAGACGCCGTCGCCGATTTCGAGAATGGAAATATCGAAGGTGCCGCCACCGAGATCATAAACGGCGATGGTTTCATTGGTCTTCTTGTCGAGACCATAGGCCAAGGCCGCTGCCGTGGGCTCGTTCACGATGCGCAAGACTTCGAGGCCGGCGATTTTGCCCGCATCCTTGGTGGCTTGGCGCTGGCTGTCATTGAAATAAGCGGGAACGGTGATGACGGCTTGGGTGACGGTTTCACCCAAATAGTCTTCGGCCACTTTTTTCATGGCTTGCAAGATCATGGCCGAAATTTCCGGAGGCGTGAATTTCTTTCCATCGATGTCGACCGCGGCCAAGTCGGCCCCGCCGCCCACGATGCGATAAGGCATGCGCTTGCCTTCTTTTTCGGCTTCATTGCCGCGCTTACCCATGAAGCGCTTGATGGAATAAACCGTTTTTTCGGCATTGGTGATGGCCTGGCGCTTGGCCACGTGGCCTACCAGCTTTTCGCCGCTTTTGGTGAAGGCCACGATGGATGGCGTGGTGCGATGGCCTTCGGCGTTGGGAATCACGACGGGCTTGCCGCCCTCCATGACCGCAACGCAGGAGTTTGTCGTTCCGAGATCGATACCGATAATCTTGCCCATGATGGTGCTCCTGTTTTATCCGCGGCCCAGCGACACGATGACGCGGGCATGTTTGAGAATTTTGTTCTTCAGCTTCCAGCCCTTTTGCAGCACGCTTACGATGTGGTTTTCGGCCACGGTTTCGCTAGGCTGTTGCATGAGGGCCTCATGCAAATTCGGATCGAAATTCTGCCCTTGCGGGTCAAGGGCTTCAAGCCCTTCGTCTTCGAGCAATTGCTGGAAGCGCGTGTGTATGAGTCGAATGCCTTTTTCGAAATCCTCGGGAGTCGCGCCCTTATTACGGGGGTCGAAAGCGAGGTTGAAATTGTCGAGCACCTCGGTCAGCTTGCCGATGAGCTTGGCATTGGCGGTGGAGATGAGTTCGACGTTTTCCTTGGCCGTGCGACGGCGAAAATTGTCGAACTCGGCGAAGAGACGAAGGTATTTGTCCTTCATTTCCTTGAGTTCGGTTTCGGCCGAAGACGAAGTCTGTGTCTGCGAGCCCGAATTCGCGCCTTGGCCTTCGGCCTTGGCTTCTTCCCGGTTCTCGTCAGCCTTGCGGTCGAGTTCTTCTTGCGTTGACGTCATGACTCCCCAAAATTCAGCTCTCGACGCCTTGAGGCGCGAGGTTTCGGTTCAAAATCCCTGCGGTGTGATGCACCAGGGCGATAAGGCGATTGTAGGGCAGTCGTTTAGGTCCCATGACCCCGACTAGACCCCGGTTGCCGCCCTTTTCATAGGCTTCCGTGACTATGGATAGGCTGCGAAAGGCCTTGCCGTCTCGCTGTTCCTGGCCCAAGGTCACATGCACACCGTTTCGTTCTGCATTGTTTCGCAAGAAGTGGACCAAGGCAATTTTGCTTTCCACCATTTCCAAGAGGCTTTCGATATCCTCGATTTTCTCAAAATCGCGACTGCGAAGCAGGTTATGAGCCCCTGAAACCTGTAGCTCTTGCTGCTTTTCCGCGTCAATCAGTTTCACTATAGAACGCCTCAGGAAATGCATGGCGCGGCTCTCTCCGGCGGATATGGGTCTTTCCGTGTTTGGATTCAAATGCTGATGGAGTTCGGCGACGGGCCGCCCCTGCATTTCGGCATTAAGCCGGTGGGCAATGCTGTCGAGGCGGAAAAAAGACGTATCGAGCGTTTCATCGGAAAGTACGGTTCGAACCACCATGCCCGAGGCATGCAAAATGACGAGCACTCGGCCCTGTTCCAAGGCATGCAAGGTGAGATGGCGAAAGGTGCCTTGCTCGACGGCAGGTGAAACGGCGACGCCCACTTGATGGGTCATACGGCCCAGGAGCAGGGCGGCTTGAGTGAGGCGCTCTTGGTCGTCGACGATGTCGGCCAAGCCTTTTTCCAGCGCTTGGCGATCGGCCTCATCGAGAAGGGCCGGCTGCATTAATTCATCGATATAGGTGCGATAGCCGCTGTCAGTCGGTTTGCGTCCCGCCGAGGTATGCGGCTGCTCCACAAAGCCCATTTCGGTGAGCTCGGACATGGTATTGCGCAAGGTCGCGGAGCTGGCCTTTAAAATCGGATTGAGGCTGAGAATCTTGGACGAAACCGGTTCGGCACTGACGATATAGTGATCGACTATGGCGGTCAGCACTTGCTGTTGCCTGCCATTGAGGCCTTCGCCGGTTTTGCCTTTGGATTTCACCTTCATCGTCTTTCATGGTTGCAAAAAAAATCCCCCGACGCCTTACGACGCCGGGGGAAGGTGAGAGCTAGAAGAATGTCGGAAGAACCGACATTACATCATGTCCATTCCGCCCATGCCACCCATTCCACCCATGCC
>JAYUVP010000082.1:0-15954 GCA_043753995.1 Fibrobacterota bacterium
TCCGCCTGATCCACCCGCGTAGGATCCAACAAATACCTCAAGACATAATGGTTGAAGCGCTCGAAATCGAAGTTAAAGCTGGTGAGGTCGCGTCGCGCCCCTTCGGCGGTATCGTCGAAACCCACCAGAGAAATATCGCTCGGAACCTGTAAGCCACGGCGGCGCAGAAAATCCATCACGAGCAAGGCCGTGTCGTCGTCGATGGCCACCCAGGTAGTTAACTCCTTCCGTTTCAGGGCCGTTTCTAATTGGGGCGTCAGCGCTTCCAAAATGCGCTCGCGGCGCACCGCAAGGTGAATTTCCCTTTCCAATTGTGCCGCAAGTCCCTTGAGGGAAGGCAGTGGAGCCTTCCAACCCGGGGTACGCAGTATGGAACGGCTAAGGAGACCGAAGGCACGGCGTTCGCGCACGACATGCCTCTGCTGGTAAGGCATGGCCAAGGTGTATTCCGCCACCATGGCTTCGGGGTCAGCACGCTGAAGGGTGACCGTCAGACCTACTATGCGGTTGCGCGACCAAACGGCCTCCGCAAACGGAGAAACCACGGCGACACGTCTATGGCCTAAGGCCAACAGGTGACGCGCCATGATCTCACCCGATGCCTCGCTGATGGTGGGTCGGAAGGATTTGATCAGGCGGTTCCGCCCTGTCCATTCGAGCAGAGAAGGGCTATCGACTTCGTCAAGCACGGCCACCGGCTTGCGATACCGTGCCAGTTGCGGCAAGAGGTCTGCGCAGACGTCGCGCGGGCAGGCGGTCCGAACCAAAAAGCCTGCGGCCTGTTTGCTCAACTCGGGGAAGGTCAGGGAGGAGGCTGGCGGCATCACCAGTCGGAGATTGTGATCCTGGTAACAGTAAACCACCACCGCCAATTCCAGATTCAAACGCTCGCAGGCCGACCGCAAGGCCTTCAGGTACTCATGATCGAAAGGTTCGTCGAAATGCTGATTGCCACTCTCGTCACCCCAGGCGAGGTAAATGACTGGGTGGCCCGCTCCCCATACCGGATTGCCGTCGGAAGCGGGTGGCCAATAGCCTGCGCGCTCCAGGTCGTCCAAGGCTTTACGTAAGGTGGAATAGCAGACATGGTATTTTCCTTGCATTTCCTTCAGCGAGGGAGCGGCTTCGCCGTGCAGGTAAACGCCTTGCAGCAGATCTCGCTCGATCTCTTGGCGCAGTCGTTCCCACTTCGACAGTCCCGGTTTTGGGAGAGCGGGGGAGGAATGGCGAGCGGCATCCGGCAAACGCGGACGACGGCCCGGTTCGACAAGGAGCAGCCCCAACTCAGCAGCCCGGCGTAGGGCCTTCCACAGGGTGAAATGGGAGATGTCAGAAAGGCGTGCCAAAGCGCGAACACCGGGAAGCTCCCCACGCGCCTGCCAGGCAGGATCGGCGGCCAAACCTTTGAGGAATTCGAGGGCTCGCATCACTCCCGGTGTGGAAGGCGGGCTGGAGGTAGAGGGACGTTTCATGGCACTAAGCAATACTATGGGGATTGAGAACTTAATGCAATAGTGGATAGTTGGATGGTCATAAACTTTTATTAAAACCAGTCAACCCTCAAAAACCGAAGCACGACCTTATCCTATCGCACTATGGACAACGACTCAATCAAACGTTTACGAATTCCCCATCTTACCAAGTGCCTAATTGTCTTTCTGATGGTGGCACAAGCCATCCATTCCCAGAGCTGCAATACCATGCCTCCGGCTGCGGACTTCAAAGTGGAAAAACTGTCCACCGATGCTTTGGGCAACCCCATGGATATTGCCGTGGCTCCCGATCTCAAGGTGTATTGGGTAGAGCGGTACGGCGATTTCAAGATGTACGATCCGGTCACTAAAGCCACCCGCCTCATCAAGCATTTTGATGTGCTTTACGACATCAAGGACCTCGTCAGGACCGGCAAGTATATCAGTGATATGGAAAGTGGGCTCGAGGGAATTGCCCTGGACGGGAATTTCGCATCCAACCATTGGGTCTATCTCTGGTATGCGGTGCCCCCCAGCCGCTTGCCTGCGCCAATGGTGGGAGGTAAGCCAGGAACGATTGAAAGGCTGTCGCGCTTCACCTTAACATCGAACAATACCCAGTTGGATTCCGCATCCGAGAAGATCATTTTCCAGGAGACCTACTTCGCGCAATGCTGCCACTATGCGGGTGACCTGCAATGGGGTCCCGATGACAATCTCTGGCTCACCACCGGGGACAATATGGTATCCACCTTATCCACCGACGATCCTTTCCGCGAGGGAGCCGAGAATACCGACGTGCGGCGCACCGCCAGCAATACCAATGATATCCGGGGCAAGATCCTGCGAATCCGTCCCATTCCCTTCCCGGATACCCAGACCCCGACCCCCGGGATCGGAACCACCTATACCATCCCGGAAGGGAATATGCGCGACTATTTCGGGAAGCGGGGATTCTGGAGCGCGGCGGAGCTGCAACTGGTGCGGCAGGAAATTTATTCCATGGGGCATCGCAATCCCTTTTCCTTAGCCATTCACCCGGTCAAGCTTTATCCCGCCATCGGCGAAGCTGGATGGGACCATACCACCCTTGGCGAAGACGAGATCAATATCATCCCCCATCCGCAGAACAATGGATGGCCCTTTTTCAACGGCGGAAATGACACCAAGACTCAGGACGCGAGCCTAAGTCCCAAGCAATCGGCTTCCGCCCCGATGAATTTATCGAAATGGAATACGGGTTTGCAGAAGCTGCCCCCGGCCGTGCCTGCCGCCATTTCCCACCGTAGCGCAGCGGTGAAGATGAACTTTTTGTGTTACGCCACCGCACTGCCTTGGGTCCATTACGATCCAGCCTTGAACTCCAAGGTGAAGTTCCCCCCCTACCTAGATGGCAAGCTGTTATTCACCTCATTCAGGGGCGCGCCTATCCAAGCCGCCACGGTCGACGACAGCGGGCGGGTCACTCGCGTGGAGCAGGTCATGCCGTCAAGTTTCGATCTCTCGTATATCATGCGATCGGTGATGGGGCCGGACGGAGCCATTTACATCGCCCGCGGCATGGAAGAATACGGCACCGCTCCTACCCAAGATTCGCGCATCGTCAAGTTGAGCTATGTGGGTTCTTGCGCTCCCGTGGTGGCGACATTCCGGGCCACCGGTTCCCGTCTCATGCGCAATGTACCGACCTGGCTTCATCATCTCGGAGGGGATTTTCGCTTGCATTGGCCCGAGGGTGCCAGCCGTGTTCAGGCCTATCGATTGGACGGTTCTTTAGCATGGGAGTCGCGCCGCCTAGGAAGCGCCGAGGACGGCGGCATTGCAGCCGCTATTCCCAGCGGCTTATTGCAATTGCGGTTTTACGCAGAATAAATTGGATAGTTGGATGGTCATAAACATTTTGAAATCAGGATGATGCGAATATTCGAAGGGCCGGGCCTACCTTAAATAGCCTATGAAGCATCACTCGTGTGGGCAATTCGGGATTCCCGGTTTTGTCCTTTTGATTTCTGCCTTTTTGATGCTGGCGCAGGCCATTCATTCCCAAGGTTGCAATGCTATGCCCCCGGCCTCGGACTTCAAGGTGGAAACCTTGTCTACCGACGTTCCGGGCAATGCCATGGATTTGGCCGTGGCTGCCGATCTCAAGGTTTATTGGGTGGAACGCTATGGCAATTTAAAGGTTTACGATCCGGTGACGCGTGCCACCCGACTCCTCCGGCATTTCGACGTGATGTATAACGCCTCGGGGCTCAACTATCTCGGCGGAATGGAAACCGGGCTGGAGGGCATAGCCTTGGATGGCGATTTCACCCGTAACCATTGGGTCTATCTCTGGCATGCTGTACCAGCGAAGCGACTTTCCGGAACGGTGACAGGAGGTAAACCAGGACCTATAGCTAGGCTATCGCGCTTCACTTTGTCGACGGACAATACCCAGTTAGATACGGCCTCGGAGAAAATCATCTTCCAGCATACGACATTCGCCCAATGTTGCCATCATGGGGGCGATTTGGACTGGGGTCCTGACGGCAACCTTTGGCTCACCACCGGCGATAATATGCAATGGACCCTATCGACCGACGATCCTTTCCGGGAGGGGAACGAGAACACCGATGTACGGCGCACCGCAGGTAACACTAACGATACCCGGGGCAAAATTCTGCGCATCCGTCCCATCCCCTTTCCAGATTCGCAAACCCCTTCGCCTGGCGTGGGTTCCACCTACACCATACCGGAAGGGAACCTGCGCGATCATTTCGCGAAGCAGGGATTCTGGAATGCCGCAGAACAGGCCTTGGTGCGACCGGAAATCTATTCCATGGGTCACCGCAATCCTTTTTCCCTGGCTGTGCATCCCGTCAAACATTTTCCCGCCGACGGCGAAGCCGGATGGGACAATGCCGCTAATGGGGAGGATGAAATCAATATCATTCCCCATCCTCAAAACAATGGTTGGCCTTTTTTCAATGGCGGAAATTCCGATGGACCCCAGAAGGCGAGTCTCAATCCCAAGCAAAACGCAACTGCTCCGATGAATTTGTCGAAATGGAATACGGGCGTGCAGAAGCTGCCTCCTGCCATTCCCGCAGCCATTTCCAACCGCACGGCGGCCGTGCAGACGAATCTGATTTGCGTGGGCACCGTGCTGTCCTGGGTGCACTATGATCCGGGTTTAGATTCCAAGATGAAGTTCCCGCCTTATCTCGACGGCAAATTGCTGATCTCCTCCCTTGGCAATGCCCCATTGCAGGCCGCCACGGTGGACGATAGCGGGCGGGTCACCCGCGTGGAGCAGGTATTGGGCGTGCGTTCCGAACTGTCCTATATCTTTCGATCGGAGACCGGACCGGATGGGGCTATTTACATCGCCCGTGGCGAAGAACAATACGGAACCGCACCCACCTCCGAATCGCGCATCGTCAAGCTGAGCTATTCAGGAACCTGCGCGCCCGTCGTGTCTCTGGGGCAGGCCAAGGGGAAACGGCCTGCGCTCGGCGCTACGAGCCGGCTTTACCATTTGGCTGGAGAGTCCCGATTCACTTGGCCGATGAAGGCTGTAGGTGTCCGTGCCTATGCCGTGGATGGCTCCCTAGCCTGGGAAGCCCATCGATTTGGAAATGCTCACGAGGGCCTAGTTCCGGCCGCCATTCCTTGCGGCTTGCTGCAAATGCGGTTTTACACGGATTAATCCCTGATAAATCGGAGTCTATCATGACGAATGATAAAATTGGAAATCATTTCTTTGTGATGATGCTTCTGGCCATGGCGCATGCAGCAAATGCCCAGACAGTCCACCTACGCGGCAAGGTGACCGATGCCGCGGGCAAACCCATCGCGAATGCGATGGTGGAATTAATGGGTGCTAAGCTGAAGGATACAACGGGTGCCGATGGATCCTATTCCCTGAACTTGGGCAGCAGTGCCGCGCGAACCTTATACGCCCCCATTTCTGGAGACATCAGACTAGACCAAGGCGTATTAGAACTTTCGGTGGCCAAGGCCGCACCGATTCGGATTGGGATCTTCGACGTGAAGGGAAATCTTCTGGAAACGCAGGCCGTGGATTTGGCCTCGGTGGGTACCTACCGTTTGAACGTGTCGGCAAAGATGAGGCCGGGAAGCTTAATGCTCATCAAGGCTTCTATAGGCGAGGAATCAAAAGTCTTTCCCTACTTCCCGATGGCCCGTGGCGGAATAGCGAACGGTAACTTGGAATATTTCGCCCCGACGGGCTCGGAGTTATCGAAGAAAGCGGCCTTCGTGGATACGCTGAAAGCCACGGCTACCGGTTACCAACCGAAATCCTTCGCTCTCACCACCTTTGATCTCGCGCAGAATATCCTTCTCGAAACCACCGCCAGCTGCGTAGCGCCGACGCTACCTACAGCCAAGGACGCAGTCACGCTCGATATGGCCGTGGCCGAGGGAGCGCCCACCTACCTCGCCTCTGGCTTCATCTATGGCATCTCCGAAGACGGAGTGCAGCCGCCCAATGCCCTGCTGACTGACATCAAGGTCAAAGCGGTCCGAGCCGGGCGCGGGGTTTCGCAAGGCTGCGGACAGGCAGCCTGGAATACTCACTGGAAGGTGATGAAGGCGTATTACGCCAAGGCGAAGGCCATCGGTGCCATCATGGAATTGTTGGTCAGCGATGACTATCAATATGCGTGTCCCGTTCCCGGCACCGACGGGGATTGGACGACCTTCACCGCTTTCATGGCCCAGCTCATCGACAGCGTGAAGGCCAATGGGATGACCGGTCCGGAAGTGCGGTGGGAGCTTTGGAACGAACCCGATCTCGACATTTTCTGGAAGGGCACGCAGGCCCAATGGCTGGAAACCTGGAAGCGCGCTTACCAACAAGTTCGCGTCGCGCTACCCAATGCCATGATCGAAGGGCCTAGTCTTGCAACAGGCCCCGGCGGAGCCTGGGCCAATGCGTTCTTTGATTATGCCAAGGCGAATAATGTCATGCCGGATTATGTCGTCTGGCACGAAGCCGGCGGGGGGGCCGATCCGGTGGCCGATTTGGCAACCATCACTCGTCAGCTTTCGACTCGAGGGATCGCGGGCGTGAAAGGATTTAATATCAACGAATACGGGGGGACTGGTGAGCAAAATCCTGGTCACTCCGCTTGGTTCCTCGCGAGATTCGATCGGGCGGGGATCCAGGGCATGCGTTCCAACTGGGCTGGAGGGTCGACATTCTTCTCCAACCTGGGCGACCTTGTGACCACCAACTGGCAGCCGAATAGCCAGTACTGGGTCTATAAGCGCTATGCGGAGCAAACCGGCCTTCGGATCAAAACCACCGCAGGATCGCGCGTAGATGCGGTAGGTTACCAGGACATGGCTGCAGCCAAATCCATCCTCATTGTGGGCAACCGAGGGGGCTCAACCGGAGCGGTCAATGTCGTCATCCATAATGTCCCGTCCTGGTTGCAGACCGGAGGGACCACCAAGGTCTTGCTGGAGAAAATGCCGACCGGCAAGGCAGCGGTGAGCGCCCCCACCGTGGTCTCGAATGCATCCGCTCCTGTGACCTGCAATACTTTGATCGTGACCCTCGACTGGGCCACCGCGACCGATGGGTATGTGCTTACCTTGAGCCCGAACTGACAACAAGGTTCTAGGTTACCCTAGCAAAAATCCTTCAGGTTCCCGGCCAAGCACATCAATTCCCAATCATCACGGTTTGAAGAATTCGTTTGCCTGCGACTTCCAACTCCACGGGATAGAGCCCCGACAGTAAGGTCGCATTCCCCAAGGGCCAAATCAGAGTCTGCTCCATTCCAGCCATTCCCGACACGGTCAAAGCTTCGAGGGTTTCGCCCTTCAAATTGAAAAGACGAAACCGCAGCCATTCCGTCGGGCCCTTGCCTGACAAGGTGTAGGTGATACGCAGAGAATGAGCGCCTGGCTGCGATTGGGCCTGAAGTCGCGTCAATGCAACTCTTCCAGTATTAATATTAAATCGCGACTGAATAGAATTAGATGTCTTTGATTTGGCCAAGCGGAAAAGCGAAAAGGTGCTGACCTCCTGTTTGATGATATTTTTGGCGGTATCTCTTGCCGTGACCTTGTACTCGGCCACCACGGTATCGGATTTATTGTCGTACTTAAAAGACTTCAAGGTGCTTTCATCGACCCCTTTCATATCCTGATCCTGGTAATGAAAGGTGAGGGATGCGGGAGGATCAAAAACTACGCCGGCCGGCGAAAACTCGCGCTGTACCTGAAGAAATTCGGCCGCCGGCGGATTGACTTGATCGTTTTTAATCAAAGGGGCATCAAAGCTTAGCGCTTTTTCCGCCCCCGTCGGCAAACTAACTCGGGTACCCGAATCGACTTTAAGACTGGTACCGGTTCCATCTTCAATCACAACAGTTTTGGTGATTTTGCCTTGGGCATCGAAGAGAAGGGGTGAGCTTACCGGGGCGGTGACCGTGAATAGGCCTCCTGCATAGGATTCTTTCGCGGTAATGACTCGAACCGAGCGCACACCGGGCTGAGCCGAATCGCTCACCTGTATTTGCGCTGAAACCGAAATGCCACTTGGAGCCGTAATGCCAGAAACCGTGATTCCTTCACCAAGATCTATAGCCGTCACACCTGTTAGAAAGGTGGTGTTGATGCCAATAATCGATATCTTGCCGCTTTTACCCTGACCCGCAACCGAAGGTTGAATGCTGGCTATTCCCTTGGCCTGATCGGCAAGCAGGATATTATGTGACAAAGCTGTATCGATTTTTTGATTGAATGAGGTTGTGGCAAAGGAACTTCCCGTGGGTGGCCTAACCGTTACCCAATTGGTGCCTTCAGGCATGAAAATCTCGTAAGCGCCATCCGAACCCGATAGGCATTCATCGCTAGGCAATTGGGTCATGCCATTTGACCAGAATGAAGATTGAACCGTGACACCCGAGACAGGTTTCAATGAAGCATCCAAAACCTTTCCCGCCATGCTATGAAAAGGAGGCAGCACAACTTCTTGATACAAGGAGTCAACCAAAGTAATGCCTCCGGCCTTGACCGTATGCTCCAGCATTTTGGGGATGCCTTGGACGCGGCTCATCATGCTACGAATGCGGAAGTCGGCATACTTTCCAGGTTGCAAAACCATGGTGAAACTTCCTTGGCCGTCGGTTTGAGTTTCTTTTTGTTCCAGTCCATTAGACAAAGCGACGGTAATGCCACTGACTGGTTTTTTATTGGCAAATAACACTCGCCCGGTTAACATGCCACCGCGAACCAAGGCAATCTCCGCCGAGGAATCCGAGCTTATGGAAAAATTACGGATTTCTTTCGCATATCGACCAGTGGAATCCGGATCTATGACCATTTGATTAGAACCCAGCGCACATCGCAGTTGAAATCGACCTAAACTATCGGTCACCGCATAATCGCTTGGCGGCTGACGCATATTCATGATCCATGCGGTCGTCGACACTTTAAATTTCGCCAGGCCTTGGCCCCCTGAACTTAAAAGGCGCCCGGAGAAAAGCGGGTATTGGGGCAGGGTGATGTCCTTGGTGAGGTCACCCGTCACCGTGAAATTTTCAAAGGCCGTGTATTCCAAATTGGCAGGAACTTGACTCAAGGTGTCACTCATGGCGCGAACACGCAAGGCAGAAACCGTTCCCTGCGAGACGACGAAACTGAAAGCACCTGAAGCATTGGTCCGTTTTTCCGTTTGCGTTCCGTCTTTGACTAAGGCCACAACAATGCCAGCAATGGTTTGCCCCTGGGCGGTTCGCACCGTTCCAGACAACCGAGGCGCTGTCGTATATTCCACTTCGATGGTGGTGTCCTTTGTCAAAGTGATTATCGATTGAAAACTCGCAAAGGCGCTGTCAGGCGAAATGGGCACGGTGAGCTTAACCTGGCCCGCAAATCCAATCAAACTATAAGCACCATCGGTACCTGTAGTGGCTTGGTCCGATGGCAGTTGAGTCATATTGCCATCCCACTTCTGCAAGGTCAAATGAGCATTGGCAACCGCCGTGCCGGTGGGCGTTTTCAGGTGACCCTCAACCTTGTATAAAGCAGGTAAGGTGACATTCTTAACGGTATTGCCGGAAATCGTCAAAGGTGTGACAGCCACGTATTCCATCATATGGGGGATGCCGGCCACAGCCGATCCCATATTGCG
Organism: Fibrobacterota bacterium; assembly: GCA_043753995.1. Lineage (GTDB taxonomy): Bacteria > Fibrobacterota > Fibrobacteria > UBA11236 > UBA11236 > JAYUVP01. The sequence continues at coordinate 9,628 of JAYUVP010000082.1, forward strand.
TACACGAAGGTGGTCGTAGCTACCCTCCTCAATGCTAAAACTGAAATTACCGACAGCGTCGGTTTGCGTTTCTTTTTGGCCCGTCATTGTAGGTATCGCAATCGTGACACCTATAACAGGATTACCATTGGAAAATATTACTTGGCCTGAAAGCGAAACCTGAGCCGCCATCACACCAAAGGGAAATGCCAGGAGGAGGTGGGTGACAGCTTTGAAGCTTAAGCTGCAAAAAGTGTTGCGAATACGGTACATGGGAAGCTCCGGAATGGGTTCGCTTCCGACATTTTAGGCGATGGAAATGGATTGAGTCAAAAATTCATTAACTCAGGTAAGAAACGGCTCCCGTGTAAAAAAATCAAATGTCGCTGCCATTAACAACCCTATTTCCCCAAGCGCTCCCCCATAGGGTAGCGTCCCGGTTAACAGCCCGCGTTTAGTAAATCCCATTTCGGGGACCAAGCGCCCACCCGGTTCAGAAATGCAAGGCTGGGAGCAAGGTCAGGTATACTGGATTGAATTTCCCTTCGGTCCAAGTCCAGGCTGTCCCGTAGGTCATGGACAAGGAAACGCGGTTCCAAATCCATAGGCGTGCGCCAAAGGTGGCACCGGTCGCACCCGCCCATTCCCAATCGCGATTGACCTCATGCTCACCGACGACGCAGGTCTCGCCTTTGCCCAATGGACAGGGGCCAGCTTCATAGACCAAGTCCCCTTCGGGTTTGGTGGCGCGATGGAAGAAGGTTCCAGTGAACTCCACGTTTTCCCCCAGGAATTTACCCGTCTCCAAGCCGACCTCCGCGTCCATGAAATTGCCAGAGGAATAAAGGTATCGGTGATGCGTCTTGTGGGTGGTAAAGCTGGCATAGGCACCTAGTTGAGGCCAGAAGCGATACCCCACCAAGCCCATAAGACTCAACTGGCTATGCGAGTCGAGCCAACCAATGCCCACGCGCAGGGGAAATTGAACCGGCAAATCCGCATTGCGCCAGGGAAGATCTATGGCTTCGCTTTGCGAACCGCCCTTGGCAAGGCCTACGAACCGGAAGCCATTGGAGAGATCGGAAGGCCCTACGTCCTTGATTTCCTTGTCCTTCAGCTTGGTCTTGTATTGCTGGGTTTTGCGCCCATCTTTGTAAAACACCCGATAGGTTCCTGACGGAAGAGCAAGGAAGGCGTCTTTGCCTTTTTCCTTATGGAATTCTGCCATCACCACCGACTTCGCATTGGCTACCAGCACTTCGCCATTCAATTCTTGATTAAAGCTCAAGCCTCCGCGGCCTGAATTCAGGTCCGTCAGCACCACATCGCCTTGCACATCCATATTAATGGCCGCCATGGGATGCTGAGCCCCGCCGCGCGAATCTTCCGTTTCAACCAAGGTCTTGTGATACGCGTATTGGTAGGCCTCCATCAAAGTCACCCGGCGATCGCCAGAAATATCCGCAGCTCCGCGCAAAGCACTCATGAGGTTATGGGAGAAAAAAGATCCTTGCAATTGATCCGACTCCTGCGCATTCTCGTCCGGAGCGCTGGAGGCGATCATGATCGAGCCTTCGCTTTTCAATTTGTTCTCCACTACGAAAGGCTCCACCAGACGCGCGCCCTTCAGTCGGGTGATAGCGCCGCTCTGGCAAGCATCCAAAATGCCAATGCGTAGCTTAGCGGGGATTTTATCGATATGCTCTTTGAGACCCTGGAGCGAATACTCCTTGCGGCCCAGCTTCAAGTGTGTTCCGGTGCCGTGGCCGGAGTAATAGAACAGGAAGACGATTTCATCAGCGTGATCGACCGAGAGGCTCTTGGCACTTATATCATCGAAAGCGCGATCGAGATCTTCAGGACGTGGCGATTTGAGCAAGACCACATTGTCTTCCTCCACCCCACCCGCTTCGACAAGGAGCTCGGCCATTTTTTGCGCATCGGCTTCGGCATATTGCAGGCGCGGATCGCTATCGATCCCGCGATTATGACCAGCCAGCAAGGCCAGTCGAACGGTTTTGGCATAAGCCGATGAAGCCGCGGATGCGAGGAGGATGGCGAAAAGGATTAAGGCTTTCATAGGCCTGCTTTCTTGCGCAAAAGAAAAAAGGAAACGCGGATGTCAGCCGATGTGCTCTGGGACAAGGCCCGCTCTAGGCTTGAAAAATCACGGGCCGATCGGCCCCAAGCCAATCGCAGCCAGGCCTCCAATTCGTGGGCCTCGGAGGGCCCGGGCGTCCAAACTCCGACCAAGGCCTCGTCAAGGGGATCTGCATCTAATTCCAGGGCGAAGGGCAAGGTTTTGTCCTGCCCCGCAGGCGAAATGGAATGAGCTCCGAAACAGGAAAGGCATTCGATATGCCCCGAAGCATTCAGGGAAAAGAAGCGAATATATCCCGCGCGGTCGGCCGAGTATATGGCCTGCAAGCGATCGCCGGGCCTAAACCCCTCGCCACTCGCGGCTGTGGCAATGCGCGTCCCGCGTTTGAGCAAATAACCGACGTGGAAGCCCTCCCCCTTGATCCGAGTGTCCTCAGCACCTTGTCGCAGGCCGGCGGGATAATATTGGATGACGAGCGTGGCGACCACAGTCAGGACCGCAAAGGCCAGAGCGGGGCGGGGCGATAGCCAGGTTCGTATCCATTCCTGCCAGGCGGGTCGGTTGCCGGTAGCCGCTGACGGTGTGCGGGTTTTAGTCGATAATTTCTTCGACGGATTCCCTGCTGCCATGCGGGCTTCGGTGCGCACGGCCTCCATGACCCGGCGCGTAAATTCAGTGTCGGGAGGCACGGGGTGCTTCCGATCTTCCAGCCATGCGAACCATTCCTGGTCCAATTCTTTGGCGTCCATAGCCTATCCTTTCCCCGCGAATTCTCGAAGTTTGGCTTGCAGTAGTTCCCGGGCCCGGAACACGCGCGACCGTATTGTTCCCACCGTCGCTCCCAGGATCACCGCAGCCTCTTCGTACTCGAAACCGTCTACCACGGTCAGCTCGAAAGCCATACGTTGATCGGGATTCATCTGTTCGAGACAGCTCTCCATGAGAGATCGAATGCGCAGCTTACGGGCGGGATCCCCCAAATTCGGAGCAGGTAGATTTTGATGATCGTCCAGCTTTTCCGTAGACTTTCTCTTGCGACTGCGCATCAGGTCTAGGCACCCATTGCGTGCGATGGCGAAAAGCCAGGTGGAAAAGGAGGATTGGTTGCGACTTGTATAGTCTTCCAGCGATAGAAACACCTTCACGAAGGTGTCTTGGGCCAAATCCCGCGCGGCTTCGGGGTCCCGGATCATGCGATTGAGGAAACCAAGCAATGGCCCTTGGTAACGCTCCACTAGTCCTGCAAAAGCGTCGTGTTCCCCGCTACGGATACGTTCGAGTAGGGCGTCGTCCTCGTGGGGGGTGGCAAGGTCTGAATGCATACGATTTCGGAGTAGGACGTCAGAAAATCGGAAAAGTTCACTTTTCTTCCGAATCAACGGTGAGATTCTCGGCGCTTTTTTGCCGCGACTAAGCTCAACCTTCTTGAGTGAGTCGGCTTAATGTTTCGCGGCTGACGCCGAGATATGCGGCCAGGTATTTTTTGGGGACGCGCTGGTTGAGTCCCGGATATTGCTTCCGAAAATTCCGAAAACGATCCGTGACGGGCTCTTGGAGGAGGGAGATAATGCGGCGCTGCAGGGCCGCATATCCCAATCCCGATTTGACGCGGAAGAAGTGCTCCATGGCATGGACCTCCCGGCACAAACTCTCGCGATCCTCGAAGCGAATGGTGAGGACCTCACTCGCCTCCATGCAATCGACATAAAGAGTCGCTGGAGTGCGATGGAGGAAAGCCTGGTAGTCCGTGCACCACCAGCCTTCTGGGGCGAATTGCAGGATGGGATCACGTTCCTGGGGATGGAGGAGATAGGCTTTCAGCAAGCCCTTGGCGACCCAATGATCGCAGGGGACGGGGTCCCCGGGCTGAACCAGGAATTGGCGTTTACGAAGCGTGCGCAGGAAGAAGCGCGGATGCACCAGATCCCATTCCTTCTGAGTGAGCGGACTGACGGCTTCGATATGCTCTCGAAGTAGGTTATGCATGTGCGGTGAATAACTAAATCGAAAACCCTCCCAGATCAATTTTGACACGACATTCATATCACGCCCATTTTCCGTCATCTCCCAAGAGAGTTGCCATCGACGGTATCCATTTTTTCCCGATTGGCAATGGGCTGATTAAAACGCATCGCGTCTCCTAACGAAGCACAGAATTTCCAGTTTATCACGCAAGCGAAACTTCGGGGGGATGCTGAGGCCGACCGTGCCCCGGGGGTAAGCGGGCCGAGGCTGGGGGGGCGTTTGGAAAGCACGGATTGAAGGGCTGAGCCCCCCCCGTCACTTAAACGTTACGCTATTCTGGCGCTATTGTGGTGCGCCCGAGAGGCGAAACAAGTGGTAATTCGGGCCATAAGCCAAGGGAAAAGCGCGCATTTTTCAAGGTCCGGATGCCTCGCAAGCCAGGCAAAACCAGACGGTGTCGCCCCGATTCGGTTTGGACCTGCTTCACCCGGCTATCGAAACGCAAGTCGCGAATGGGGCTGCCGAGGATGGCAATGCGCATGACCTTGCCTTGGGCATGATCGGTGTAATAGAAAGCGCCATCGGGCCCGAAGGTCATGGCGCTGGCCGAAGTGTTCTGAGCGAATGGGTAAGAGATATCGGGTATTTTTGGGTCGAGATAGCGTATCCAACTGTCAAAGCCGAAATCGCCGAAGAAATATTTACCCCTTAATTCGGCGGGAAAGGCGGACGAACCTTCGGCCTTGATGGGAGCGAAGGCCCCGCCCACAATACAACTACCCACGGTCTTTTCGAGGCGGCTACCCGCATTGCCCTCACGCGAATAGGCCAAGTGCGGATGGACATAACCGGGATGCGTAATGCGATCGAATGCCCCCTCGGTGGCCGGCCAACCAAAATCGCCACCTGCCGCCGCGATATTGATTTCCTCATAAGCACCTTGGCCTACATCATTGATGAAGAGCCGACCGGTGACAGGTTCGAAAGCGAATGAGAAAGGGTTTCGCAAGCCAAAGGCGTAAATGGCGCGCGCCTTGCCCGAGGTACGAGCCAGCAGGGGATTGTCGGAAGGTATTTGGGCATTGCTGTCGGCCACTGGCTTGATGCGGATGATTTTACCGAAAAGGCTTTTCATATCTACTGCATTCTCGGGCCAGGCCACCTCACCATGCGAAGCATAAAGCATGCTGTCGCTGCCGAAATGAAGGCCGCCGCCATTGTGATTATACAGGCCACTGCGAGGATAATCGAAAAGTCCCGCTTCCCCTTCAACGGGGTCAGCGACATCGCCACTAGCCTTGAACCGAGCGATGCGATTGTGGTCTTGCGGGGTTCCCGTAGAATAGAAGACATAGACATTGCCGTTGACCGCGAAGCTGGGATCCAGGGCGATCCCCAAGAGCCCGGATTCGGCTCCGGCCTCCGTGCCCTGTATCTTGGCGGTTACGGTGGCGAAAGAAGTGGCGAGCAGGGTGCCGTCTTTCACAATGCGCACGCGCCCCGCCTTTTCCGTAACGAAAAGCCGCCCATCAAGAGCGAAGGCCAAGGCGGTGGGATATTGCAGGCCGGTGACCAAAGGTAAGGCGGCAAAGCCCTCAATGGTTTTTACTTGGGCTTGGGGTGCTTGCACCGCTAAGGCGAATAAGCAGATCCAAGCGATTCGGAATGGTCGGATTTGAGAGGGGGGCATAATCCTCCTGGGGCGGGGCCAGGCTCATTCTCCCATCGCATGGGGACAGGCGCAATGCCCATTGGGCGACTCTGACACACGATTATAACGCTAAGGCAAGGCTTGGATGGATTTTATCAATAGGATTTCCAGTGCATTTAAATACTTTGACATCATTCCATCCAGGGTAGGTCTATCCACTTGCATCTCCCAGCGCCTCTCGATAAAATCCGCCAGTTTATAAAACACTCGCATACACGCGAGAAAATACTGGCGAATCCGATGATGAAATGGATGGGACCGTGGATTCAGGCACATCATCTCTGGGACTGGTCGAAACAGGGTGTCGCCATGGGAATGGCGGTTGGGGTTTTCGTCGGTATCCTCATTCCCGTTGCCCAAATTCCCGTGAGTGCCGGATTGGTGGTGGTGGTCAGGGCCAATTTGCCCGCCGCAGCCGCCGGTACCTTTATTTCAAATCCGTTCACGACGCCAGCCATCCTTTATGGAGCCTACCAATTGGGGGTATGGGTTACCGGTGAAAGGAAAGCGCATGAAATCGAACCGCCGCCGACCTTGCCAGGAGTCGAACCCAAAGACTCGAAAAAATTCT
>JAYUVP010000083.1:0-17239 GCA_043753995.1 Fibrobacterota bacterium
GTCAAGGCCGATCCGAAATACAAGAATTATCAGTTATTACTTGCCCAAGAAAAAGAAAAAGCCAAGGACTATTCGGCTGCCTTGGATGCCTATGACGCATATGTCAGCCGTAATGAGGGGGATATTGCCGCATTGCGCGCCATGGAACGGCTCAGTGAGCAACAAAAAGACACCACCCGCTTGATGGAAGCTCTGGTGCGCTTGACGCGGCAGAAAAATGCCGATGTCGAGTCTAAACGCAAATTGGCGGAAATTGATTTTGTCAAAAACGCGAATCTCGGCGGAGTCGAACGTTTGGTGAAGGTGGACAAGGGTTGGACCAAGGGAAAATCGATTTTAGTTCGCGCCTATTTGAAAAAAGGCGAAAAGGTGAAGCTATTGCCATTTGCCGATTTTCTACAAGCCGAAAGCCGTCGTGATTCTGAATTGCTGGAGCCACTGGGTGATCTTTATGCCTTGCAGAAAAAGACCTTGCCCGCTAACAATGCCTATGTCCAGGCCTTACGGGCCACGCCCAAGGATAGAGAACTCTTTGATAAGGTTCGGAAATACGGACTGGCCAACAAATCGCCTTATCTCAATGAAATACTGCGCTTGGGCTATCAAAATTTCCCTGACGACTATGACCTGAAGCGGGAATACGCTATAAGCTTGGGCAAGGTGCCCGCGGCCCTAGATGTTTATACCGAAGTCCTCGCGAAGGAAAGCGATGTCGCCACCTTGGCGAAGGCTGTGGATTTGGCCGTGGCTTTGCAGCGGTGGTCCCAAGCTTTTGCTTGGATTGAAAAGTGGAGTCAATTGGATCCCAAGGACGCCTCGGTCTGGGCCCGTATGCTTGAGGCTGCAGAAAAGACTTCAAATCGTGACAAGCAAAGACAAGCCTTGGCTGGATGGGTGAATAATGCTCCCACCTCCGGCGCCAAGCAATTACTCAAGCTGGCCCAATTGGATTTGGCTGCCCGTGACACGGCGGCGGCTTTGGATCATGGCAAGCAATGGCTGACTCGTAATCCCAAGGACTTGGACGGCTTGCGTTTCGTTTATCCGTTAGTTAAAAACGCAGCCGCGGAGAAAGACACCTACCTCCGAGTTTTACAAGGACTCGCAGAAATGGACAAGGCCGCAGCGGGGCGATACGACTTGGAATTGGGCGCACTCTATTTTGAGCGTGGCGATTTTGAGGATCGCAAAAAATCTTATCCAAGGCCGTCATCAAAAACGGGGGGGACGCCGCCCTATGGTATCGCCTGGGCGATATCGAGCGTAAGCTGAGACGGGAAGAAAGTGCTGCGGCGCGTTACCGGAAAGCATATGAATTAGCTCCCGGCAATGCCATTTATGGGCACACCTATGGCGAAACCGTCATCAAGCCGGAAGCCATCAAGGCAACCCTTTCCTTGTGGCGCTTTTTATCGGCTCAAAATCCAAGCATGGACGAGAGACGCAAATTGGCTCAGTCACTTTATTTGAATGGTGATTTTGTCGCCTCGGCGGCGCAATGGGATTGGTTCATGAAGGCTGATCCGAATATTGGCCAAACTGAACCCATGGTTTCGGAATCCTATTTGAAATCCGGTCAGACGGCCAAGGCACGTGGCATATTCGAGGCCCGCCTAAAAACCGACCCGAACAATATTCCTTTGTTAGAACAAATCGCCGGTATTTATAAGCAGGAAGTGAATTCGGCCGGTTATCGTGATATTTTGGGACGCATTGTGCAAATCGATCCGAAACTCAAGAATTATCAATTGCTTTTGGCCCAGGAGAAGGAAAAAGCAAAAGACTATTCTGGTGCTTTGGATGCCTATGACGCTTGGGTTTCGCGCAATGACGGCGATTTAGTCGCCTTGAAAAACATGCATCGCCTCAGCGATCAGCAAAAGGACACCACACGCTTGATGGAAGCCTTGGTCCGGCTAAACCGTCAGAAAAAGGTGGAGCCATCCTACCGCTATCAAATCGTGCATATCGACTACATGCGCACAGGCAATATCGTTGGTGTGGAACGCATGGTGAAAGCCCACTCCGATTGGCGCGAAGGCAAGGTTTTAATGGTCAAGCATTATGCCAAGCAAGGTGCCCTCTCCAAATTGGTACCCATGACGCCTTTCGTGAGCCTCTTGGCCTCACAAGACAAGAATTACAGCGAAATACTCGGTGATCTTTATGCCTTTCAAAAGAAAAAGGCTCAGGCGAATGAGGCCTATCTTTCGGCTTTGATTTTCGATAAGAAAGACAAAGGTCTTTTTGATAAAGCGTATAAGTATGCCAAGGAAACGGACTCACCCTATCGTGCGGCCTTGCTCAAACAGGGCTATGATAATTTTCCAGACGATACGGATATCAAGTTTGATTTCGCTCTAACCCTTGGTAAGACCCAGCGTGCCCTGGATCTTTATCAGGAAATACTTGGACGAGATCGCAATAGGCTAGAAGCCCTTCGTAATGCTGCAGAAATCGCGGTAGCCTTACGTCGTGTCGACATTGCCGCTACACTTTTGCAACAATGGGCTCAAGCTGAACCCAGTGCCGTTCGGCCCTGGAATCTTCTAGTCGAGCTTTACTCCCAGGCTCGCAAGGATGATAAACTAGCCGAGGCGCAGGGCAAGGTGTCCGAGTTGACACCCAAGAGTCCCGACCTTGCCTTTCAGGCTGGCTTGACCTATAAGAAAATCGGCAAGCAGGATCGTGCCCTTGAGTATTTCACTCGCGCCGCTACCTTGTCGCCACAGAATGGCACCTATGCCAAAGAGTTCGGTCTCGCCCTGTTTGCCCTAGGCCAAAAAGATAAGGCAAAGGCTCCGCTTTTAGTCGCCGACAAGGCAGTCAAATTGGACGAGAATATCAATTTCGCCCTTTATCAAATTTACCTGGTAGAAAAAAATCGTGGCTTGGCGCGCGAGCGGCTGCGTAGCCTGAATGCTTTGCGTCCAACCAATACTCAATATGGTTTCGCATTAGCCCGCTTGGAATCAGAAATGCAAGCTCCAGCCGAAGTTGTACGCATACTCGAGCGACCCTCCCTCAAAGATTCGCTGGATGCGGAAATGAGTTTCATGTTGCTGGACGGTTATTTCAAGACAGGCCAAAAGGAAAGAGCCGCGCTTTGGGCTCCGGTTCTCTTGCGCAAATTCCCCACCGAAAGCAAGTCTTCCTTGCCTCTTGGCATCCTGTTTTACGAAACAAAGAATCGTCCCAAGGCCAAGGAAATTCTGGAGGCCTATACTCGCAGCAATAGCTCCGAAGAGGCCTCGTATTACCTCGGTCGCGTGAATTACGAAGAGCGCAATTGGAGTAAGGCGATCGATGCTTTTAATCAGGCCGGCGAATTCAAAGCGGATATTCCTGAGATGTTGGGTGATGCCTATATTCAAAACAAGCAGCCGGAAAGCGCTATTGCGATTTATGAAAAACTTTATGCGAAGAGCAAGGATGCGAAGGTTTTAAACGATCTCTATACCTTGTATAAAAAGACCAATGACAATAAGGGCCTTATCAATACCTTGGAGCGCATTCTGCAGTCCCAGCCAGCCAACCTCGATTATCGAGTGGAATTGGCAGAATTGTATCGTCTCAATGGTGATGCCAAGCGCGCGGAAGTTCAGTTCGATCAAATACTGAAAAAGTCACCCGCCCACCCCGGTGCGAATCTCTTCATGGGCATGGCCCTGGCAGAGCGCAAAGATTATCCGCGCGCCATTCGAATGCTGGAAATAGGAACAGCTCGCTATCCTGACACTCTGCGTGCCTGGAAGCTTTTGGCTGATGGATATCGGTCTCAAAATAAGGATATGCAGGCATTGCAAGCCTATAAGCGCGTCTTGAAAGCTGAGCCTAATAATCTAGGGGCTTCGATAGCCCGCATGGAATTGACCCAAAGCCTGCATCTGTCTTCGGAATTGCCCGATGCCTATAGTGGAGTTATCAAGCTAGACTCCAATAATTTGGAAGCCGGCATGGCATTGGCACAAATTCGGTATGGTGAAAGGCGGTATCGTGATGCCGCTGCACTTTATGGGAGGGTAGTGCAGAAAAAGTCAGATAGCAAGGAGATTTGGGCCAATTACGGCATTAGTCTGCTGGAGCTGACCATCATTCCTGATGCTAAGCGGGCATTGCAAAAAGCCGTTGATCTTGGTGCCAAGGACATGCGCATATTGACCAGTCTTGCGCGTATTTACAAAGAAGAAGGAAATGTTGAAAAGGCAGAATCGCTTTTAAACGAAATGGTGAAAAAGGATCCTCGGAATCATATGGCTTGGTATGAATTGGGACGCATTGCCGCGGATCGAAATCAGGATGGCGTCGCGGAAACCGATTTCAAAAAAGCCTTGCAGCTCGCTCCAGCGACTCCCGAATACTCGGAAGCCCTGGCGCGACTGTATTTCAGCAAGGATGATTTCGAAGGCGTTTTGAGGACTTTAGACGCAATCCACACAACCCTCACGGAGAGCGGCCGTCTCATCTATGGCGAAGCCTTGATGAAGCAGGGGAAATCCGATGCGGCCTTGGCTGAATTCAATACGCTATATAGCAGGCAAAAATCACCGCGAGTTTTAGCGAAACTTGCCGAGCTTAAAGTGTCCAAAGGGCAAACCAAGGAAGCCATGCGCCTCATAGAAGAATCGGGTTTCTCCAATGATTCAACCGTGCAATATGCTTTGGCCAAGGCTTATGTTGCGGAAGGCGAAGGGGACAAGGCACGAGATGTCATCTCCCGGCTTTTGTCTTCGAGCAAATACAATGCGGCGCTCTATCATTTACGGGGCATGAGTTATTATCAAGATCACAATTGCGGCAAAGCCAAGAAAGACTTCGATCAAGCCCTTAAGTACAATCCGGATTATATGGAATCTGTGTTTTACACCGGTATTTGCTTATACAAAGAAGGTGAAAACACCAATGCCCAGAATTATTTCAAGGAATTGTCACATCACAACAATGTTCAATGGGCGGCTCGAGGTTATATGGGCATGGGCTTGGTATTTGAAAGCGAAAAGAAGATGGAAGCCGCGCAGAATTACTTGCAAAAGGCCGTTACCGCCGCAGAATTGCCCGAGGCTTATGGCCATTTGGCACGAATTCATCTCAAAATGCGTAAACCTGCGGATGCTGAGCGTATGGCTCGTAAGGCACTAGAGTTTCAGCCGGGTGAGCCCGTCGCCGTGGGAACCCTGGGTGAAGTATTAGTCGCCCAGAATCGCAAAAACGAAGCACTGTCTTTGATCAAGAAAGCTTTGCAAGAAAATCCGAATTCTTGCCCGCTTTTGACGAGTTCGGCGAAAATCAACTACGCCGCTGGGAATTACGAAACGTCGCGTCAAAATGGAGTTTATGCCATATCGCTATGCCCTGACGAGGCCTTGCCTTATCTTTACGTCGGCTTGGTTGCCGATAAGAAGTACAACAAAAAGGAAGCCAAGGAGAGCTTCAAAAAGTTTAAGAAGCATGCCGGCGATGAATCTTTAATTCCTACTGAGTATCGCTGATTTAGATCAATTCAGGAGATTGCTGAGTAAATCCAGAAGGCGTCCCTGTCGAAATGACGGGACGCCTTTTTAATTATTTAACTAAGCCATTCGTTCTATCCGATTTTCGGAGGATGATTTCAGTCACGCTTTTCAGACTTCCACGGAAATTGCGCCATCCTTTGGCGACACGGCCAAAATTTGATCGGCCGTAAGGCCTTCGCCTGCATAGGATAGACGAGGGCTGATTTCGACGCTATTCGAGGATAATTGAGCTTCCGTGCAACCCGTAGCTATGGCCCAAGTGCGATGCAGGCTTAGAACTAAGGCTCTAGCTGTTTCTGGACTGTCCGCGCCTTCTCGATTTTTCACGGGAGCGAACTCCTCTTCACGAACAACTTCGAGAACGGCCATTCCCGTGGCGCGAGGAAACATATCGAACATGAATAATTCGAATTTATAGGCATTGGGTGTAGGCGGGTTTTGTTTCAGGCCCGCGGCATCAAGAAAGGGAATGCGCTTATGAGCCACATGATAGGGCAGAGGTGCGATAGATTCTTGCGCTAAAAAATCTCGACGAAATAAATGCACGGCAATATTTCCCGAACCAAATAGCAATTGCCCTTCGGTATTTCGGGCTTGTCGCTGTTGTTCGGATAATTCGCTGTATTCGATGACGGAGGGTCGTCCATTGCGAAGGCAAAAAACGCCGACTCTTTCTTCGGGGCCAGCCTTGGCCACGGCCTTGCTTGCTGCTGGCTGGCTTGAAGCCATGGCGAAACCCACGAAATGGGGGTCGCAGACCTTTACCAAGGCATTATCGACGCTATAAACGAAGACCCATTCGACCCCCCGTTTTTTCATATCGTCAAGAGCGCCGCTGGACTCCAATCCGAGAAAGCAACCGCCATTGCCATTCGGCCCTTGTGAAAGTCGATGCTTTTCTTCGAGAAGAATTTGCCCCAGGGAATCAACGACGGGAAGCTGGCCTTGTTGAAAAAGGAAAATATCACTTTCCTTCAAGCCAAAAAAAGCATTGCGCCGGAAAAACTCCTCGGTAGCCGCATGATTGTCAAGCGAGGTCATGACATACCAGGGAATGGCTTTCCCGGCTATTCGGCCTAGCTTGCCTATTCTCTCAGCTTGCAACTGAAACAGGGATTTATGCGAAGGAAGGCCGATATCAAATGTGCCCTTCGGGCCTTCATGCCCCAGGCGCGTGCCTTGACCGCCTGCGACCAGAAAGGCTGCGACCTTGCCATCGCGTAAGGCGCGCATACCTGAATTCGCCATGGCGGCACGCTCGAATATTCCGAAGGAATTCCAGGCCTTACCGCGAAGCGGGCTAGGTTCTGCCGCTGCGCCTTCCTCGGGTGTTTGGCCTTCGCGAAACAGACGTGCGATTAAGGGGAAATCCGTGGATTTGATTTCTTGAGCAAGGATATCACGTTGCTCTTCATCCAGGTCATGCCAAAAACGAAGCAAATGTTCTTGGCCGAATGGCTTTACATGATTCAGCAAGTCTTCATAGCGAGAGTCCATAAAGGTCCTCAGCGGATTTTAAAGAAAATAAGGCTGCCAACTATTAAGGCGAGAATGGATACCAGATGAAATCGCCAAGCTATTTTGGAATTCATCGCTTGATTCGAATCGAACCGATTTTTCCATTTCATTTGATAATGATGATGTAGCGGAGCCTTGAGGAAAAGCCGCTTGCCTTGGCCGTCCGAAGAGAATCGGCGCGTGATTTTAAAGCCTACGATTTGCAACAAAACCGAACTGGCTTCCGCCATGAAAACCACACCCACTACGGGGAGGAAAAGTTCAATTTTCAAGAGGACGAACATCATGCCGATGACGCCGCCGAAACCGATGGCACCGGCATCGCCCATATAAATTTCTGCTGGTGGGCTATTGTACCAGAGGTAGGCTAGGGTAGCTCCGACTATGGCTGCGCAAATAGGAAAGAGCTCATCTCCACCGGGCAAATAGGGGATAAGAAAATATTTGGCGAGAATGGCATTGCCCGAAATATAGGCCACCATTCCGGCAAAAATGGAAGTTGTGATAATTGGAACAGAAACAAGAGAATCGAGTCCATCGGTGAAATTGGCCCCGTTGGCTGTTGCCGTGATAACAAGAATAATAAGCGGGATAAATGCCCAATTCGGCAAATAAGGATACCACATCGAGGGCTTAACAAAAGGCACGGTTAGATAGCCGGTTAGGCCGGGTATAGTTTTATAGGCCACCAAGGCCACCGAGAAAGAAAAAATGAGGTAGAGGCTCATGCGCAATCGGGCCGATATGCCATCGGCCTTATCCATATATTCCGCTTTACTGATTTTGCCTTGAGCCACCAGTCTTTTATTGCGCACCTTCATGACATCGTCGATGCCGCCGATGATGGCATAAGCGGTTAAAATCACGAGAGTGGAAATGCTATAGGGATTCCAGCGTGTAAAGGCTAGGGATGCCAATAACACTGAAACCGCTAGAAGGGCCCCTCCCATGATGGGAGGTGGTTTACGCGCACCGACGTTGAAATCGGAAGTGGCGTCAATTTTGTTCAGAAAGGCGATGAATTTCGGCATGAAAAGGAAAACGAGCAAGGCCGCGAATATCGAGGCGGCTCCGGCTCGAAATAGGCGATGCTCGAATAAGTGTATGCCGGTCCATTCAAAAAGCAGCACCGAGAGCATAAGGTGATTTCCTTAAAGGGGGCAACCCGCGGCGATGCGGGCTTTGATTTCGGTATACAAATCGCGCAGAGAGTCCTCGATCCGAATGATGGGCTTCCATCCTGTGAGTTGCATGATTTTTTCGGGGGAACCCACCAGCAGAGGAATGTCGATGGCGCGCTCGCGCGCAGGATCGACACGGGTTTCAATGGGACAACCCGAGAGCGAGCTTAAAAATTTCACGAGATCACGTATGGTGCGCGCCTTGCCTGAGCACACATTATATACTTCGCCCGGCACGGAACGCTTCATAAGCATGGCGATGGCACGAGCCTGATCGCGTACATCAAGATAATCGCGCCCGACGTCAAGATTGCCAGCATAAATGACGGTTTCCCCGTCATGCAATTCGATGCGGGCAATTTGGTCAGCGACGGATGGCAAAACGAATTTGCGAGGTTGAAAGGGTCCGGTGACGCCAAAGGGGCGAACGACTGACACATCGAGATGATGCGCATTCAAATGTTGACGCGCTAGCAATTCGCAACTGGCCATGGCCGTGGCATAGGTGGAAAAAGGAATGGCGGGATCCGCTTCGCGGTGAATGACGTCCACAACCCCACGCCCACCCCCGTAAACTTCAGCTGAACTGACCAGCATGACGCGAGCTTTCGGCACGGCATGCCGAATGGCTTCAAAAAGATTTTGGGTGCCGAGGATCAGATTTTGCAACACCGTATTTGGTTTGGCTTGATTTCCCAAATTCATTTCTTGGGAAACCAAGTGATAGATTTCGCTCGGCTTATGCTCTTGCAGCAAGTTTAAGGTTTGCTTGAAGTCGAGTAAATCCGAGGCGGCATAAGAGGCATGTCCAAGCCGGAAATATTCGTCGGGCAAATTTGCGGAAACGCTAATGAGTTCGCCTGGGCCATGCCCTAATAGTTGTAATAGGTGATAGCCCAAGCAACTTTCACCGCCAACAAGCATGACGCTCATGAATCTTGCCTCGTCATGCGACTACGGCCTCAATGGCATTCAGAACGAGATTTTTTTCTGGGCCTTTCACCGCGA
The DNA here is from genome assembly GCA_043753995.1 of Fibrobacterota bacterium. GTDB lineage: Bacteria > Fibrobacterota > Fibrobacteria > UBA11236 > UBA11236 > JAYUVP01. Next base: position 9,221 of record JAYUVP010000083.1, read on the forward strand.
CCACGTTTCCGATACGGGTCGGCAGAATGAAAACAAGCTTGCCGTCCTTGGCTTTTTTGTCGAGCGCCATGGCTTCATAAGCCTTTTCGAGATCAAGATTGCGGCCAAAGGCCTTAGGCAATTCCAAGGCATCCAGCAAATGATTTTGCCTGGCTTCCTCTTCGGCGGACATCATGCCTAACAAAAAGGAAAGACGGGCAGCGCAGCGCATGCCCAGCGCCACAGCTAGGCCATGCGGCAAATTCCCGTAACCGGCCATGACTTCGAAGGCATGGCCGAATGTGTGGCCATAATTCAAAATGGCTCGGCCGCTGTCGCGCAATTCTCGCTCGTCATCGCCCACGACTTCGGCCTTGATGGCGCAACTGCGTCGCACAACGTGTTTGAGAACGGCATTCTCGCGGGCTAAAAGGCCGGGTGCATTTTTTTCGAGATAGGCGAAAAACTCCGGATCACGTATGACCCCGTATTTCACGACTTCTGCAATGCCTGCCAAGAATTCTTGCTTTGGCAGGGTCGCCAAAGTGTTTAGACTGATAGCGACCGCGCGCGGCTGCCAAAAGGCACCGATGAGGTTTTTACCCAGCGGGTGATTGATGCCGGTTTTGCCGCCGACACTGCTATCGACCATGGCGAGTAAGGTGGTGGGTACTTGGATGAAGTCAACGCCGCGCATGTAAACTGAGGCCGCGAATCCCGCCATATCGCCACCTACGCCGCCGCTCACGGCGATTACCGCGGTTTTACGTGAAAAGCCATGCCTGAGCATGAAGGTGAGCAGTTTGTTTACGGACTTGAGATTCTTTTCGCTTTCCCCAGCGCGAAACCAAAAGGTGGCGCAATTGCCCACGGTTTCACGAATACGCTGAATGAAATCGCCTTGCTTCTGGCGCAGTAAATTGTCCGAGACGATGATGCAGCGACCGGGGCAATTCACCTTGTCGAGAATGCTGTCGAGATGTTGGCTCAAATCATTCTCGATATAAATCGGATAGCGCCTCTCGCCCAATTCGACCCATAGGGGATTGCATTCTTCGATTTGCAGACGATGAATGATACGCCGGGTGAGTATGTGATGGGGAGTATCTTCGGCGGATTCGAATTGGAAATCTGCCAAATCATAAAGGGGTTGGCGCAAAGCCAGCATTTCTCGTATGCGAGCGAGTTTGGCATCGTCTTCGAGACCGGCCAGCAGGGGACGACTTTCCTTTTTGCGATTCACCCTTTGCAGAATGATTTCCGGATCGGCATAAAGGTTCACCAAGGCCCCGCTACGACGCACCATGGCTAAGGCTTCCGGCGAAAGGAGGGTTCCTCCGCCGAGAGAGCAAACAAAAGGTCCTTGCCCTTCCAAATCGCGCAAGGCTTCTACTTCCATGCGGCGAAATTCCGCCTCGCCCTTTTCGGCGAAGATTTGCGGTATGCCCATGCCGGCTTTATCTTCGACGCATTTATCTGTGTCGAAATAGGGGCGGTCCAAGGAGGCTGCGATCAATTGGCCGATGCGGCTTTTGCCGGTGGCCATGAAGCCGGTCAGAAAAACATTGCGATGCAGAGGTAAAGTCATGTCAGTGGGGCTTTTTCGCGAGCAAGTTTTCTGTCAGGGCTTGCCTTGTGGTGCTAAAGAGTAAGCCCGGATCGCAATCTATGCCGGTCCAGATTTTAAAAGCGGCGGCTCCCTGATAAATGAGCATACCCAGTCCACCTACGGTTTGCAATCCCCGTTTATTCGCCATTTGTAATAGCAAGGTGTTTTCCGGAGTATAGACGATATCGTAAATCACCTGGCCGGGACGCAAGGCTTCTTCGGGAAGCGGGGAGGAATTCACCGCGGGAAGCATTCCCAAGGGCGTGGTATTCACTACGACCTGAATTCCTTCGGCGTATTCGGTATATTCGTTCAAGGTGTAACAGTTCAGCTTTATCCCGGTCTTAGCAAATACCTCATCGGCTAGGGTGCGAGACTTGTCAAGGTCCCGGGCCACCAGAGTGATGCTTAGCGTTTGCTCCATCATGGCGAGAGTAAAAGCGATGGTGCGAGCGGATCCCCCATTGCCGAGAATGGCAACGGATTTTTTCTCAAAGGAATGGCCCGCCTTATAAAATCCCTCGCGAAAACCGATGGGATCGGTCGTGGTGCCGACGAGGCGACCGTTCTCATTCACTATGGTATTGACGGCTCCGATTTTTTGGGAAAGTTCGGAGACTTCATCGAGAAGGGGTATGACGGCTTGCTTATAAGGTAGGGTCACATTTGCGCCGCGAAAATGAAATGCTCTCAAAGCCTTCAGGGCCACCGGTAAATCCGGGGCGGCGACAGGCAACGGGATATAAGCCAAATCAAGGCCATAATGGGCGTATGCCGCATTGTGCATGACGGGTGAAAGAGAATGGTGAACGGGATTCCCTAGGATACCGATCAGCCTTGTCGTGCCTTTGATGCCCATGGATTCGAAGGGGACGGTGAGTTGGGATTCAATATCAGAGCGACCAGCCCGTCCAGCAATAGTAACATAACCGCTGCTCCCAACCAGAAAGGCCAAGTCGACTTCGCGCCACGAAAGTTCATCTTCGAAAATGCCTTGTTGGTCACGAGAATTTGCTTGCCGAGGTTCTGCAATTCGGCAGGTAGGGATAAGGACCAAGCCTGTTCCGTTGGGTTCGGTCCGCCAATGTCTTCTTGGGGTGAATTCAAATTGACTTGCAGGGTCGTTGTGTCCCGGCCCTGAATAACGGTATAGAGTCCAACCTGGGGAAAAGGTCCTATGCGCAATCCTTCCAGACCTTGTTGCCAACGACGGAAAGGCTTGCCCACGGGGTTCAGTACCACGATCTCCCCGTCACGACTAGGTAAAGCGGCCACCGAATCGGATGCCACGGCAATCACCTTATCTGCGCCAATCAGCGATTGAAAGAAAGCTTGATGCATTAGCGGCAGAAAGGGTGAAAGTCCTAGATCCGACCAAGTAAGGCTATCCAGCGAGGTCAGCCAAAGCAATAGAGAACCACGCCCGAATCGCTTATGCAAGAGCAAGGGTTTTTGTCCCGCTGACAACAAAATGGAGCAGGAAGAGTCCGGCTCTAGACCCCAAGCGCGAACCACCTTTCCCGGCTGTCCCCAGCGGGAGGGATCCCATTGTTGGCGCGCGAAGGCATCTTCATGCACACGCACGGTTTGCCCCGAATCTTTCGGCAACCAGGACGTCAATCTTCCGGCAGATAATGGGGCCAGTAGACGGCTATTGAGGGCCACCGCGTCGGTGCCCGGTCCCATGCTGACAATGAGGCCGCCCCCTTCAAGCACAAAGGCGGCCAGGCGCTCTAAATCATCGCTGGCGGGTGTCATCCCGGCAATCATGACAGCCGCATAGGCCTGACCTTCATTTTCCACCAGGGAGGGGAGGGATTGGCCCTCGGATAAGTGATTGACAAGGGAGCGGTTTTCTGGACGTGAAAGCGATGGCAGGCTCGACCAAGTACTCCCCAAATGCAGCACCCGGCTGGATTCGTTTCGATGCATCGCGAAATGCCAAATGCTCCAGGGTCCTTGGGCCTCGGCCTTGGCGTCGAGGCTGATTTTTCCCGCCAACTTCTCGGTTTCCATCAAGACCAGCGAAAAAGTTTGGTCCTTCGCCGATAGCGGTTTGACTAAGCCAGACTCGAATTGGACATGGGCTCCCATTTTGGATGACGCCGCAAAGTTTGCGCTGACGGCAGAGGCAAAAAGCGTGCTTTGTCCATTCGAGTCGGGTCGTATTTCCACCTTGGTCCAATGGGGTAGGGGTTTTGTTTGCGAGGTCAAATCCCATAGGACCAGGCGTCGGTCTGGATTTTCCTTCAACCAATTTCCTAACAAGGGCAAGGCGGGCGCCAATCGGTCCCAACGATAGACGGGCAGCAATAGGATATCCCCATGACGGTGGTCACGCGTGGTCGCAAGGGCGCGTGAGGCGGCATTTTCGACATCGCCCCATCGTGATTCAGAGTTGGCGGGACCCGGCTCAATCAACCAGGGAATGCGTTGAAATCCTTCGCTCCATTGGGCCTCCAAGTGGCGACTTTCTTGCAATTGAGCTTGCAGGGCATTGCCGCCTTCGGTCGAAGGTAAGGTGGCATAAGCGCCATTGTCGATGAGCATGACACCGCTACGAGGCCAAAGGCCCGATTGGCGTCGCACGGGCTGAGCCAAGGCCAAAACCAAACACGCAAGCAGCAAAAGTCGAATGATTAATTGAAGCAAGTCACGCAGGCGTTGCTTTTGCATGGCCTGGGGAAAGCCTTGCCTCAAAAGCAGCAAGCTGGGAAAAGCGATTTCCTTAGGCTTGGATCGATGGCGTAAATGCAGCCACAGGGGAATGCCTAAGGTCGCGGCCAGCCAAAGCGCACCGGGGTGCAGCCATTCCATATCTTTTATTTCCCCGGTCTTGCGCCGAAGTCACGCAAAAAGGCGCGCAAACTGATGTCAGGCGGTGCCGCCATATCGAGCGAAAGCCAATGCACCCCGAGGTCCTGACTGGCTCCACGCACCTCGTCCAAATGTTTTTGCAGAGCCTTTTCGTATTCGGCCTGAAAAGCTTCTGGCTGCAAGCGAAGCTGCTCGCCACTTTCCAGATCGCGATAGATGATATCGCCTTGTTCGCGCAATTGTCTTTCACCTGGATCGCTGACATGCACCAGGGCAACGCTCTGGTTTCTTGCGCGTATTTGCCTCAGACCCAAAAGCAGGGGCGCGGGGTCTTGCCACAAATCGGTAAAAATCAAGATCATGCTGCCCGATTTCAGTCGCTGAGCGGCGAGACCGAGCAAGTTTTGCAAATCGGTATTGCCCGCTGGCTTCAAAGATTCCAAGCGTCGCAGGGCTTCTTGATAATGCGCGCCGCCCGAGCGAGGTGGCAATTCACCTTCCATGCCATGGGCGCCATGTAATAGCGAAATGGCATCCCGCTGGCGAAAGGCCAGAGTGGCCAAGGCTGCGGCGAAGAGAGAGGCAAAGGACAATTTGGTGAATGCCCCTCCCGTGGGAAAGCCCATGGAGGCCGAAGTATCGAGAATGAGGTAAAGCGTGGTATTGGTTTCGTCGCGGAAACGTTTGACCACGGCATGGCCGGTGCGCCCAAATACTTTCCAATCGAAAAAGCGCGGGTCGTCGCCCGGAGTATATCCGCGATATTGATCAAACTCGGCGCTGAAGCCTTGAAACGGCGAGCGATGTATTCCCGCAAGCGTGCCGGAAAGCAAAGTCTCGGCGCGCAAACGCAAATTGCCGAGGCCGGCCAGCAAATCAAGAGTCAGAGACGTGGCCGCCGGCATGGTTCGTTCACCTAATGGTCTGGGCTGTTTTCCGCAGCGGCATCCGACCCATTCGAAAAAGGATCGCCCGGCTTTTGGGTCAGCCCCTGTTCGAAGCGATGACGATCGTATTGTTCGGCCAAGCGATTGCGCAAGGTGTCGAGGCCTTGCTTCTTTTCCGCCGAAACCCAAAGGGCCGCAGGATAACGCCCGCGGAGAATTTCGAGGCGCTCGGGATCGACTAAATCGATTTTATTGAAAACGATGACGCGGGGGGTCTCGACAATGCCCAATTCCTTGAGCACAGTGGCGGTGATTTCCATTTGCTCTTCGAATTCGTCGGAACCCGCGTCCACCAAATGCAAAATCACATTGGCCTGCAAAGCCACGCTTAGCGTGCTTTTGAAAGCTGTGAAAAGGTCATGAGGCAGCTTGCGAATGAAGCCCACGGTGTCAGAAAGGACGGCGCTGCGTCCACTGCCCAGCCAGAGTTTGCGCGTGGTCGGGTCGAGGGTGGCGAAAAGTTTATCCACCGCCTGCACATGCGATTGAGTGAGGGCATTCATCAAGGTGCTTTTGCCCGCATTGGTATAGCCAACCACGGCAGCATGAAAGGTCGGTATGCGATGCCTATGCTGGCCTTCGCGTATGATTTCCACCTTTTCCAATTTTCGATTGAGATCGGCGATGCGCTTGCGCACCATGCGGCGATCAACTTCTAGCTGGGTTTCTCCCGGTCCACGCATGCCTATGCCCACGCCGCCGGCTTGCCGACTCAGATGGGTCCAAGCATTAGTGAGGCGGGGCAGGAGATATTCGAGTTGGGCGACTTCGACCTGAATTTTTGCCTCAGCGGTTTTGGCATGCTTGGCGAAAATGTCGAGTATGATGGCGCTGCGATCGAGGATTTTGATTGGAATGACTTTTTCCAGGTTTTTCACCTGGGAGCCCGACAGATCTTCATCGAAGATGACAATGTCGGCGTCATGAACCTTGACCAATTCGCCGATTTCACGAACCTTGCCTTCGCCAACAAGGGTGGAGGGATCGAGTTGAGCCCGCCTCTGGACGAGGCGGTCGACAACTACGGCTCCTGCGGTTTCAGCTAGTCGGGCCAATTCGTCGAGATGGTCCTTTAAAACACTGGCCGAGGTTTTCAAGGTGGCCACGCCTACCAAAATAGCCCGCTCGGGCCCGCTTCTCATTCCCATTCGATAGTGCCTGGAGGTTTGTGGGTGACATCATAAAGCAAGGCACCCACTCCCAAGCCCTGGAGAGTAGTCCACAAGCCATCCAACATGGTCCAAGGCAAGCGCGCGAAGCTCGCCGTCATGGCCTCGGTGGAATCGACGGGACGTAAAACCACCGCGTCCTTGCCGCCGCATTGCAAAGGCAAGAGCACCACCGGCATTTGCCAAACCGAGCTATAGAGGCCATGGGCTAAAAGCGCATCCGTGCAGGCGGCATCTACTCGGCGTAGAAAGTCTAGGCGATCACGAGTGCAGGTGGCCGCGATAGGGGCATAGCCCTGAGAGGGCAAGGCGCCGATTTCCAAAACCACGCGATTGACTTCGCGCACGCGATTGAGCAAGGCCGTAGTGGCTGTATCCGCAAGGTCCCAATCGCGAAGACCGCGAATCAGGCAGGGATGGGCATAGGTGCGTCCGTCGCCTTGCACGCCAACACTTTGCACCGGTAATACTTCGCCAGAAAGCCCCTGGGCTTGCAGGGCAAGATTCACCTTATCGACGATGTCTTTCGATAGGCTGGCTTCATTGGGGCCACGGCAGAGCAGGCGAACGCCGAGACCGGGTCCCGGGAAGGGATGCCTATCAATCAATCGATCCGGTATTTCGAGCAAACGGCCTAATTCCCTCACTTCGTCCTTATAGCATTCGGCGAGCGGTTCGACCACCAGGCCGCGTTTCATCAATTCGACTATGGCATCGACGCGATTGTGATGGGTTTTGATCACCGCGGCATGCTGGGTGCCGCCGCTTTCAATGGTGTCGGGATAAATAGTGCCTTGCGCCAAAATCCATTGCTCGGGGTCAAGATGGAGCTCGGCCAAAGCCTTGTCCTTGACTTCAAGGAAGGTGTCTCCGATGATTTTGCGTTTGCGTTCCGGTTCGACTACGCCGAGGAGGCGTTCCAAAAACAGTTCTCCCGCATCGCGTATGACAAGGTTGTGAAAGCCATGCGCCTGCATGTATTCCATGACGGCGGCACTTTCGTCCTGACGCATGAGGCCATTGTCGATATGCAGGCCCAGAACGCGATCCGCCCCTAAGGCACGGTTGAGAAGGGCAAAGGCCACGGTGGAATCGACGCCACCCGAAACCAGGAGAAAGGCCTTGCGCTGCCCGCATTCTTGGCGCAAGCGGGCGCATAAGGTCTCAATGTGATCGGCCATTTTCCAGTCGAAACAGCAGCCGCATATTTGCAGAAAATTGCGAAGCATGACGCCGCCTTCGGGCGTATGCGTCACCTCGGCGTGAAATTGCAGGCCATAGCGACGCTGGGCATCATCACCCACGGCAGAGGCTTGGCAATCGGGCGTAGAGCCTAAAATGCGAAAGCCGGAAGGGAGAGCAGAAACCTCATCGCCATGGCTCATCCATACCCGTGACTTAGCTGATACCCCGGCGAAAAGGGGATGGGTGAGGTCAGGTGAAAAATCGGCGGGGCCGAATTCATGAACCTTACCGCGTTTGACCTGTCCACCGAGCT
>JAYUVP010000084.1:0-27925 GCA_043753995.1 Fibrobacterota bacterium
TCCAAAGCCCCCACTTCGATTCCATCCCCTTTCAACCAACGTTTTGCCAAATACTCTCGCACTGAGAGTGAATCTTCTCCGCTCATTAATTTAACGACGGTCCCCATTTTTCGAAATAGGGCCTTAAGTGCGGATGAGATGGGCATGCGATAACTCCAGTATTGGATCAATTCTCTTTAAACAATCGGGGGAACCGTGCAAAATATTTTGGCGAGGACGAAAAAGAATCCACCCATCCGAAAAAAATGGCCTTCAGCTTGGGCGCACGTTGCGAAATTCCAGGAACCACACTGAACTGTATCAATTTTACAAATGCGACCAAGGCCGTGACGGCATGCAGATAGTACCGGTAGGCGACGGTATTGGCCACCAGCGGTTTATTGCGAATACTGAAGTACAAGTAATAATCTGGACGCTGCTTTAAGGATGCACCAGACCCTAGTTCATGCAAAAGCCATGTCGATGGCACATAAAATATTTTGAATCCGGTCTTCCTAATCCGCAAGCAAAATTCAATGTCGTCGAGGTACATAAACATTGAATTTTTTAAACCGCCCAATCGGAGGAATAAATCAAGCGGAACTAGCATACAACACCCGGTGGCATAAGTCACCTCTCTAGTTTCCAAGTCTCCGGCCTGATCGTCACGCAAAAAGCCGTCGTTTTTTCCTGCCCCCAGCCATACGCTGAACTTGCCGCCTGCATACCAGGTTTTACTCCCGTCAGGGAACATCAAAATCTTGCAGGTGACCGCCCCAATTCGAGGGTCTTGCTCTGCACATGCCATCATTTTTTCCAAGCAATCGGAGGCGATTTCCGTATCATGATTAAGCAAGAGTAAATGGGTGGCCCCCAATTCCAGCGCAATTTTCGCCCCGAAATTATTGCCCTCGCAAAACCCAAGGTTTCGTCCGGGCCGATCATAGCGTATCTCCTTTTGAATTTCCGGAGGCAAGGAGTGAAATAATCCTTGATGCCGACTATTATCGACCACTACAACATCAAAGTTTCTATAGGTGCTTTTCCGGAGGGCAGCCAGGCATCGCGTCAAGAATGCCTCGCTCTCGAAAGCAACGATAACCACGACCAATTTCGACAAGCCGACTCCTAATACCTTGGATTTTCTAATTTAAAAAGACTTCATGCCTAGCGCTTATTTTATATCATCCCAACAACCCCAAGCCCCAGAAAAGTCTTAGCAAATGGGCGTCTTTAGAGGCAAATGTCGGTATCGAAAAGCGGATGATAATCGTTTTGGTAATTCACCTGAGGATTCCGTTTGCCAACTTCCTTCGCCGGCGAGCCCGCGATGATGGAAAAAGCGGCGCAAGACTTGGTCACTACGGCGCCGGCGCCGGCAATTGAGCCTTTTTCCATGACGATACCGGGCAGAATGATTGCTCTCACACCCACCCACACCATGTCTTCAAGCACGACTTGTTTGGCGATGGCCGAGAATTCCACATTTTGAACATCATGAGTCAGAGTCAACAGATAAACCTCAGGCGAAATGCTGACGCCGTTTCCAATCTTCAATGGGCCGCGTCCGTCCAAATAGCAATTCCGATTGATCACGGTTCCATCGCCGATCGTGATGCGATTCCCAGTGATGAAGCAACCCGCGTGCACATAGGAATTCTTGCCTAAATGGATTTTAAGTACATGCTTCAAATAGGCGTGCCTTGGCCAGTAGAACGGAAACTTGCCAATACCGTGGTTATAGAAATAAAAGCAGCAAGCCTTAAGGATGTTTTTAACCACTTGTCGTCCTATACTTCCATCTACCGCGGCTGCCTACCCCGATGAGTCTAAGAACTAACTCGCTACTGAATGCCCTGTCAACCGGACTGAATGCCGCTTTCCCCATGGCCATGATGGCTTGGGCGAGCCGACACCTGAGCGTTCAGGATATTGGACGATTTTATTTCGCCAACGGGGTTGTCTCTTATTTCTTGATGATAGCAGCAGGATCCTTTTCATTTTATGCGTTTCGTGCCATTGCGGCCAGTCGTTCGGAGAGTGATTATGGAGGAAAACTCAGCGGTCAACTTTCCGGGCTGAATTTGATTTTCACCGGCGTATCCAGTCTTATATACATCGCAGTAATTTTCATTGTCCCTGCTTTTAAAGCCCATCTACCCATTTTTTTGACGCTCGGATTCATCTTATTTTTGAATGCTTTTTACGTGGATTTTTTGTTTCTTGGGCGTAGTAATTTCGTCAATCTTTTCTTAAGGACCTTGATTAGCCGAACGATCCCAGTCATTTTGACGTTAATTTTCGTTCGAACAAATCAGCACTTTTTCCTTTTTTGTTTGCTTTATGTTTCCAGCGTTTTTTTGCACAATCTCTCCGGATTGTTCTCGGAACGAAGGGCTTTGCGGGTATCGCTGACTTGGAGCGACATAAGCCCCCATTTTAAAGCCTGCCTTCCTATGCTCATTTTCCTCCTGCTCGGAGGGGTTTATGCCAATCTCGATTCTGTTTTGCTTGGTCTTCTTTCAGATACGACTCAAGTGGGATATTATTCGCTTGGGACACGCTTAAATCGGACCATGGTAGCCCTCATTGCCGCCATTGGCGGGTCGCTGACTCCCGGCCTGATCGCGCTTCATTCTCAGGCTCGAATTCAGGAAACTCGATTCCTTTTAGACAAGGTCTTTACTTGGTTGATGACTCTGTCCTTTCCGGCTATGGCTTGCATGGTCGTCGCATCACCGGTTTTCATCCAATTGGTTTTTTCGAAAAACATGGCTCCCGCAGGTTTTGTTTGCCAGCTCAGTGCTCCGGGCATACTTGTGAGCGGAATGACCGTTTTCATTGGAATGCAGGTATTGTTTCCCATGGGAAAAGAACGTGCCTTGATCGTTTCCACCGCGGTCGCGGCTTTCCTTTGCCCGGTCTTAAGCTGGATTCTCATTCCGCATTGGGGATTTCGCGGTTCGATTCTGTCCTGGTTATTGTCGGAGACGATTAGCTTGGTAATTCTCTGGCGCATCGCCTCGAAGGCCAGTCTTTTGCCTGCAGGCATGTTCACTAAAATGATTCGCCCAGCTTTAGGCGCGGTGCTTTCAGGCTTAGCCTATTGGGCCGTATTGCAATTGCCCCTCGGTGATCTCGCCCGCTTGGTGTTGGGTTTTGGTGCTGCCGCCCTGGTATACATTTTGGCCATGTATCGTTCGGCACCCTGGCGCGATTTACGCCGGGGAGGATGAAGCTTTACGGCGATGGGCCACGGCAATCACGGCCAAGTTCAATAAGAAAAACCATAGCTCCCAAGACGGCATGTGAAAGCTAAGCGCAACGGCTCCAATCAGGCATCCCCATAGGCTCAATTGTTTGAGGGTCGGAGAGAGTAATAGGTTACGGTGGAATTTCGTGATCCAAAGTCCGGCAAACAAAGTCAGGGCAAAAACCCCGACGGTCCCGAAGTCTTTGTAGAGGTGCCACACATAAATCACCGTATTCAACCCGGAGACGCGTTCGACCATCCCATTCATTTGCGAGTCATACCCAAATTGGGTAATCAAGGCAGGTTCAATGCGAAGAAGATGCAAGGTGAATGATCTGAGCAATCCCAATCCCCATTGAAATGGATAGGCGTGACTGCCTTCCACAAATTTTTCAAAGCCGTAATTCATATTCCAAAAATCATTGGCGAGATAGGCATAAACATTGGATGCCCAAGCCCATTTGGGGGGCAGTTTCACCTTGATGGTGTCGTTGAAGGCTCCGACCATATCTTGATTGATGCGTATCAAAAAGGCCAACATAAAGATGAAGGTGAAGGCGGCCAGGGCCGAGGCTAAATGCGTCCATCGCAAATGCCGCTTGCCATAGTGAAAAAGCACCATGGAAAAAAGAAGCAGGCGAAAAATATCGAATCGAGTGACTATGGTAAGGTGCAAGGCCAAGGTCAGCAAAAAACCCACCCCGACCAGCCATTTCAGTTGCTTGGTCAGATTGGCCATCATCCAGGCCTCCACCGCCAACATCAGGCTGAATGGACCGAAATAAAGCCCATAGTAAATGGGAACCGACGCCGTGGAAAAAGCAAGTCGGGCATTGTCCGCTTCTTCAGCAAAGACCGGTATTTGCCCGGTTTTGATAAATGCCACGAAATAGCTCATGAGAAAGACAAGTACGCAAGCCTTCCAAACCCACAAGAAATGGTGCCAATCCAGGGCCTTTGCGTCCTCAATCAATTTCCCCTTGACTTCAGAAAAACTCAATTTCCACTGGGGATGCATGGCCCGGCTTGTCATGCCCATCAAGAAACAGCCCGCGATAAAACAGAAGCAGGCTCCCCAAAAATGAATATGAGTGGAAATATTCCAGGGAACTTGAATACGGCTCAACCGCATGAAATTGACGGCTAATAAAATTCCGTAAATGGAGAGATAGACTCTACCAGGCGAAAAAATATCGGCCCGGTAGAACAAGGTGAGCAAGACCGTTCCCAGTCCTATCGACAGGAAAATCCAGCTCATTTTTTAAGGGCCAGGTGTCCGCCGATTTCCTTGAATTTTCGATAAACTTCGCTGTTCATTTCTCGCTGCCGTCCAAACCAATATTGAACGACCACGTAACCAGAAAGAAGGCAAAAGGCCACGAAGAAACTCAAAATGCAAATCGCACCACGTTTTGGACCCGCTTTCTTTTGGGCGACGCGCCCCCACTCCAATACACTGATGACCGGAGCATTATTCGCCTCGCGAAACTTCGCTTGTTCATGCATTTGCAAAAGGAAAGCATATAGAGCCTCCTGAACCTTTACGTCTCGCAGCAGGTATGCGTAGGCGATGCCCAATTCCGGTGCCTTATTGAGCGGCAATAAAAGGCTACCCGAACCTTCATTCATATACTCCTTCAACCTTGCCTTCAGCACGCGCTGCTTTTTAGCGATTTCGTCAATGCGCTGGTTATCCGCTTTAAAGTTAGAGGAAAGCATCGCTTTTTCGATGTCGGCGGCCATGGACTCAGATTCTATTGTGGCCAAGGCTTCGATGGTTCCCTTGACCTGCTCTTCGAAGTCCAGCATATTGTGCAACTTTTGGAAGTCGGCCAATTTGGTATGCACCGAATCCAGGGCATGCTTTATCAACGCCAGTCTTTCCTCGAAAAAGACGCGCGACCCCCTGGCTTTTTGCCGAGTCAAATCAAAACTCATCGTATCCAGTTTAGCGACGATATAATTCACCACGTCAGCGGCAAATTTCGGATCTTTGTCATTAAAGGTGATGACAATATTTTCGAGCTTATCTTCACCGATTTCGAAATTTTTATTGAAGGCCTTTAGCACGTCTTCGATGAAATAGGTTTTTCTCTTATGGAATTTATAGCGGTGAATAAGGTTGAATTTTTCTATCACCGCCTCTGCCATGGGGCGGCTGCTCAAAATGGTGAGGAATTTGGAATTGTCCTCGTGGGAAAACATATCGAAAGACTTCAGCAAACCGCCGACAGGGGAGTCTCCCCCAAGCAATGCGGTTAGGGGCGAAGATGAACTTTGTTGCGCCGGCATCAAAACCGCCGACGAAGTGTATTTCTTAGGCAATAGCAAGGTGGTGGTGATTGCTGCAGCCGAAACCAAGGCGAGGCCTATCGCCAGGAATTTCTTTTTGCGCAAAAGAATGAGCGCTAAATCCAAAAATCCTACGGCGGGTGTCGATTCCATTTAAACGAGCCTTCCAAAAATTCCAGTCCTCAATTTTTTCACCAACCCCGCCGCAAGGTGAGGGCATGCACAAAACCCAAGCGGGTCCACCATTGCACGCCATAATCCACGGCAATGGGTTGACGCAGGAAGGTAAAACCGAGACCGAGACGGCGGGCTTCTCCGCCGTAAAAAGGCGCAACCTTGTCGTCCGCGATCATGGCGCCGACATGCCGAAGCTCCAGCCAACTGCCACGTAGGCCGGCTCGCGCGATGAAGTAAGGCGATAAAGTCCATTCGCCAGCGCCGGAGAAAATGGGGTTATCGGCGTCGTCGACTTGCATTTGGCCGGTCAAGCGGAGGCGCTTCCAACCTGCGGGAATGAAATAGAAGCCGCCCCGAAGCGCCATGGGCGTCATTCCGCTGGAGTCCCCGTTGGAGGTATGCGACACGAATTTTCGACCGGCATTGAGCAGGGCCAATCCGAAACCGAGATTGCGCACGCCTGGTAAATAAATGATGCCGATATCGCCCGCGACTCCTATGGCCGATTGCGCCCCTTCAATATCGCCGAGATATTCCTGAAAGCCCTTCAAAGTGAGGCCCAAGCGCCATCTTTCGGAAAGGGTTTTCGCATAGCTGAGCGAAGGACTGAAGGCCGATGGCTGCACCTTGGCACCTAGTGAATTGCCTTCCTCGTCCACGGTTTCGATTTCCCCGGAATTGAGATAAGCGGCACTTAGAGCGAAACGACCTGAGGCGGGTCCAAAGACATAGGTCACCTGACCACCGGTTGACCCCAAAGTCAAAAACCTGAAGGTTCCGGCCAGAGCCCTCTCCCCTTCCATTTTGGTCAAGCCAGCGGGATTTGAGCCTATGGCATCAATTCCCTCGGCCACGGCAACATTGGCCTCGGCCAAAGCCATGGTACGGGCCGGGGTCATGATTTCAATGAAGGAAAAGTCGCGAGTTCCCGCATTGGCATCGGTTTCACTCGCATGAACAATGGACGTTTCGGCAAGCAAGAGGCTCACGGAAAGGGCAAGAAAAAAGGCCGGGGAACGCTTTAACACGGCGACAAAGTACCAAGCCCGAAGATTCGGGGCAATTCCGCTTGAAGGTCGCGGCGGCTGGACCTATCTTTGCGACCCCTTCATAGTATCGAGCTAGTAGCTCAGTGGTAGAGCAGCGGACTTTTAATCCGTGGGTCGAAGGTTCAATCCCTTCCTGGCTCATAAAAGGTTAGACCTTCGGGTCTAACCTTTCTTCTTTCTCCTCATGTCGCGTAGTTTGAGCACCCCAAACACCCCCAGCAGCCAGGATGGCCCGATGACTTCGGTGCAAACCCTGAACGATCTCTTGGGCGGACATCTCTTTCCGTCCTTGGCCGCGCCGCGGCCCATGCGCGGGGAGCCGCTCCATGTAGCCGGGCTCGAAGGCAGTGCGACTTCGGCCTTCGTGGCGTCCCAATTTCTACGCGAGCAGGGCAAGGGCAAAACCGGGCAAATCCTTTTTCTCGCCGCCGACGCCAAAAGCGCCGAGACCATGGCCGAAGACTTGGAAGGTTGGCTCGGCGACGAGGCTGTCATTCAATTTCCAGGTCTCGATCTCAAGCCCTATGAATGGCGCCATCCTTTCGGGCATTTGCTGGAACAGAGACTCAACGGCTTCGAGGCGCTCTATCGCAAGCGCAATGCCGTCGTCGTCATCACGCTTTCCGATTTTCTCCTCAAACTCAATAGCCCTGAAAGCCTGCATCTCGAAATCCTGGCCTTTCAAAAGGGCGAAACCCTTTCATTGCGGAACTTCCGCGAAACGCTTTTGCAAATGGGCTTTCGTGAGGAAAATACGGTGCAAGACATCGGTGAATTTTCGGTGCGCGGCGAAATCATCGACGTCTACCCTTATCTCGCCCAGCATCCCTTCCGCATCGTGCTTTTCGGCGACAGCATTGAAGCCATCAAGGAATTCGACATTTTCACCCAGCGCTCCTTGCGCGAAGTGGAAGCCATCGAAATTTTCCCTCTCGACGAATGCAGCTTCACGCCAAAAGAAATCGAAGCTGGCATGGAGCGCCATTTCGATCGGTTTTTAGGGGAGGGCGGTTTTGAAGCTGAAAATCACAAGCTTTTAATCAAGCGCGACTTTGCTGGCATTCATTGGCAAAAGGCCTTCTTCAAAGAGCTGCGCTATACCCTGCTCGACTTTCTCGGCCCCGATCCCCTGGTGGTTTTGGGCGATGCGGAAGCCATGGCGAATACGGTCGATAAGGTTTGGTCCAATGCCCTCGAAGGCCATGCCGAGGCCGTGCATAAAGACCGCTGGATTTGCCGCCCCAACGAACTCTGGTTGGACGGGCCCGGGCTGGAACGCCTGCTTGGAAGCGTGCGCCACGTTCGCCTCTCCCGCGTGAGCTGGGAAGGCCGCTTGTCGCGCACCCTGAATGTGGAAGCGCAGACTCGCGCCGGCGCGGGCCTCAAAGACATCGACGATCGCATACGCAAGCTTGCCCAGGAAGGCGTGCAGCTTTACCTCACCGCCCCCAATGAAGGCCAGGCCGATCGCCTCCGAAAATTGGCCGTCGATTTGCCCGTGGCGGGCGTGGTGGTGGGCCATCTCGATTGCGGCTTCACTTTGCATGATGATGCCGTAGCGATCTGGACCGATCATCAAATCTTTAATCGCTTTTCTAGAAAGGTCAGGCAGCGCCGCCAAAAAGGCGGGGGCGTTTCCATACAGAATTTCGAGGCCCTCACGCGCGGTGACGTGGTGGTGCATGAAGACTATGGCGTGGGCCGTTTCGTCGGTATCAAGCGCATTGTCGCTCAGGGCCATGCCGTCGATTGCATTTTGCTCGATTTCTCTGGTACCGACAAATTGGCCTTGCCCGTCACCGACCTGGGCAAGCTGGAAAAATTTTCCAGCGAAGAGGGGCATATTCCCCAGCTCAGCAAACTGGGTGGCAAGAGTTGGGAAATCACCAAGGAAAAAACCCGCAAAGCCGTGCTCAAGCTGGCGCAAGAGCTCATCGAGCTCTATGCCCAACGCAGCGTGGTGCCTGGTTATCCCTTCGCGGCCGATGGCCCCCTGCAGGCCGAATTCGATCAGTCCTTCGAATGGGAATTGACTCCCGATCAAGCTAAGGCTGTTCAAGATTCCAAGAACGACATGGAGGCCCCGCGCCCCATGGATCGCCTCATTTGCGGCGACGTGGGCTTTGGTAAAACCGAAGTCGCCATGCGCGCCGCTTTCAAAGCCGTGGCCGACAAAAAACAAGTGGCCGTGCTAGCTCCCACCACCATTTTAGCGGCCCAACATTTCGACCGCTTCGTCGATCGCTTCTCTTCCTTCCCGGTGCGCATTGAATCTTTGACGCGCTTTCGCACCGCCAAGGAGCAGAAAGAGGCCCTGAAAACCGCCGCCGAAGGCGGGGTGGACATACTCATTGGCACCCATCGCCTGCTGTCTAAGGACGTGGTGTTCAAGGATGTCGGACTGCTGATCATTGACGAAGAACAAAAATTCGGGGTGAAGCAAAAGGAACGCCTCAAGGAATTGCGCACCCAGGTCGACGTGCTCAGCATGTCAGCCACGCCCATACCGCGCACCTTGCATATGGCCCTCATCGGCACGCGCGACTTGAGCATTATCGCGACGCCCCCGCGCAATCGCCTGCCCATCGAAACCCGTGTCTTGCCTTGGGACGGTCGGCAAATACGGGATGCTATCAATCACGAATTGTCGCGCGGTGGCCAGGTCTATTTCGTGCACAATCGCGTACAGACCATGCCCGAGACCTTGGAAAAGCTGCAAGCTTTGGTGCCTCAGGCCCGTATCGGCATGGCCCACGGGCAAATGGAAGAGGGCGAACTGGAGCGCGTCATGAGCGCCTTTATCGCTCGCGAATACGACATTCTCTGCTGCACGGCCATTATCGAATCCGGCCTCGACATCACTAACGTGAATACCATGATAGTCGACCGGGCTGAGCTTTTCGGCATGAGCCAGCTCTATCAATTGCGCGGCCGCGTGGGCCGATCCAGCGCCAAGGCCTATTGTCTGCTCATTTCGCCCGACGCCAACCGCTTCAACGACGACATGAAGAAGCGCCTCTATTCCCTGGAGAAATTCACCGAACTTGGCAGCGGCTTTCAAATCGCCATGCGCGATCTCGAAGTGCGGGGCGCGGGAAATATTCTCGGTCATGATCAAAGCGGCCATATCGCCACCGTAGGCTATGAAACCTATGTGCGGCTACTCCAGGATGCCGTCAAGGAATTGCAGGGCCAGAAAAAGCTGCCTCCTCTGCAAGTCGAAATCGATTTCCCCCTCGACGCCTATTTACCCGAGGAATATGTGGCCGACGGCCTTACGCGCACCGCCGTCTATCAAAAGCTGACCCGCCTGGAAGCCCTGCCCGAAATCGATGACCTCGACAAGGAAATGAAGGACCGCTTCGGCCCTCTACCTGAACCCGCCCATGCCCTGCTGCAAACCATGCGGGCCCGTTTGGTGGCGCAAAAACGCGGTTTTGCCACCGTCGAATTGCAAGGACCCAAGCTTTTGCTCACCTTTGCCGAAGCCTATCAGCCCGACCAAGCTGGCCTGGCCGAAATGGTTCCTCTTTTCAAGCGCACCATGCGCTTTATCGCCACCAAACCCCTTCAGATCGCCGTCGAACTCAATCCTCCCAAGGGCGACCATCGCCAGGCCATCGATCAGGCCATTCAGGTGCTGCGTGGATTGTGGGTCGCCTGAGGGATTTGTATCCTATGCCCCCAATGTCCAGGGACTTTCTCCGAGCCGCCGTAAAGCGGTACCTATGTCTTTTTTCCGCGATTTTGACGCCCGGTGCATTTCTGCGCTTGAATAGCACCCATTCACGCCTTCTGCTTGGACTTTTGGTTTTGGCCTTAGGACTGGGGCTTTCCAACTGCACCTCCAAGAAAAAGCCAGGTACGCCCCTGGCCAAGGTGGGCACGGCCACCCTGACTCTCGAAGATGTGCGATTAACCTTTCCGCAAGAATTTGAGCAAGCCCTCCCCCGCGAGCAATACCTCGATTTCGTGAAACGCTGGATTGACGATGAAGTCATTTACCAACAGGCCCAAAAGGCCGAATTGGATAAAGACACCTCTATCGCCAGACGCATCGAGGAAATGCGACGCAAATTGCTGATTGAAGAATTCATGGCGCGCGAAGGCGCGGCCGAGGCCGTTGAACCTGATGAAGGAGCTTTATCTCAATATTATGAGGTTCATCGCGAAGAATTTCGCCGTAAAGTTGCCGAATGGCGTTTTCTCACCTTACGAGTGAAAAGCTTTAAAGAGGCCCTCGAATTGAAGCCAAAGCTGCGCGGAAGCGATTACTTGGTCCAGGCGGCTCCGCATTTACTTGACCCCTTGCCCGAAGACCTGGAATCCTTGCCATTTCGAAAAGCCCAAGACATTCGCGCCTGCCTGCAACCTACCCTGGGGCAGACTCCGGTCGGGCAAATCGCCGGGCCCTTGACCTGCCCGGAAGGGATCATCCTGGTTAAGGTGCTGGAAAAAGCCGAAGCTGGGACCTTGATTGCCTTCCCGACCGTGCGGGACCATATCGCGGGCATTTTGATGATGGAACGTAAGAGCAAGCAAAGGGAAGGCGCGGTTGCCCGCTACAAGGAAGGCGCCTTAATCACTTTCAATCTGGATAAAATTCCTGGTCGCGAAACTCCAGCAGAAGAAAATGAAGCCGTGTCCATGCCTTCCCAAG
Organism: Fibrobacterota bacterium; assembly: GCA_043753995.1. Taxonomy (GTDB): domain Bacteria; phylum Fibrobacterota; class Fibrobacteria; order UBA11236; family UBA11236; genus JAYUVP01. The sequence continues at coordinate 11,411 of JAYUVP010000084.1, forward strand.
AAAGCGATGAACTCCAAGCACAGGAAAAAGCGGTGCGCAATTCAGTAGACCTGGCTGGAACGACACCAGGCGATATGCCTAAACCAAAACCCAAGCCCCGCCCTGCCCCGCCTCGACCTGTCGCCCCGCCGCCACCTTTGGAACCTTTCGATAATACCCCAGCCAATGAGCCTACCGGGGCTTTGCGGTCGGATGCACCTTCGGCCCCGGTGACGGACACTTCGCATGCAATGCCCTGAAACTCCATTACGCCCTGCCATTCTCCGCTTGGCCTTGACCTCCTTGGCCATTATGACCCTGGCTATAAGCCTGGCCTCGGCGGCTACCGAGGCCGCCAAGTCAGGGAATAAACGCGAGCCGGTCGACGGAATCGTGGCCCAGGTCGACGACCAAATCATTTTGCTTTCCGAGATTGAGGAAATGCGGCAAGTGCTGGCCATGCAAAACCCAGCCTTTCGCCGTACTCCCGCCGCCTTGCAAAGGCGTGAAATGCTGGAACGCATCATTGAGGAGAAGGTGGTTTTGGCCAAGGCCAAGCAGGACACCACCATTCGCGTTTCCGAAAAAGATTTGACTCCGCGAGTGGAGGAAACCTATCAGCAATATGTGAAGCAAAGCGGTGGGGAAAAAGCTTTGGAAACGGCCTTGAAGCAAACCACCGGCATGAACCCAGTGCAATTCAAGGCGCGACTCTTGGACCAAATGCGCGATCAAGCCTATCGCCAACGCTTGCAAATGAAATATGTCGGCGATCACGATCCATCCAATTCTCAAGTGCAAGAATTCTACACGCGCTACAAAGACAGCCTGCCTACTCAACGCGATGGCATTAAACTGGCGCATATTCAATTGCGCATTCAGGCTGGCCGGGTTCTTGACAGCGCGGCTTTCGCAAAGGCCAATGAAGTCATTGCCCGCCTCGACAAGGGCGAACGTTTCGATTCTCTGGCCAAGCAAACCAGCGAAGATCCTTCAGGCAAGGACGGGGGCGATATCGGCTATACGCGGCGCGGCACTCTCGACCCGGATTATGAAAGGGCAGCATTCAGCCTGGATGCCGGCGACTATACTCTCCGACCGGTGCGCAGCCGCTTTGGTTGGCACGTCATCAAGGTGACGGGAAAAAAAGACAATGAAGCCCGCACCAGCCACATTTTCATTCGCGTAACACCTTCGGCCGAAGACACGGCCCAGGGCAAGGTGCGCGCGGATTCTTTGCGCACAGTTTTATTGGCCGACACGAATAAGGCACGGGCAGCGAAAACTTTCGCCGACATCGCTCGTAAGCTTTCCGACGATCGCAAAACCAAGGCTTTAGGCGGCTCGCTAGGCTGGTTTCAAAAGGACCAAATCGACGATACCTATAAGTCGGCCGTGGATACCCTAAAGCAAGGCGATATTTCCGCTCCGATTTTGATTGGAGACAGCTGGAATTTATTCCTTCTCGAAAATAGGGCCGAGGAGCGCCATCTCACCCTCGATGAAGACTGGACCCAAATCGCCCAAGTCGCCAAAAATTGGCAAGCGAATCAAAAGCTGAATTCCTTCGTGCAAAAATGGCGGGAAAGCATTTTAGTGGAAGACCGTCTAGCGACCTTTACCGGCTTGCCTGAAAACAGTGGCCCGTCCGGAATTGAAAATACCGGCACCGAATCAGGCGAATTGCCGGTTTACGGGCCTGCCTCCCCCGGCGCAGAATAGCCGGGCGCGACGGCCGCGCATGCGTGACAGCAGCCCCTATCGCATTCTCCCCGCGTTTTACGACGCGGTCATGGCCCATGTCGATTACTACGCATGGGGAGCCTATTTGCGTCGCCTCTGGGAACGGGAGAAACTCGAACCTCAGCGCATTCTCGAACTTGCCGCCGGGACTTGTCCCTTTCACCGCACCGGCGCTTATCCCAAAACCGCCGAAGTGGTTTATAGTGACTTGTCGCCAGGCATGCTCCATGCAGCCACCACGGCGAGCGCTGCCCGTCTCGGGGAAAACCCAGCTCCCGCCTGGCGAATTGCCTGCAATGCCCTTAGCCTGCCCTTCGGCACTAATGGATTCGACGTCGTCATCATGGTTTATGACGCCTTCAATTATTTGATGGACCGCAAAGGCGTCCTGACCTGCCTCGCCGAAGTGCATCGCGTCTTGCGCCCGGGTGGCCTTTTCATTTTCGATGTGACCACGCAAACCAATTCCCGCCGTCACTTCACTGATTTTCTGGACATCGAGGAATTGCCGGAGGCGACCTTGATTCGGCGCACGCATTATGACAGCGATAGTCGGCTCCAGGAAAATGCTTTCACCATTTTCGTGCGCGAGGCCGATGGCAACTATCGCCGCGAGGAAGAAAAGCATCAACAGCGGGTTTTTGAATTGAATCCCCTGCAGGCTTGGGCTGAGTCGGCGGGCTTTACCTTGAAAGGCCGCTATGCGGGTTTCAGCCTCAAGCCCGGCTCTGAAGCTTCCGAGCGCGTGCATTTCGTACTTTCGCGCTGATGACCGAGTGACGGAAAATGATTTGGTTCAAGCATGTCAGCCGCATTTACGAGTCCGAGTTCCGGGCTTTGGACGACGTGCATTTCAGTATCGATCGCGGTGAATTCGTCTTTTTGACCGGCCCCTCGGGCGCGGGTAAAACCACCTTGATGCGCCTCATTTACATGGACGAGCAGCCCGATCGCGGTGAAGTGCTCATCTCCTTCAACAAGGATTTGACGTATCGCAGTCATGAAACGCCGCATTCGCGCATACAATTGTTGCGTAGGCGGCTTGGCATTGTCTTTCAGGATTTCAAGCTGCTGCACGATCGCAATGTTTTCGAAAACGTGGCCTTCGCCTTGCGCATTGCGGGTTATTCCAATCAGCGCATGAAGGAAAGGGTTTTCGAAGTGCTGGCCATGGCGGGCATTTCCCACAAATCCAAATCCATGCCTTATCAGCTTTCCGGTGGAGAGCAACAACGCGTCGCCATTGCCCGCGCCGTGGCCAATGAGCCCTATATCGTCCTGGCCGATGAGCCCACGGGCAATCTCGATCCGGGAACTTCGCGGGAAATTCTCAAGATATTCCAGGAAATTCACGCCAAGGGCACGGCCGTGCTCATGGCCACCCATGACTATCAACTGATGGAAAACCTTCCCTATCGTCGCATGATGCTGCAACGTGGCAGCCTGGTGAATCGCGATTTCTTATAGCGCTTTCGAGGGGGCGTTGGCGAACCCCTTTTGTACAATTTCCCCGTGACCAGCGATACCTTGACCTTGCCTCCCTGCGCCTTTGCCGACGGCACCATTCGCCCTCCCGGTTCGAAAAGCCTAGCCAATCGCGCCTTGCCCTTGGCCGCCATGGCCCGCGGCAAGACCGTGCTCACCCATGTACCTGATGGTGAAGACGTCACCCTGATGCGCGAGGCCTTGCACAAGCTCGGCGTACAAATGACTTCGCTCTCCCCCACATCGGAAAGCCTCACCGGACCCAGCGGCCCCTGGAGCCCCCAAGCCCTGGCCAACTCGGCTTCGGTTGAGCTCTTTCTAGGCAATTCGGGCACCTCCATGCGCATTCTTGCCGGGCTGCTGAGCGGCGCGCAGGGTCGCTTTCACTTGGATGGCATTCCACGTATGCGTGAGCGTCCCATTCGCGATCTCGTCGACGCGCTTTTGCCTCTTTGCGGTGAAACCCGCATCGAATATGCGGGACAAGTAGGGTTTCCGCCTTTGCGCCTCAGCGCCGAAGGCTTGCGCGGCGGCAAAACTGCGATACAAGGCAATGTCAGCAGCCAATTCCTCACCGGCCTTTTGCTTAGCCTCCCGCTTTGTCGAGAAGAAGTCACGGTGGAAGTACAAGGCAAACTGGTGTCGGCCCCCTATGTCGCCATGACCCTGGCGGCCATGAGCGATTTCGGCGTCACGGTGGAGAATGATTCCTTTCGCCGCTTTCACCTAAAGCCGGGACAGCACTACCAAAGCCCCGGCACCTATGCCATCGAACCCGATGCCTCTTCAGCTTCGTATTTCCTGGCCGCTGGCGCCATTGCTGGGGGTAGCGTACAGGTGACGGGTCTCGACGCCTCCAGTCAGCAAGGCGAAACCCAATTCGCGGCCGTGCTCGAACGTATGGGCGCCCGCGTGACCTGGGGACAGGGCTCGGTGACTGTACGGCCTCCCGAAAACGGTCTATTGCGCGGGCTCGACATCGACATGGACTTGATGTCGGATACCGGCATGACCTTGGCCGTCACGGCGCTTTTCGCCCGAGGCCGCACGCGCATCACCGGCATCGGCAATTGGCGCGTGAAGGAAACCGATCGCATCGAGGCCATGGCAACTGAATTGCGCAAGGTCGGTGCCACCGTGGCTTCGGGTCCGGACTGGCTCGAAGTGACTCCCCCCTCGGCCCTCAACACCGCAACCATAGACACCTATCGCGATCATCGCATGGCCATGTGCTTTTCCCTGATTTGCCTCGGTGGCGTGCCCATTACCTTGCGTGATCCAGGTTGCGTCGCCAAAACTTATCCTGGCTACTTCGAAGCTCTGCGCGCTTTATTGCGCGTCGGGGCCAACGCCGGCGCCCCTCTTCCCGAATTTGCCCGCACATGACCTCTAAATTTTCCGCCTGCGCTGGCCTTGTTTTGGCCCTTGCCGGCCTCACCCGCTGCGAACCCGCTCCCACCCCGCGTCCCGATAGTGGCAAGCCACCCGCATCCACCGCGCCTTCGCCCGCACCCAATGCCGTCACCGGCCCCCGGTATACAGCCGATGACGAACGTTTGCCTCGCATTCCCACCGTACCGGGACCGCCTTCCGTCGCCTGGAAAACCCTAGCCTCGCATCGCCTTGACTCCATGGTCCAGGCCGAATGGGCGCGCTCTAAATTACGTGGCCGTTTGGGCGTCAGCGTTTATTCGACTCGCTATGGCCGCGCCGAAGCTGGCGTCCATGACAGTGAATGGTTCACCCCAGCCTCCAATTTGAAATTGGTGGTGACCGCAGCCACCATAGACACCTTTCCCGTGAATCATTTCCCCTTGACTGCCCTGGAAGTCCGAGGCCGCATCGAAGGCCGTACTTTATATGGCACTTTGGTGGCCGTGGGCGGCGGCGATCCCAATGTCAGCAATCGCTTCTTTCCTGACGCCTTAAGCCCGCTCAAACCCTTTGCCGACAGCTTGCGACGCCTGGGCATAGACAGCGTGATAGGCGAAGTCGTCACCATCGATACTTTCTTTCATGGTCCGCGTCGCCCCAAGGCCTGGCGTGAGCATCATTTCAATACCTGGTATGGCGCCGAAGTTTCTTCGCTATCCTATCAGGACAATGCCTTTGACTTGACCGTCATGCCTTCGGCCAAGGTGGGTGCGCCACCGGTAGCCTTGATCGATCCCGACGTCGGCTATGTGCAGGTGGTGAATAAGGCGCGCACGGTCAAAGGAAAAGCCCGCCGCCTCTTCGTGAGGCAGGATTCCGATACCACGCGCGTCACTCTCACGGGCACCTTGGGGCAAAAATCCGGGGGCGTGCACATGGTATTACCCGTGCGCGATCCTCCCGCCTATTTTCGCGCCGCCTTAATGCGGGCTCTCGCCCAGAACAGTATTGCCGTGGCACCCGCTCCTCTCGCGGCCAAGGCCGACAGCTTGCCTGTGCTACACCGTTTCCACCTCACGACGGCTCCGCTTTATGACATGATCGAAGAGGTGAATCAAAAAAGCCAGAACTTGCAGGCCGAAGCCTTATTGCGCCATCTCGGCGGATGGGTTTATCAGGATGCCAGCGATACCTCTGGAATTCGCGCTGAATATCACTTCTTGAATAAGATGGGCGTAGATACCTCGGATTTTATCTTACGTGACGGTTGCGGACTTTCTTCCGAAAACCGCATCAAGCCTAAGGCCGTTGCCTCCATGCTGGCCGCTATGGTGCGGCATCCTTATGTGAACGACTATATCGCCTCCTTGGCCACCCCAGGACTGGACGGCGCTACCGGAAGGCGGCTTCGCCCCTGGTATCAAAGCAATATGATCCGCTACAAGACCGGCTCCATCAATCGTGTGCAAGCCTTGTCGGGCTATGCCTTCGGCATTGACAATGACACCTTGGCGGTCGCGCTCTTCATCAATGATTTCATGGGCTCCCCGGAAAAGGCCGCCCGCCTTCTCGACACCCTTTTCGTGCGCGTCGCCACGACCATGAATGCGGAGCGCGAGGGCGTCATTGCCGCCCATAAACTCTTATCGAGGCCCGATGCTCCACCGAATTATCGCGATCGCTTGCGTTTTTTCTCTGCCGCCTTAGAAGGCCGGCCTTATTTTCTCGGCCCCACCGGCGAGGGCCGCTACGAATCCCCGGACGGTAAGCCCCTGCTCGACATGTCCCGCTTCGATTGCGTCACCTATGTCGAAAGCGTCCTGGGCATGGCCCTGGCGCGTAATGCCCGCGAGGTATTGCCCATGGTGAAACGCCTTCGTTACCGTGGTGACACTCTTGCCTACCACACCCGCAATCATTATTTCGTGGCCGATTGGCTGGCTAACAATGAGAAATACGTGCGCATTCTCCCCTTGCCGGGCGACACCGTGGGCGCGCGCTTCATCAACAAGGTGAAATTCTTCCAGGGTAAGAAGCAACCCGCCCCGGCCAGCGATCCCATTCTGCACATGCGTTATCTCACCTATGAAAAGGCCATGGCACTATCCAAAAACTGGAGCCCAGGTCCCGGCTTTTTCGGCGTCGCCTTCGTCACCGACATCGAAGGCCTTGACGTCACCCACTGCGGATTCCTGCTCGCCGACGGCAAGGGACCGGTGCAATTGCGCCATGCCAGCCAATTGTTAGGAAAGGTGGCCACCATGGATTTCACGAATTACCTCGAAACGCGCAAAGGAAAATGCTCGGGCATCGTGGTATTTGAATTCCTAGACCCCTGAATTCCTTTCCGATACCCTGCTATATTCCGAACGTGGAAAACAAAAAGACACTTCCCAATGCCCAAGCCATTTATGCCGAATGGCTGAAGCGCAAGGGCATGTTCTTCACCAAAGAACGCGTCCTCTTGCTCGACTTCATCATGGCGCAGCCCGGTCATTTCAGCGCCGATGAATTGCTTTTCGAGCTGCAGAAAATCCAAGCCAAGATTTCACGTGCCACGGTCTATCGCAGCTTGAGCCAAATGGTCGAGGCCGGCATTTTAACCGAAAGCGATTTCGGACATGGCCACACCCACTACGAAATCTCCCTGGGCACCCGCCCGCATGTGCACTTCATCTTCACTGATACCGGCGAAGTGAAGGAAATTCACAGCCAAAAAATCGAAGATGCCTTGAGCGAATTGGCTCGTAAAGAAGGCTTCACCATCAAGCGCTTCAAAATTCAAGTCTTCGGCGAAAGCCGCAAAGTCCGCTGACAAGTTCAAAGTGAAACGTCTCGCCCAGCCCCGCTGGCTAGTGGATTCATTCCCCCAATGACTCTTGATTTGCTGTCCGCCTGCGGGCTTGCCGTGGCCGGAATGGCGGCGGGAGGGCTCAATGCGCTCGCCGGAGGTGGCGGCTTCATCGTCCTACCTGCCCTGATGTTGGCGGGGTCGACAGCGGTTCATGCCAATACCACGGGTTCGGTGGCCGTATTGCCTGGCGCCTTCGTCACCGTGCTGGCCTATCGAAAGGGCCTGGGAGCCGACGCCAAGTCCCTGCCTCTTTATATCACCCTCGGTATACTCGGCAGCATTTTGGGATCGGCGCTTTTGCTTTTCACCACCAATGAGGCTTTTCTTCAGCTTTTACCCTGGTTGCTCCTGGGCGCGACCTTGCTTTTTCTTTTCGGCCAACGTCTCACCGAGGTCGCTCGCCGTTCGGGCAAGCTCGGAAGCGATGGGCATCGCCGTCGTTGGCAAGTGCCGGTCTTACTCTCAGTCATCGCCATTTACGGCGGATATTTCGGCGGCGGCATGGGCATCATGACCCTGGCCGCCTTGGCCTTGCTTGGCATCGAAGATATCCATGAAATCAATGCCCTCAAGAGCATTTTGGTTTTCATCATTTGCACCGTGAGCGTGCTTTTTTTCATTGCTCAAGGAGCCGTCGATTGGGTACCGGCCTTGCCTATGATGGCGGGCAATTTAGTCGGTGGTTATGCCGCCAGCCGCTGGGCCGTCGGACTGCCCAAGGTTTTGCTGCGACGCGTGATCAGCGGCCTCTGTGTCACGATCACCCTAGCCTATATGCTGCGCGCCTGGGTATTGCGGTAAAAAAACCAAATAAAAAAGGCCAGCTGGGTAGCCGACCTTTCCATCGCGAAAAAATCGCGAAAGTATCTCGAAAAGCGAAATCTTACTTGGAGTAAAATTCGACGACGTATTGCTCGTTGAGTTTGACGGGGATTTGATCGCGCAGGGGACGGGCGAGCAATTTGCCTTCCATCTTCACCTTATTGATCTCATAGTATTCGGGAACCATGACGCCACCGCTGTGGGTCAAGGACTCGACGATTTGCACGTGAGTCTTGCTCTTGTCATGCACCGTGATGAGATCGCCAACGCGCAGCTTTTGGCTGGGCGTGAAAATGCGGCGGCCATTCATCATGAAATGGCCATGAGCCACGTACTGACGCGCGGCATAAATCGTACGGGCAAAGCCCATGCGATAAATGGCGGCATCGGCGCGGGTTTCGAGCTCAATGAGCAGGGCCGTTCCAGTGGACTCGTGACTATGCGATGCTTTGGCGAAATAGGTGCGCAGCTGCTTCTCGGACACGTTATACGTGTGCTTGAGGCGCTGTTTTTCCATCAGCTGGGTCTTATAGGTCGAGGGGCTCTTCTTACGCGCCAAGCCATGTTGGCCTGGGGTGAAGGAGCGGCGCTCCATGATACGGGCTGCCTTGGGAGTCAGGGCAAGACCGAGAGCACGAGAAATTTTGACTTTTGCAGCAGCCGGCATGCGCTATCCTTTTGCAGTACCTAGGCGATAAACCTGATTTTTAGGGGAAGGGAATGTACATCGATCCTGTTCCAATTTCAATGTCTTAGACGTCCACACAGGGCGATTTTATAGATTTGAGGCCAAAGCGGAGGTCTCCGGATGCCTAAATCCGACGAAATTTCAGTTCAGGAGCTCCAAGAGGCCCTGGAAAGCAATCCCCAGACCCATTTGGTGGATGTGCGCGAAACCGAAGAATTCAATGAGGTGAATCTCAAGGGCAAGCTCGTTCCCCTGAGCCAGCTTGAGCAAAGATGGGCCGAAATCCCCAAGGAAGGGACGGTCTATATCTATTGCCGTTCCGGCCGTCGCTCCCGCACTGCCATCGAATTCCTAAAGTCTAAAGGCTATGACAATTGCATGAATGTCACGGGTGGCATTCTGGCGTGGCTAAACGAAATCAATCCCGACGGCCGCTAAGACCACTCAAAGGCGTCAGCGCCAGGTTTTTCGAAAAACGTCCTCATCAAAGCCGACCGTGGCCTTCTGGCCGTCCGAGACCAGGGGTCGCTTGATAAGACGACCTTGGCCGGCCAATAAGGTCAGCATGGCGTCTTCGTCCATATCTCCCACCTTGTCTTTCAGGCCCATAGCCTTATAAACCTCACCGCTGGTATTGAAGGCCTTGCGCATCGGGGCTCCCGCTTGCTTCAGTATGGCTTTCAAACCCGACTTGGCCGGAGGTTTTTCGGTGATGTCCACGAAGGTGAATTCTAAGCCCGCGGCCTCCAAAGCCTTTTCGGCCTTGCGGCAGGTAGAACATTTCTTGTATCCATAAAAAGTGATTTTAGGCATGCCCGAAAGGTAAAAAGGCGGCTGCGACAACCCAGGAACCGGCTATTCGGAACCCTTGGTCCCGTCCCTGCCATGCGGCGAGAGAATTTCGGCGATAGGATGAAAAAGCGGGCCCGGTCCCATGGACTTTTTCTCCCGCAATGGAGGCAAGCATGTCTTTCGCATCCCGTCTCATGTCGGTTACCCCAGCCCTGGTATTCGCCGGAGGTTTTGGCTTCAGCGCTTGGTCCAGCCTCGGCTTTCAGCCTGCCTTGGCCTCAGGCCTGCAGGGACAAGCTATTTCCGATGCGGCTTTGCCGGAGAAAGCGACAAAGCCAACCCAACATCAAATCGGCGACCAGCAAATTACGGGAGATATAGGCTCGAAAACGCCTTACGTGTTGGGAGAAGGATTGACCATTCCCCAACCCCAAATAAACCCCGAGCGACGCTTTGACGCCGAACTTCCCGGAAACCTCGATCGCGAGAGCCTGGAATTTCAATTCCAAGAAAATGGCTGACAGCTTCGGAGCTAATTTTCGCCATCACTATGGCCCGTGACAAAAAGCGTGATTCCCCCCGGACGGTAACACGTCCGGGCAAAGGCCGCGGCACCGGCAAATCCAAGCGGAATTTTTTTCTTAGACTGCTTCATGGGGTTCGCCAGGCAGTGCTGATTTTCGTGGCTGTCACCTTCGCCATCACCTTATTGTTTCGCTTCGTAAAGCCTCCTGGGACGCCCCTAATGATCATTCGAATGGGCGAACAATGGCTGAATCACGAACCCATCCAGGCACGCAAAGAATGGCAACCGCTTGAGCAAATGGCGCCAGCTCTGGCGCAAGCGGTCATCGCTTCCGAGGATCAGAATTTTTTCGACCATCACGGATTTGACATTCGCGCCTTAATGTCGGCAGTAGAAGGCAATATTTCAGGTCGCCGAATGGCCGGAGCCAGCACCATCTCCCAGCAAACCGCGAAAAATCTATTCCTTTGGCCCGATCGAAGCTGGGCGAGAAAAGCCCTGGAAGTCTATTTCACCGGGCTGATTGAATTGCTCTGGAGCAAGCGGCGCATTCTAGAGGTTTATCTCAATATTGCCGAAACCGGCCAAGGAATTTACGGCTTTCCCCTGGCATCCCAGGTTTATTATCGCAGCTCGGTAGGAAAATTGACCTCGGAGGAGGCGGCTTTGTTGGCGGCCTGTTTGCCCAATCCCCGGTCTTGGACACCTCAGCATGCGCCGCGCCATGTCTTGCGGCGTCAAGCTTGGATTTTGCGGCAAATGTCGATGCGCGGGAACTTGCCGCTTTAAAAAGCCATCATGAGCGCTACTCTTTATTTCAGCAATAGTGCGGCCATTTTACTCGATCAACTCGCCGCTCATATCGGACAGGGCGATCCCTTTACGGCGCCTCGCCTCGCCACCCCCACCGCAGCCTTGCGGCGACTCGTGCAAATGGGTCTGGCCGAAAGACTGGGTGCCGTGGCCAATCTAGGCTTTTTGCATTTGGAGCGCGCCTTGTGGGATTGCCTTGCGAATCTCGACGCCTATCGCTTGGCGCCCGATCGCGAACCGGCGCGCCTATTTAGCCCTGGAGATTTGCAGGCGCTTTTGCTGGCCAAGCTTCTGGAGCGACCTCCCGAAGCTGCCGCGCAGTATCTAGGCTGGGGAATGAAAGCCGATGGGCTTGAAGCTGGGGGCATCGGCAGTATCCCCCGTGACGTGGACATTTCCCCTTCCGCGTGGCGCAAGGCTTTGCAATTGTCGGGACGCCTCGCCTATTTATTCCGCGAATACGAATACAGCCGTGTGCGTGAGCATGGCCGTGAAGGATTGGCGGCCCTGTGGCTGCGCGGTTCGCCTTGCTTCGCCGACTATCTCGATGCCGGTTCGCCTTCGGCGACCAAGCAGCGAGTGGCTGCCTTGGAAAGCTGGCAAAGCGATTTATACCGCGATGTCTTCGGCCCGAATGGATTGCGCGACATCCTGGGTGCGGTAACGGGCCGCTACCTCTATACCTTGCCGCAATACCGCGAAATGGTTTTCGCCCAGCCGCGAACCACGCCGGTCGTGGCGAACCCCACCTTGGAGCACGCCGATGGGGACAGGTCCCGGAAGGATATCGCCCTTGACCTTTTCGGCTTGGCACAAATCTCCCCATTTCACCGCAGCCTCATTCAACAATTATCCGATACCGAAATCACGGGAGGAAATCCGACTCGATTTCGAATTTATGCCCTCAACCCCTGCGCGGAATATTGGGAAGACGCCCTCGACCCCCGAACACGACGTCGCCGCATGCAGCAAGATCTTTTGCGGCAAGAGCGTTTCTTGTCCTGGCGTCACCTCGATATCGCCGAAAAGAAGCGGCTGCAATTGCGGCGCGATGCCTTATGGGCCGAAAGCCTCGCCGCCGATCCGCAGGATAATGCCCTCCTCGCCCGCTGGGGCCTGGTGGGCAGAGAAAATGTCCAACTCTGGTGCCAGGTCACCGACTATGCCTTCGCGGGTCGTTTTCGCGAACCCACGGGAAACACTTTGTTAGCGACCGTGCAGTCGGCAGTTTTACATCGCTCCGGGCCCTTACCCATGGAAGAACGCGTCGCCCAGGACCTAAGCCTTCGCCTGATGGCGGCGCCCGAAATCCATCGTGAAATCGAAACGGTTTTGCATGACATGATTGAGCGATGCGCCGCGGACCCGACCTTGCGGCCGGACGATATGGCCATCCTGCTCACCAATGGCGAGGCTTATGGACCGGTCATCGACACCGTATTTGGCGCCCGCGGTTTTGGCGACGCCGGGTTTCTTCCCTTTGTCCGGCCCGAAGCGGGTTTGCATGCCTCGGATGCCTATTTGCGGGGCCTTCACACCTTGGCGGCCATGGCCCAGGGCGAATTCGACCGTCCGCATTTTCTCGAATTAATCGCCAATCCCCGCTGTCAAACCCGCCTCGGCTTCGACGCTGCCGCAGCCGAAACCATGGCCCAATGGGTGACAGCCATGAACCTTTTCCAGGGCCAGGGCGATAACTTAAGTGATGCCAAGACGCGAACCGATCCTCATCGCTTCCTCACTGGCATGCGACGACTTTTGCTCGGCTTTTGGCTGGAACCCCCAGGTGACGGGGAAGGGACGTCTTTCCAAGGTTACTCTCCCTATGCCCCACCCATGGGCGATCGCGAAACCTTGGCCTCTTTTTGCGGCTTGGTCAAAGCTCTCGAATATGGGCTGGCGCCCTTTTTCGCCATAGCCAAATCGGAATCCCCCATGACGCCGCGGGGCATGCCGCAATGGGCCGATGCCTTTTTCAATCTCGCCGAGGCCTGCCTGTCTCCGGCGGACGAGGCGGGCGAAGCCGCCTTCGTTCACCAAATTCAACAATGGCGGCAAGGCCTTGAGTTTTTCGACCGAGCCCGCCAGGCCTTGCGCGGCGAGGCCGAGACGATTTCAAGTGCTTCGAATGGCCCGGCTTCAGTGGATCAGCCCAAGGGGCTTTTTCTGGAAAGCCTGCGCGAGGCCCTGGCCTCGGCGAATGCACCGGGTCGCCCCTGGCTGACGGGTGGGGTGCAAGTGGGAAGCCTGGAAGCCTTGCGCGGCCTGCCTTTTCGCGTGCTTTATGTTCCCGGATTGCAAGAAGGGGACTTCCCAGACGAGCCCCTGCAAAGCAGTCTCGATTTACGTCAATTCCGGCGCGTCATCGGCGATCTTGAGCCAGCGGCGCGTAACCGCTATTCCCTGCTCATGGCCTTGATGCAGGCCAAGGATGCCGTGGTGCTAAGCTATGTCGATCGCGACTTGGAGCGGGATCGCGATCAGCAGCGAAGTTCGGCCTTAGGCGAACTCGTCGACTATCTCGAATCCGACATCTTACCACGGAAGGATGAGAAACGGGCAGGTTTCCGTCTCGTCCGCGTTTCCCTGGATCCGGGTGCGCCGCCCCAGGTTTCCGCTGACGGCGAGGAGGCCTTATCTCCCCCGCGTCATCCGTTTCCCGAAGGCGATCTTATTTCGCATGAGAACCTCCTCGGTGCCACTCGCGTCTCAGGACAGACACAGGAGGCGAAAAATGACCTGGATTCGCGGCAATCCTTGCCGACGGCTTTAGACGTTGACGACCTTGTGAGGTTTTTACGGCATCCGCGCAGACAAGTTTTGAAATGGCGACTCAAACTTTCCGATCGCTATGCGGAAGCCGTTGAAGAAACCGAGCCCTTCGCCTTGCCCGAACGCCTGCGAAGAGACTTGCCGAGATTTTGCCTTGCCGAAGCAGCATGCCAAGGCCATTCCTTTTCCTTGAACGAATCTCTATCCAGAAGGCTCAAGGCATTGCGCCTGCAAGGCGCTTTGCCGCCGGGAGATTTCGGTGAGGAGGCGGAAAGGCAATTGCGCGAGTCCACGGAAATGTGGTGGCAACAAATTCACGAATCCTTGCGTGAAACCTGGGGAACAGCCCAAGCCTCAGCCTTAACCCTGGCTCGATTTGGGGACGGCAGTCCGCGCTCTCCGCTTTTACCACGACGCGACTATCCCGCCATCGCCTGCGCAGAGTGGACTTGGCAAGGCCAATTGCCCTTTGTTTGGCGCACCCCGCGCGGCGGTTGGGGCCACCTGGCCATACCCTACTCGTCCTCTGCAAAACCTTCCTCCTGGACGCCTTGGCTAAAGGCCTTCTCCTTTTTCTGTCTGGCTTTTCAGTCTACTTCAGCCTTGTCAGAAGGCCTTCGAGAAGCGCCAGTGGAATTGTGGTTGGCCCCGGTGCCGGGCAAGACAGGGAAACCTCGGCGTTACCTATTGCAAATCGATGCCCACACCGCTCGGAATTGGATCGAAATGATGTCCATGCAATTGCGATCCAATTTGCTGGATTCCAACGCGCCTGTGGGGCCGGATTTATCACTTTGGCATAAATGGGTAGGCTTTAAAAAACGGCCATGGTTTCAGGAAGATTCTGCTGGCGAGGCCTTTCGCCTGTATGTGAAAAGGGCCTTGGAGGCTTCCACGGAGACCATAGAGCCAGGCTTGTCGCCCCTCGCGGAAACTGAAAACCTGCTGCCGCCCGCACCTAACCTGGAGGCCCTAGCCTGGGCTCGGGATGCATTTGATCCCCTGCTCGCGGCCATTACACCAGAAAAAGCAGAATCGTCCGAACAGGTCGAACAAGCCGAAACCGAAGAAGCATGAGCACCCAACAAGACCCCTGCCCCGAAGCCGTGCTTCGCTTGCGCTTGGATGCACCGGGCTGGCTGGAAGCTTCGGCGGGCTCTGGCAAGACCTATGCCATTGAACATTTAGTAACGCGCCTTTTACGGGAGACGCGCGACCTATCCATGCCGGGCATTTTACTGGTGACCTTCACCGAAAAAGCGGCGGGCGAACTCAAGGAAAAAATCCGAAAGCGCCTAGAGCGTGAGTCGTCCCGCCCGGATTTGGATGCGGGTGCGCGCCTGCGCTTGCAAGAGGCATGGCTGCATTTCGACCGAGCTAGCGTTCATACCATCCATGGCTTTTGCCTGCAATGCTTACGCCGTTATGCCTTTGAATTAGGCGGTCTTTTCGAAGCGGCCTTAATTGGGGAAGGGACGGTGAATGAAAAGGCTTTACGGGATTTGCGACGTCAAGCCGCCGCTGGCCAAATGCCCGCAGGCTTGCCAGCCTCCTTGGTCGCCACCACCGGTGCGGCATGGCAAAAAGATTTGCACGACTATGCAAAAGCCTATCGACCGGAACGCGGCGATAGCCTTGAGCCAGCACCCGATCCCGAGGACTTGAAGCGCAAAAGGATTCTTCTGGAAGACTTGTGGGAGACCTTGCGGAATCGCCTTCTCCCGCAAACCGAAAAGGAATTGATAGAGCAGGCTTGGTTCGGTGAATTTGAAGGACTATTCGTTAGAAAAATCACATCGCATCAATTCGGTCGTCGCAGAAAAGCCCTGGAGAAATTGGGCGGACTTTTGCTGGATGCCCCCGACAATCTTAAGGCCTGGTACAAGGAATTCAATCACGCGAAATCGGTGCTGGCCTCAGAAGCCGGGGAACTCGTCAATGTCACCGGCCTCTTGGTGCCAAACCCGGATTTGCAGACACGACTTCAAGGTTTGAGTGAAGGTTTGAATGCCATAGGCCCGGCCCTCCGCGATTTGACTGAGGCGGAGGCGCGGGAAAGCATGGCCCCCCTATTCGACACCTTGTCGGCTCTGGGAAATGAGGCGATGCGTCTGAAGCAAGATCAAGGCCTTATCACCTATGAGGATATGGCCTTTCGGCTTTGGCAAGCCTTGCAGCAATCTCCCGAGCTTGCCAACCTATTGCGCCGGCAATACCCCGTCGCCATCGTCGATGAATTTCAGGACACCGATCCCGTGCAATGGGCCATATTCGAAAAGCTCTACCTCGACGGCCCAAAGCCCATGCCTCTTTTTTTAGTTGGGGATCCCAAGCAGGCAATTTATGCCTTTCGCGGAGGCGATCTAGCCACCTATTTGAAAGCTAGGTCACGAGTTCAAGACCTCGCACGTAATCGCCAAGCCATCGGCCTGGGATTGGAATCCAATTTTCGCTCGCGACCTGAATTATTGGCCGCTTTGAATGAGACATTTTCCCAACCCGATTGGTTTCCCGTGGCCACGACCAACCGGGCCTTCGACACCTGGGATTTACCCGAAGAGAGCCGTAAGCTGACCTTCGCTCCAGCACTATTTGGAAATTCGGCGCGGCAGCATTGCGTTGATCAAGGCACAACCCGGGAAGCGGTGGTGCTATTTCAGCCCTATC